>NZ_CP049362.1:1887413-2201982 GCF_019343455.1 Alcaligenes ammonioxydans | reverse complement strand
AGAAACTGTGTGCTGTGGGTGGACGATATAGCGGCACCCACTCTGTCAGGCTTGTTAAGTGTTTCCGAGCCGGCTCAGACGGTTGTTCCCTCATATATTCAGGCAGTAGCACCCGTAGCTGGCACCGTTTTGTGGCAACACGAACAACCGGGAGAGGCGCAAAGCTGGCTGCTGCTGGCTGAGCCAGGCTGGCAAGCGGAGTTGCGCCGCAACAAGTGGGGTGCGGAAACGGATGGACGTTACTGGCGAAGAGGTCCCGCCGAACTAGATGTAATGGAACTGGAACACGAGCAGCAAGCCTATTTGCTCGTGATCTGCCGTGCCTGTGAGAAGGAGGCGTCATGATTCGGGCAAAATTTCTTTGGCTATGCCGTCATCCCAGCGTCGGCTTTGGCCTCCTGGCTTTATTGGCTGGCCTGATGGCGGCGGGGGCCAGCAGCCGTTACCTGGAGCGGCAGGAGCAGGCTTTGCGACAGGCTGCGCAGCGTGCCCATCTGGACAGGGTGGTAGCGGCCTCCAGCCTGCCTGCGGGAACGGTGCTGCAAGCGGAGCATCTGGCGGCGCGAGCCTTTCCTGCCGACTTGGTGCCCAGCGATAGCTGGGACGCAGCACAGTTTGAGAACTTGTTGGGACGGGTACTCAGCCAGCCATTACGGGCAGGTGATCTGATTAGCAATGCGCATGTGCAGGAGGCCAGCGGCCCTTTCTCTCAGCAGCTCTTATCCGGCAGGCGTGCCTTGACGGTGCCGGTCGATGCGATCAGCTCGGTGTCGGGCCTGATCCGGCCAGGAGACTTGATTGATATCTATGTCAGTTTCGAGGACAGACAAAGGCGGGTGACGGCTCCTTTGCTGCAGTCGGTACTGGTTCTGGCGACTGGGCAAAAGTCGGGTGAGGCTTCTGCAACGATGCGCACGGATAAGGATGTCTTCAACACCTTGACGCTGGATGTTGGCCCCGACGATGCCTTGAAGTTGCTGGCGGCCAGGCAGCATGGGCGTATCAGTGCTTTGTTGCGTAACCCCGAGGACCACACTCCCCATCAGGCGGCAGTCCGGGGAGAGCTGGCTGATATTTTGGGGCTGGGACAGAGTGTGGTGGCCAGGCCGCCCGTGCAGGTGCTGTATGGCAACAGGCCGGGAGGGCAGCAGGTTCAGGCAGAAGCAGAGCGTCTGGGCTGGCTTGATATGCCTGACAGCTTTTCATTGGGACCGCAGCCATGAGCATGAATCGATCGGGGTCTAGGCGCTTGGTGTTGGGAATGCTTGTTGCCGCCTTGCTGCTCGTCAGCGTGCAAAGTGCAGCTCGGGATCTGGGGCTGCAAGTCGGTGAGCTGATGGTGCTGCCTGATACGCAGGTTGAGCGGGTGGCGGTAGGAGATGGCGATATTGTCCATGCGGTCACGACCGAGTCCGGTGAGCTGATTCTGTTCGCACGCAAGACGGGCAGCACGGTAGTGCAGGTCTGGTCTCTGGCAGGAAAAAGCCAGTCTTATCAGATTGAGGTGCTACCCGAAAATCACAGGCAGACTTTGGCGGAGTTACGAAGTTTGTTGGAGCGTATTCCAGAGCTTCGCATCAGTGAACTAGGCGGCAAGCTGGTGCTGGAAGGAGAGGGACTGAGTGATCAGGACAAGCAGCGTATTCAGGCCTTGAGCCAGGAGCATCCCCAATTATTGGATTTCACGCAGCAAGATGGTTGGGAGCCCATGGTTTTGCTTGATGTGCAGGTGGTCGAGGTGCCGCGCAACAGTTTGCGCGAATTGGGTGTACGCTGGCAGGGGCAGTCCCAAGGTGGCTTGAGCATGGGCGGTGCCTGGGACGCAGCGACGCATCAGTTTTTGGATCGTCCTGGCGAAGCGGTGCTGCCCTTGGCTTTTCCTGCCAGTCAGGGGGCCGCCTTTTTTGGCGTCGGGGCCTTGATGTCCGCACGCGTCCAGGCCATGGCGCAGGAGGGCCACGCGTTGGTGCTGGCCCAACCGCAGCTTTTGGCGCGCAGCGGTTCACAGGCCGAATTTCTGGCAGGGGGCGAGCTGCCTTATACCACCACCGACGACAAAGGAAACAGCAGGACCAGCTTCAAGCCCTACGGTGTATCGCTGCGCATCGTTCCGCGCGTCGAGCGAGGGGGGCTGGTCCGATCACAGATCGAGGTGGAAGTCAGTTCCGTGGATGCCAGTCTGTCCCAGCCTGCCGGGCCATCCTTGAAAACCCGGCGGGCGTCGACCGAGTTCAACGTACGTTCGGGTCAAACACTGGTCTTGGCCGGGTTCATATCGCGGGAAGAGTCCATGCATATGGATCGCTTGCCGGGACTGGCTAGTCTGCCGGTATTGGGAGCCCTGTTTCGTTCTGAACGGTTTGCCCGGCAGGAAACAGAGCTGGCGGTATTTGTGACCCCCACTTTGGTGGCGGCCGAACATCCTGATTTGCTGGCCCGGCAGGCGAATGCCGCTCAGTGGCTGGAGCAGGGCTTCCCTGATGCACCGCGGTTGAATACGCCTGTTCGTGCCCTGTCCGAGGGTAGCCGCCAAGGTCGATGGTCGCAATGGGTAGAGCCACAGAGCGAGGTGTTTCGTGTTGAACCTTGAACTTGAGTCGGAGTTGGGGACAACTCGTTCCTGCACCCTTCGTTTGCCAGCGCTCATAGGCCGCGACCCGGCCTGTGACGTAGTCCTGCCCTCCTGGCGTATCGCGCGTCAGCATGCCAGCCTGCTGAATCGGGCGGGAGCGGTGTATATCCAGGATCATGGCTCCTTGACAGGGGTGCAGCTCAACGGCAAAAGGGTGTACGACGATGGGCCGTTGCGTGTCGGTGACGTGCTCACTGCCGGGGGGTTCAAACTGCGCATTGCTGGCTTGGGGTCGCCACCACGACCTGGCTCTGCGCCCCCCATGACTGAGCCAGAAACGCGGGTGTCGGCGATGGCCGTAGCAACTGCTGCTTCCATACCTGTATCAGTGTCTGCTCCGTCCAAAGCGGATCAGACATCCGGTAAGGAGCAGATTGAACATGTGCAGGGGCAGGGGGCGCCACTTTTATCAAACAGCGAGCTGTTCAGGCAAGAGCAGCAGCGCTTGCACCAGGCTTTGTTATCGGCCTTGGACCTGGAGCGTCGCGATCTGTCTCGCGTAACGGACAAGCAGCTTGAACAGGAGGCGTTTGATTGTCTGGGCCGTCTGATTCAGACGCAATGTGCGCTACCGCCCCCTGAGCAGGCCCGATTGCAGGCCAGTGTATGCGCGGAGGCGGTGGGTCTGGGGCCCTTGGAGCCTTTGCTGGCTGACCCGGCTGTTTCGGAGATTATGGTCAATCGTTATGACCGGGTGTTTGTGGAAAAGGCCGGACGGCTGCAGGCTCATCCCATGGTGTTCAGTAGCGATGCAGCCTTGCGCGCCGTCATCGACCGAATTCTGGCGCCGCTGGGACGACGCCTGGATATCAGTTCTCCGGCCGTGGATGGGCGACTGGCAGATGGGTCCCGTTTCCATGCGGTCCTGTCGCCCATCGCCGTCAAGGGAACCTGCGTGACCATACGCAAATTTCCCAAGCGCCGCCTCGGTCTGGAGGATTTGTTGCAGATGGGTAGTCTGTCTTCAGAGATGGGCGCATTTCTGCGGCAGGCAGTGCAACGGCGTTGCAATATTCTGGTGTCCGGTGGAACAGGGACCGGTAAGACCACACTGCTCAATGTTCTCAGTACCTGTATTGATGAGGGTGAGCGCCTGGTGACGCTGGAGGATGCGGCCGAGCTGCAGCTGCAGCATAGCAATTGGGTTGCGCTGGAAGCCCGCCCCGCCAATGCAGAGGGTCAGGGACAGGTAGATATACGAAGTTTGCTGCGCCAGGCCTTGCGGATGAGGCCTGACCGGATCGTGGTGGGGGAGTGCCGTGGAGCGGAGGCCTTCGACATGTTGTCAGCCATGAATACCGGGCATGAAGGCTCAATGGGAACCTTGCACGCGAACACGCCTCGGGATGCCTTGTCGCGTCTGGAAGGCATGGTGTTGATGGCTGGTCTGGACTTGCCCTTGCAGGTGGTGCGTGAACATATCGCCCGGGCCTTGCATATTATCGTGCAACTGAGCCGCTTGCCCGATGGCAGGCGCCTGGTTCATGAAATTGTGGAGCTTACCGGCATCGAGGCGCAGCGTATCCAGTTACAGACCTTGTACTGCTATCGCCCTGAACTGGGCTTTGCAGCCAGTGGCCTCAGGTCCGAACATCTCTTTCAGTCAGGGGAGCAAGCATGAGGCTTTTGAGTATCTTGCTGGCAGTTTGTGGCGCTGGCTTGCTGGCCTATGTGTGCTTGCGTTTGGGGCACCGGCTGCTCATGCATTACAGACAGCAGTTGCTCGGACAGTCTGAACGTAGTTTGCAGTCACATTTTGTTTTTGTGCGCAGTCACTATCTTGGGGGCCTGGCCTGGGGACTCTTGCCCGTGAGCTTATTGCTGGCGTGGTGGCTGATTCAGTCGTTCTGGCTGGCAGTCGCTGTAACAGTGTTTGTTGCGGCGACACCATTGGTGGTGTTGCGTTGGATGGAACGAAGACGGCTGGAGCTGCTTCGACGGCAGTTGCCGGATTTTGTCTTGTCATTGGCCTTGAGCTTGCAGGCAGGACTGGCCTTGCAAGCTGCCATGCAGCAACTGTCGCAGTCTTTGCCGGCCCCGTTGGGGCCAGAGCTACGCTTGCTCTTGCGCCAGCAGCGGGTAGGTTTAAGTCCTCGGGAGTCCTATGGAAATCTCTTGCTGCGCGTCCCGGTGTCCGAGCTCGCGATGGTGACCAGCGCACTGCAAATGGGGCAAAGCACGGGCGCAGGTTTGGGCGAGCGTATGAAGATACTGGCCCAGACGATTCGGGCACGCGTGAACATCGAGGACAAAATCCTTGCGCTGACTGCCCAGGCGCGCTTGCAAGCGCGAATCATGTTTTGTCTGCCAGCTTTTGTGGCTGGTGCCTTGTAAATGTTGGATTCCCATGCATTCAGGCAAGCCTGGTTCAATATCATCGGTCTTTGGGTAAGTGCCATCATCGGCGCCATGTTGCTTGTTGGGCTTTGGTGGATGCATAGGATCTTGCAAGGAGACGGGGAATGACACTTTCCCTGATCTGGCTGTTGTCTGCTGCAAGTGCGGTCCTGTTGGTAATGGGTTGTTTATGGGCCTGGCGCAAGCGCTACCTGTTTTTTCTGCAAGGGGGAAGCAGTTTGGGGCAGGCTGCATGGCAGGCCTGGCAAGCCCCGTTTGCCCAGGGGGTGAGCCTGTGTTTGTCCCTGCCCTTTGTACATGAGTGGTCGGAGCGATCCTGGGGAGCCTATACCCGTCAGATGCAAGCTTACCTGGGTCAGCGAGTGGCCATACTCATTTTGCTGGTGACCGTGATAGGGGCCTGGTACTTGAGTTGGGGTGGCGCCCTGATGGATATTCTGGGAATGGCTGCGGCCGGTTTGCTGCTGAGTGTGCTGCAGGCAGCCTCACGAGGTAGAGCGCTTCAGCGCCGACATCATAATCGCTGCCGACGGGATCTGCCGTTTTTCCTGGATTTGTTGGTGCTGGCGGTAGAGTCGGGTCTGGGCTTGCAACAAGCCTGGGCACGTGCCTTGGAGGCCACCCCGCAGGGCAGTTTGTCGATCAGTTTGCACAAGGTGCAGGGAGAGCTTCGGGCAGGCAGACGTTTGCCCCAGGCCATGCGCAAGATTGCCTCGACATTCAGAGTGGTGGAGCTGGAGGAATTGGCCTTGTCTTTGGAACTGGCGCAAGACACAGGCCTGTCTCTGGCCTTGTTGCTGCGATCGCAGGCGGAAAAGCTGCGCGCCCATCTGCAGCTTGAAGCCGAGCAACGAGCGCTTAAGCTACCGGTGTACTTATTGGCCCCTTTAGTGGTGTGCATTTTTCCCTGCACATTTCTGGTGATCGCCATGAGTCTGCTCGGGCCCTGGTTGGCAGGAGGGGCAGGATGACGAGCCTTCCGGGCGCAATGCTGCAGTCTATTTATTTGCTGGAAGCCCGCACTTTTTGGACGCGTTGGCGAGGTTTGAAAGCGCTACCACAGACGAATGGCTGTGTGGCGGCGGTCTGGCTGCGCCCCTGCTTTGCGGTGCATCTGTGGGGAATGACCCAGCCCTTGGATATTTGCTTTCTGGACGATCGCGATCAACCCTTAAGATTCTGTCCTTCGGTATCGCCTGGGAGGGTGTGCTGGCTCATGCGGGCCAGATCGGTGTTGGAGGCTCCAGCCGGCTCACTGTCAAGGCCAGAACAATTTGCCCCCTGGGCCGCTGCTATGCAACAGCTGCGGCGGTCAGGGGGCGGGGTATGGATGAATCGACCTTAGATGCGGTGTTGGTCGCGGATTGAGTCACCAAACACGCTGCGGTAAGCCGGGTAGAAGCTGGCGTACAGGATAGCCGCCATTGCCAGATTGATAGGTGTCAGCACCAAAGTGGCTGTGCCCGGGCTTAAACCGGCACCCAGCAGCAGCTCGCCCAGTGTCTGGATGGTGAAGAAGGCGGCAGCCCAGCACAGGCCGTAGAGCAGAAAGGCGGCTTTGTTACGCCAGCAAGCTACCATGGAAAAAAACAGGGCTTGTTTGACCGGGATGGCGTGCCAGCCTACCAGGGCAGGAGCGTGCCAGAACAAGGCCGATAAACCCAGGTACAGGATAAAGAACAGGAAGATAGGTTTACGAAACGCCGCCATGATGGCTTCAGGGCTGGCCTCGCGGTTATCCATCAACTGCGACAATTCACTGACAAAGGGGAAGGTCGCAATAAAACCCACGGCCAGACAGGCCAACAGGTAAATAAAGCCCAGCTTGATGAGTCGGTTGCGCACGGGCACCGGCTTTAAGGGTTCGGTCCACATGCCCAGACGCATCACTTCCCCGGCATCAATGCGGCGGCAGGCATTCTGGATAATGAAGGTCATGGTGGGGACCAGCACGATCAGCACCATCTGCCCGAAGATGGGAAAGATATTGCTCAGGTTGATCAGGATGGAAGTAATCAAACTCCAGAAAAACAGGGCGGCCGGTTGCAGCTTGAACAAACGCAACCCTTCCTGAATCCAGTACCACCCGTAGAGAAAGGGAAGTTTGGCAGCTTGCATATCAGTATCCGTGTTTATCGAGGAAGCGTCGGCACAGCCTGTTCGCGACGCTGGCGCAGTACGCGCTCAAAGTGCCGTGGATCGTGCGGCTTGAGGGTTTGAGCGGGGCGGGGCAGATAAAAGTCGTACAGGCGCGAGATCCAGAAGCGCAGTGCGGCAGCCTGGATCAGTATAGGCCAGGCGGCATGCTCAGCTTCGGTAAAAGGACGCACCTGCGCGTAGGCCTGCAGCCAGGCCTGGGTCTTTTCCTGATTCAGGGCTCCGCTGAGCCGATCGATACACCAGTCATTGACAGCGACGGCCACATCAAACAACCAGGTATCGCAGCCGGCAAAGTAAAAGTCGATGATGCCACCCATTTGTGGAGCGTCCGATGTACCCGCAAACAATACATTGTCGCGAAACAGATCGCAGTGGGCCGGCCCCTTGGGCAAGGAGCGGTAGGTGTCGCTGTCGGCAAATTCAGCCTGCTCCTGCAGGACGGCCAGGATCAGCTCAGCCTGGCTGTCGTCCAGAAAAGGCAGCACCTGCGGCACGGTGGTTTTCCACCAGCTCAGCCCCCGCAGATTGGGTTGCTCCAGCGGGAAATCCTGAGCCGCCAGGTGGGCCTGGGCCTGGGTGCGGGCGATCTGGCGACAGTGCTCAACGGTGGGCTCGGGCTCGTAGCCTCCCCGCAGGCGCGTGACGATCGAACAGGGCTTGCCGTGCATGACGCAAATGCGTTTGCCGTCGCGGCGGGTCATGGGCTGGGGCACCGGCACACCTTTGGCGGCCAGGTGGTGCATGAGTTCGATGTAAAAAGGCAGTTGTTCCTGGGTCAGAACTTCAAACAAGGTCAGAACATACTCACCCTGGGTGGTGCTCAGAAAGTAATTGGTGTTTTCAATGCCGGCGGTAATGCCGCGTAAGGAAACAAACTCGCCAATTGTGTAGTGTTCCAGCAGTTCGCGGGCGTCAAGTTCGCTGACAGAAGTAAAAACAGCCATGCTTTCAGTGAGGGTCCGGTTGTTGGCGCACTATCGGGCGCGCAAGTATGTCAAACGGCCGATTTTAGACCAGTGCGCCGCCTTTTTGGAGTCTTGCGACAATTTACGGCGCTTTATCTTCATCCTGTGCGGGTCTGAAACCATTAAAATGAACGTTTCTTCTTCGTATCAGGCCTGAAGTCAGGCCATCTGTTCCCTTGCTTATGACTAATTTTGTGATGCCGGACAGCCAGATGTGGCGTTTGAGTGTGGCGCCCATGATTGACGTGACCGATCGCCACAGCCGCTTTTTTCATCGTCTGTTAGCGCCACGCGCTTTGCTGTTTACGGAGATGATCACGACCGGCGCCTTGACTCATGGCGATCAGGTGCGCCATCTGGACTTTGATCAGGCGGAGCATCCAGTTGCCCTGCAATTGGGTGGCAGTGACCGGGACGCCCTGGTCACCAGCGCCCTGGCCGGTGAGAAGTGGGGTTACGACGAAATCAATCTGAATTGTGGCTGTCCGTCGGAGCGAGTCCAGAAAGGGGCTTTTGGTGCCTGTTTGATGAGCGAGCCGCGCCTGGTGGCCGATTGCGTCAAAGCGATGCAAGATGCGGTATCGGTGCCTGTTACCGTTAAGCACCGGCTGGGTCTGGATTACAACGAGTCCTACGATTTTGTACGCGACTTTGTCGGGATTTTGTTTGAAGCCGGCTGCCGTGTCTTTACCGTGCATGCCCGCAATGCGGTATTGAAAGGCCTGTCGCCCAAAGATAATCGGGAAATTCCACCGTTGCGCTATGACATGGCGCTGCAATTGAAAAAAGACTTTCCCCAGGCCTTGTTTATCTTGAACGGAGGCATCCAGGAGCCTGATCAGGCGGTGGCCTTGCAAGAGCAGTTCGATGGGGTGATGCTGGGGCGGGCGGCCTGGCATACGCCCGCCGTGTTAAGCGAGATACATCGTCGTTTGTGGCCCGAACATCCCCTGATGGACGAAAACACCGTGGTCGAGCGCATGATTGATTACGCCCGGCATCATGTTCAAGTCGGTGTGCCCTTGCGTATCGTGATCAAAAGCATGCTCGGCTGGCCGCATGGCAAAAAAGGCGCACGTCAGTGGCGCCGTACCTTGTCGGACCACACGTGGCTGGCCAAAAACGATCCAGGCCTGCTTGCGCAGGCCTGGGAGCAATTGCAGAGTCGCCAGTAAAACGGGCCCGGATCGGATGGATCAGGATGCGCTGGCAGCCTCGGAATCGGTCGGCCAGTCGCGGATATACGCCTTGAGCATATTGTTCTCGAACTGCTGAGCGTGAACAATGGCGCGCGCCATGTCAAAGAAGGAAATCACACCCATCAGCACCGGGCCATCCATGACGGGCATGTAGCGTGCGTGGTTGTTCAGCATCAGGCGTTGGACTTCGTCGGCACTGGTATTGGGGGTCACGCTGACGGGGGCGTCATCCATGATGCTGCGTACGGTAAAGCCTGGGGCCTTATTGCCATGGGCGTGCCAGTGGCGAATGATCTCGCGAAAGGTCAACATACCCACCAACTGACCGTGCTCCATGATCACCAGCGAACCAATATCGAGCTCGCTCATGCTCTGCACCGCTTTTTCGACGGTCATTTCGGGGGTGCCTGTATAAAGCGTGTCTCCCTTGACACGCAGGATTTCACTGACTTTTAGCATACTGGGTCTCCTGACCGGGATCGGCGTTTGGTATGGCTGGTTGCTCTGTCAGAATGCCTTGCGGCGACTCGAACAGTGCTTCCAGATTAGAGAGTCGCTGATCGAAAAACTGAGAAAGGTAGTTGAATACATATTCTAGCGGACCCTCGTGCGTATGGGCGCGGTCCAGCAAAAATGCGGTGATAAGTTGATTCAGACTGACCAGCCGCAGATCGCAGCTCAATACCCATTGCTCGTCATTGTTCAGTTGGGTATCGGCAATCAGGCCCATGGACTTGAGCTGGCATAAAACGTTGTAGAGCTCGTCGGGGTCTCGTTCCAGTGTGTGGCTGAGCTCTCTGACGCTTAGGCCTTCCGGGTTCTGGCGGTTCAGCCAGAGTTGATGGAGCAGATTGACGGCGTCGGTAAAGGCGATGCCGGGCACATTTGTTTTGACCCAGTTGCGGCCTCGCCAGTCGGGCAAGATGGCGACCATGGAAGCTCCGAGCAGGACGATCAGCCAGGAGATATAGATCCACAGCAAGAAGATCGGCAAGATCGCAAAGGCGCCGTAAATAATCGTATAGGTGGGAAAGCGGGTCAGATAAAAGGCGAAGCCGGCTTTCATCAGCTCCAGCAGGGCCGCTGTCACGACCCCGCCGATCAGCGCATCGCGCCACCATACGCGCCGGTTGGGTACGTACATGAACAGTGCAGTCAGCCCCAGCGCCGTGAACAAAAAGGGCACGTAGGCCAGGGCGAAAGACACAATACCGGACAAGTCCCCGATATACCCCATGGACTCGCGCGCCAGAATGGTGGTTGCCCACAAGCTGGCACCGGTCAGAATCGGGCCTAGGGAAATAATGGCCCAGTACACCAACAGGCGCTGGCCCAGCGGACGTTGAACATGGACCTGAAAAATATTGTTGAACGTCTCATCAATGGTCATGATGAGCATGATGGAGGTGACGATCAAAAACAAGCTGCCTACTGCCGTCAGACCCGAGGCCTTGGCGGCGAACTGGTTCAGATACAGCATGACGTTCTCTGAAACCACCTCGGGCATCAGATTGCGCGTCAGAAACCCTTCGAGGGCATGTTCAAATTCCTGAAACAGGGGGAACGCCGTGAACAGGGCCAGCACCACGGTCAATAAAGGCACAATAGCCAAAATCGTGGTGTAGGTGAGGCTGGAGGCCACCTTCATCAGATCTTTTTCTGCCACCCGCTTGATCGCAAAGCGCAGCACATTCAAAAAGTGGTGTCTGGCAGTGGGTGGCGGGGGCTTCTGCCCGACAGCAGGGTCTGTTGTGTCTGGGTTCAAGTCTGTGGGTTCAGCTTGCTCAGAGGGCATAGGAGGATTCTCGTCGTTTTTCATAGCGGTTTGATGCGGCGGACGCTGCTTTTCGACAGGGTTCAGGTGATAATAACAGCATGCATGAACCTTTAAACCCCATACTTCATCGAGTGGCGGCCCTGGCCTTGGTCGCCTTGATTGTTTTGTGTCTGGCTTGGGAGCTGCATTTTGCGCCCCTGAAACCGGGCGGCTCCTGGCTGGCGCTGAAAGTCATCCCTCTGGTGTTGCCGTTGCGCAGCGTGCTCAAGGGCAATTTATATACGCTGCAATGGACGTCCATGATGATTCTTCTGTATTTCGCAGAAGGGGTCATGCGTGCCTGGTCCGATCCGGTCGCAGAAGTTTTACCCTGGGCGGTGGCAGAAATTGTCTTGTCCCTGATCTATTATTTCTGCGCCATTTTTTATCTCTGGCCTGCCAAAAAAGCGGCCAAGCAGCGCAGCAAAGCCGAAAAAGCCGAGGCTGCCAAAGCCGCCAAATCAGCCTGAGGGGGGCGTATGTCCAGTGCGTTCGATGGTCTGACCATCAGTCATCATTTTGCCGATCTGCCGTCGGCTTTCCATACGGCAGTGCCGCCGCAACCTTTGGCAAATGCCCGTTTGCTCCATGTCAATCAGGCGCTGGCGGCGCAACTGGGTCTGGATGTGTCACGCCTGGGCGAGCCAGAGTTTCTCGATGTCGTCAGTGGCCAGTCTCCCTTGCCCGGGGGGCTGACCGTATCGGCCGTCTATAGCGGGCACCAGTTCGGTGTGTGGGCAGGGCAGCTTGGTGATGGCCGGGCGCATCTGCTGGGACAGATTGATACGCCCGAAGGCCCTCAGGAGCTGCAATTGAAAGGCGCGGGCAAAACGCCATATTCCCGTATGGGTGACGGTCGTGCCGTGCTGCGCTCCAGTGTGCGTGAGTATCTGGCCAGTGAGGCGATGGCGGGTCTGGGCATTGCCACCAGTCGCGCGTTGGCGCTGGTCACTTCCGATACGCCTGTCTATCGTGAAAGCGTGGAAACGGGCGCGATTGTCACCCGCGTCGCCCCGAGTTTTGTGCGGTTTGGCTCATTTGAGCATTGGGCGAACGACGCCGAGCGCTTGCGTGAGCTGCTGGACTATGTGCTGCGCGATTTCTATCCCGAACTGCGCCAGGACGGCGATTCGGAGCAGGAGCGCGTCTGCCGCTTCTTGCAGGAGGTCACGCGCCGCAGTGCCGAGATGGTGGCGGACTGGCAAACCGTCGGCTTTTGCCACGGTGTCATGAATACCGACAATATGTCCATCCTGGGCCTGACCATTGATTACGGCCCGTACGGCTTCATGGACCGATTTCGTGTGAATCACGTCTGCAATCACAGCGACAATCAAGGCCGTTATGCCTGGAATGCGCAGCCTGCGATTGTGCATTGGAACTTGTATCGCCTGGCCAGTGCCTTGATGGTGCTGGGCCTGGATGTGGAAGTGGTGAAAGAGCGTTTACAGACGTTCGAAGCCAGTTTCCTGAATCGCTATCACGCCAACTTGCAGGCCAAGTTCGGCCTGCGTACCTGGCAGGCGGACGATGCCCAACTGGTCGATGACTGGTGGCGTTTGCTGCATAACAGCGGGGCGGATTTCACCTTGTCCTTCCGTGCTCTGGCACAAGCCAGCAAGGCCCCTGAGGCGTTTCTGAGCCTGTTTGATGGCTCCGAAGATCAGGCTCGGGCCTGGTGGCACGCCTATAGCCAACGTCTGACTCTGGACGGCTCCGACACGCCTGAGCAGCGTGAGGCCATGAATCGCGTCAATCCCTTGTATGTCTTGCGTAACCACTTGGCCGAGCAGGCCATTCAGGCGGCTGCCAAGGACGATGCCAGCGAAATTGACGCCTTGCTGATGTTGCTGCGAGATCCTTACACCGAGCGGGCCGGTTTTGAGGCCTATGCCATGCCGCCGCCTGAAGGCAGTGCGGAACTGGCCGTCAGTTGTTCTTCCTAAAAGACCGGGCGCGGTCCAGGGCATGTCCGGATTCGGGAACAATGCCATAATCGTGCCTGACTTTTAATTTTCCATTTCTTTGCGTTCACTTTCTTTATGTCCGGCAATACTCTAGGTAAAAGCTTCCGCGTCACGAATTACGGCGAATCCCATGGTCCAGCGATTGGCGCAGTGATCGATGGCTGCCCTCCGGGTCTGGAGCTGTCTGAACAGGACATTCAGTTTGAGCTGGATCGCCGTCGTCCAGGCACATCGCGCCATGTAACCCAACGCCGCGAACCTGATCAGGTGGAAATTCTGTCCGGCATTTACGAAGGCCGCACAACCGGCACGCCCATTAGTCTGCTGATTCGCAATTCCGATGCGCGCAGCAAAGATTACGGCAATCTGCTCGATACTTTCCGTCCCGGCCATGCCGATTACACCTACTGGAAAAAGTTCGACAACCGTGACCCGCGTGGAGGGGGGCGTTCTTCGGCTCGCTTGACCGCGCCTACTGTGGCTGCGGGGGCGATTGCCAAGAAATGGCTGGCCGAACACGTCGGCGTCAAGATTCGCGGCTATATGAGCCAACTGGGTCCCATCGCCATTCCGTTCAAAAGCTGGGACATGGTCGAGCAAAATCCCTTCTATGCCCCCGATCTGGATGTGGTGCCGCAGTTGGAAGCTTATATGGACGAGCTGCGCAAAGAAGGTGAGTCCATTGGGGCCCGCATTGAAGTGGTGGCTGAAGGGGTGCCTGCCGGTTGGGGAGAGCCGATTTATGACCGTCTGGACGCTGATATTGCTCACGCCATGATGGGCTTGAATGCGGTTAAAGGTGTCTCCATCGGGGCCGGATTTGATTGCATCACCCAAAAAGGTTCAGAGCATGGTGATGCGCTGTACCCGGATGGATTCAAGACAAATCAGGCCGGGGGCGTGCTGGGTGGTATTTCTTCAGGGCAGGCCATTACCGTCTCGCTGGCGATCAAGCCGACCGCCAGCATTCGTACCCTGCGCCCCTCCATTAATCGGGCCGGAGAAGCGGTCGAGGTTCAAACCCTGGGTCGTCATGATCCCTGCGTGGGTATTCGTGCCACACCGATTGCCGAGGCTTTGCTGGCCATTGTGCTGATGGATCATTGCTTGCGTCACCGCTCGCAATGTGGAGTCTGATGTAAGGGTTTGCGCCGGAGGCCGGCACGTCATTTTCTAATCAGGTTGGTTTGCAGGAGCTGATCATGAAAGGTATTGTGAACGGAAAACGCGTCTTGGCGGTCGGTTTGATACTGGCTAGCGCGGGTTGTGCGTCGGTCCAGACCACGCAAAGCGGGGCAGTGGGGGTCGAACGCAAACAGTTCATCTCCAATCTGGTCTCTGAGGCCGAGCTGAATCAGGCTGCCGCCCAGAACTATGCGCAGGTCCTGTCGCAAGCACGCCAGCAAAAGGCGCTGGATACGGACGCTGCCCAGACTCAGCGGGTGAAAGCGATCGCTCAACGTTTGATTGGACAGGTTGGCGCGTTCCGTGCCGATGCTCCTGCCTGGAACTGGGAGGTGCATGTCATCAATGCGGACGAGGTCAATGCCTGGTGCATGCCCGGAGGCAAGATTGCGGTCTACAGTGGTTTGCTCAAGCGCATCGCCCCTAGCGACGCTGAATTGGCAGCGGTGATCGGTCATGAAATCGCGCACGCTTTGCGAGAGCACTCACGCGAGCAGGTGTCCCAGAAAATGGCGACTTCCTTGGGGCTGACAGTCTTGTCCGCCCTGACAGGGGTACAAGCGGTCAATGATCTGGGCGGCACGCTGAGTGAAGTGATGTTCGAATTGCCCAATAGTCGCACGCATGAATCCGAGGCAGACTTGATCGGTGTTGAATTGGCAGCTCGTGCAGGGTATGACCCACGGGCTGCCGTGACGCTATGGCAGAAAATGGGGTCTTTGGAGCAGAGCCGAGCCCAGCCCGAGTTCTTGTCGACTCACCCGGCGTCCTCAACTCGCATTGCAGATTTGCAGGCGATCTCGGAGCGGGTCATGCCCTTGTATCAGCAGGCGGCCAAGCCGTGACGGGGTGACCGCGTTCGGACCACAACCCAAACCGGTGCCGGTTTGGGTTTTTTTATGGAACGCGGTTTACTTGCCCATGCTTGGCGTTCGCCACACCCGGGTTGCCCAGCGAGGTGGCATGCATGTCCAGACAGAAAGAGCCGTCCTTGATTGGTGAAGTGTGTCAATACACCCGCTCGACCAACACTTTGCCCAGGCTGCTTTTGTCCAGCGCCAGTTTGGTCTGAATGAGGCCTAGGGTGACAGCGTTTAGTCGGGGAGGCGAGTGGTGCTTATCACTCTTTAGCCAAGCCCTGGCTGTGAATCACGGGAGTTGACTGCGCGAAGCAGAATATGGCTTGAGTGTCTGCCTTGGATTCGGGGAAAGCGTCCTATCGTGGTAGTTCCAATACTAGGATGGTGATTGGTCTTGTCCCAGTTACTGCGCCTGTCATAATAAGTGCAAATTTTAGTGCGCCCCGTGTGCTGCGGGACGCAATCACAACTGAATCGCGAGAGTGCAATGGCAAAAACCTTATACGATAAGTTGTTCGACGAACACGTCGTACATCAGGACACGGATGGCACCTGTTTGATCTACATTGATCGCCACTTGCTGCATGAAGTGACCAGCCCGCAAGCCTTCGAGGGTCTGACTCTGGCCGGACGCAAGCCTTGGCGCGTCAGTGCCAATCTGGCGGTGGCAGATCATAACGTCCCCACCACCTCGCGTCAGAATGGCATTGAAGATCCCATTTCGCGTTTGCAGGTCGATACCCTGGACGCCAACTGCGAAGAGTTTGGCATTACCGAATTTCGCATGAATGATGTGCGTCAGGGCATTGTGCATATTGTCGGTCCTGAGCAGGGGGCTACCTTGCCCGGCATGACGGTGGTGTGTGGCGACTCTCACACCAGTACGCACGGTGCCGTGGGCGCTCTGGCCTTCGGTATTGGCACCTCTGAAGTTGAGCATACGCTGGCCACCCAGACCTTGTTGATGAAAAAAAGCAAAAGCATGCTGATTCAGGTGGATGGTAAGCTGCCCTTTGGCTGCACGGCCAAAGACCTGATCCTGTATGTCATTGGGCAGATCGGCACTGCCGGGGGAACGGGCTACGCCATTGAGTTCGGTGGCTCGGCCATTCGTGCCCTGTCCATGGAAGGACGCATGACCGTGTGCAATATGGCGATTGAGGCCGGGGCTCGTTCAGGGATGGTTGCCGTCGATGAGCAAACCATTGAGTACCTGCGTGGTCGACCTTATTCGCCCAAAGGCGCGTTGTGGGATCAGGCCGTTGCGTACTGGAAAACCTTGCATACTGACCAAGGGGCGCAGTTTGATCGCGTGGTTCAGATTGATGCCAGTCAGATTACCCCTCAGCTGACCTGGGGAACCTCGCCTGAAATGGTACTGCCCATCGACAGCCGGGTGCCGGACCCCGATAAAGAAAAAGATGAAGTCACCCGTAATGGTATGGAGCGTGCCCTGGAGTACATGGGCCTGACGCCTAATATGCCCCTGACTGATATCCGTATCGATCGCGTGTTTATCGGCTCCTGTACCAACGCCCGCATTGAAGATTTGCGCGCCGCAGCCGCCGTGGCCAAAGGGCGCAAAGTGGCTTCCAATGTGAAGCAGGCCATGATCGTCCCCGGCTCTGGCCTGGTCAAGCGTCAGGCTGAACAGGAAGGGCTGGACAAGATTTTTCTGAATGCCGGTTTTGAGTGGCGCGAACCAGGCTGCTCCATGTGTTTGGCCATGAACGCCGACCGCCTGGAGCCGGGCGAACGCTGTGCCTCAACCTCCAACCGTAACTTTGAAGGACGTCAGGGGCAGGGTGGACGAACCCATCTGGTCAGCCCGGCCATGGCCGCAGCGGCCGCCATTGCGGGCCATTTTGTCGACGTGCGTTCGTTCAACTGAGGAAATCCACACCATGCAAGCATTTACTACTCATGAAGGTCTGGTCGCTCCCTTGGATCGGGAAAACGTGGATACGGACCTGATCATCCCCAAGCAGTTCCTCAAATCCATCAAGCGCACCGGCTTTGGCCCCAATCTGTTTGATGAGCTGCGTTATCTGGACCACGGCGAGCCTGGCATGGACAATTCCCGCCGTCCGCTGAACCCGGATTTTGTGTTGAACCAGGACCGTTACCAGGGCGCCTCCGTGCTGCTGGCCCGCAAGAATTTCGGTTGTGGCTCCAGTCGCGAACATGCCCCCTGGGCCCTGATGCAATATGGCTTTCGCGCCATTATCGCGCCGTCCTTTGCCGATATTTTCTTTAACAACAGCTTCAAGAATGGGCTGTTGCCCATTGTATTGAACGAGCTGGATGTGGCCCGTCTGTTCGATGAGGTCAAAGCCTTTCCTGGCTACAAATTGCGTATTGACCTGGCTGAACAGCGCGTCATTACGCCCGAAGGTCGTGAGCTGCCGTTCACCATTGATGCTTCGCGCAAGCACAGCCTCTTGAATGGACTGGATGAAATCGGCCTGACTTTGCAAAAGGCGGACATGATCCGTCAGTACGAGGCCGAGCGTTTGGCCCGTCATCCCTGGCTGGTGGGGCAGCCAGGGGCCTGATGCCAGGCGCAAGATCGTCCCGCTAGGATTTTGTTGGGATGTTCCGGCGATCAGGCCGGAACCTTTCCCTCCCACTCTCTCATTTTTACGTCCCATTGATCATGACTCATAAAATTGCAGTATTGCCCGGTGACGGCATCGGTCCCGAGATTACCGAACAGGCTCAGCGTGTGCTGGGCGCTCTGGGCCTGGATCTGGAGATGACCGTGGCCCCGGTGGGCGGCGCCGCTTACGATTTGCACGGTCACCCCTTGCCACCCGAAACCTTGAGCCTGGCTCAACGCTCCGACGCCGTGCTGTTCGGTGCCGTGGGTGACTGGAAATATGACTCGCTGGAGCGCCACCTACGCCCCGAACAGGCCATTTTGGGCCTGCGTCGTGCGATGGGCCTGTTCGCCAATCTGCGTCCCGCCATCCTGTACCCGCAACTGGCCAACGCTTCCACCTTGAAACCAGAAGTCGTGTCGGGTCTGGATATCCTGATCGTGCGTGAACTGACGGGCGATATCTACTTCGGCCAGCCGCGTGGCGTGCGTACCGTGGAAGAGGGTAACTTCGCAGGCGAGCGTCAGGGTTTCGACACCATGCACTACGCCGAAAGCGAAGTGCGCCGTATTGCCCACGTGGGTTTCCAGGCCGCACAAAAACGGCAGAAACGTTTGTGCAGCGTGGACAAGTCCAATGTGCTGGAAACATCCCAGTTCTGGCGCGACATCATGATTGATGTGGCCCGTGAATATCCGGACGTCGAATTGAGCCACATGTACGTGGACAACGCTGCCATGCAATTGGTGCGTGCGCCAAAAGAATTCGACGTGATTGTCACAGGCAACCTGTTTGGCGATATCCTATCGGATGAAGCCGCCATGCTTACGGGCTCGATCGGTATGTTGCCCTCGGCTTCTCTGAATGCCTCCCAGCAAGGCTTGTACGAACCCAGCCATGGCTCGGCCCCCGATATTGCCGGCCAGAACAAAGCCAATCCCCTGGCCACCATTTTGTCTGCCGCCATGTTGCTGCGCTATTCGCTCAATGCAGAAGATCAGGCCAAACGCATTGAGGCGGCGGTTGCCAGCGTGCTGGAGCAGGGCCTGCGTACCGGCGACATCTACGAAGACGGTTGTCAATTGCTGAGCACCAGCGCGATGGGGGATGCAGTGCTCAAGGCTTTGCGATAGTATCTTTTATCGTTTTATTTTTTTATATATCCAGGTGGTATTACCATGACTCAAGCGGTAGGTTTGGTCGGCTGGCGTGGGATGGTGGGCTCCGTGCTCATGCAGCGCATGCGCGACGAAGGTGATTTTTCCCTTTTTCAGCCGGTGTTTTTCTCGACTAGCAATGCTGGCGGCGCAGCTCCCTCGTGGGCTGATGGCGCTGGCCCATTGCAGGATGCTCACGATATTGACGCTTTGAAAAAGCTGCCCATTATTGTGACCGCCCAAGGTGGAGATTACACAAGCCAGATCTACCCCAAGCTGCGTGCCGCCGGCTGGAACGGTTTGTGGATTGACGCGGCCAGCACGCTGCGCATGGATGAAAACTCCGTGATCGTGCTGGACCCCATCAACCGTCCTGTTATTGACGCGGCGCTGGCCAAAGGTGGCAAGCAGTTCATTGGCGGCAACTGTACGGTCAGCTGCATGTTGATGGGCCTGGGGGGGCTGTTCAACCAGAATCTGGTTGAGTGGATGACCAGCATGACCTACCAGGCTGCCTCGGGCGGTGGCGCTCAGCACATGCGTGAGCTGCTGACACAGTTTGGCCTGATCAACCAGTCCGTTGCCAGCTTGCTGGACGATCCTGCTTCGGCCATTCTGGATATTGATCGCGGTGTCTTGCAGACTCAGCGCGATCCCAATCTGCCTCAGAAAAACTTTGGTGTTCCACTGGGCGGCAGCCTGATTCCCTGGATCGACTCCGACCTGGGCAACGGCATGACGCGCGAAGAGTGGAAGGGCGGCGTGGAAACCAACAAGATCCTGGGCCGCGGTGCACAGGACAAGCACATTCCTATCGACGGCCTGTGTGTACGTATTGGTGCCATGCGCTGTCACAGTCAGGCACTGACCATCAAACTGACCCGTGATGTGCCCCTGGACGAGATCACGGACATCCTGGCGGAGGGCTCCAAGTGGGCCAAGGTCGTGCCCAACGAGCGTCAGGCCACGATAGAAGCGCTGACGCCGGTTGCCGTGACTGGCACGCTGGACATTCCAGTAGGTCGTCTGCGCAAGCTGAACATGGGCCCCGAGTACTTGAGCGCTTTCACGGTGGGCGACCAGTTGCTGTGGGGTGCTGCCGAGCCATTGCGCCGCATGTTGCGTATTGCCCTGGGCGAGCTCTGATCATGGCTGGCCGTCTGCATCCTGTACGTACGCTGGGTTCGGCCCTGCTTGTGGCCGGGATGCTGGCGGCCGCGCCGGTGTGCGCGCTGGAGCTCGGTCATAGTCGTCTGGTGTCCGCGCCCAATCAGCTTTTCACGTTGGATGTGGGTATTCGCCAGATCAGTCCCGAAGAAAGTCTGTCATTGAAAGTGGCGCCCGCACCGTTGTCGGCCTGGCAACAGGCTGGCTTGACACCGCCCGTTGATCTGGAGTCTCTCAGAGCATTCATCGAGCGTGACGAGCAGGGGCAGGTGCGACGTATCCGGCTGTCCTCCGAGCAGATGTTCTCGGGTTCTGTTGCGGATGTGCTGTTGCAGATTCAAAGCGACAGCGGGCAGTTCTTGCATCAGGTCAGTGTTCTGGCTCCCGCCCCACTGACTGTCCGGCCGGTGGCCCAGGCTCAGGTGGCTCGTCCGGCCCCTGTGGCGGTGCAGGTTTCAGCTGCGTCGAACTCATCGGATACGAAAGGCGCGAATGCGGTGCGCGTCCGCTCGGGCGATACCTTGCATGCTTTGGCCCGTCGCCACGCCGTGGCCGGTGTCAGCGCTTACCAGTGGATGCGGGCGGTGCAGCAGCACAACCCCGATGCCTTCATCGATCAGAACATGCATCGTCTGAAGGCCGGCAAGACTCTGCAGATTCCGGATGCGGCGGCCATGTTGGCGATAAACGATGCCCAGGCCCGCCGTTTCTACGTGGATCAGGCCCAGGCGTTGCGCTTGGCAGCGCAAGCTGGAGGCGATCAGGGCGATGCGTCCCAAGGTCGGATGCAGACCGAGAGTGGCGAATCCGCTGCAAATGGGGCAGGCCAGGATCGTCTGCTTCTGTCGGCCGGTTCTCAAGCCCGTGATGACAAGCAGCAATTGCAGCACGAATTACGTGAGACCGGGGATCGTGTTTCGCAGTTGGAAGAAAATGTCTCGACGCTGGGCCGTGCCTTGCAGTCCCAAGGCGAGGCGGCCAAAGACTTGATTCTGGACTCTGCTAACGAGCTGGGTCTGGGCCAGTCCGGCAGTGAGACGACCCACCCATCTTCTCAATCTGGCGCTTCTGGCGCCGCTTCTTCTGCCGCGGTGGCAGGAGCGATTTCCGTGCCTCCCGAGCCCGAGCAGGGCAAGATGGCCGGTGCAGTTAACAAGGCAAAAAAGACCGTGTCCTGGATACAAGAACATATGTTGGCCGTCATGGCCGTGGTACTGGCGTTGATCGTGGTCCTGGTGACCTGGGTCTTGCGCCGGGCCAATACCGAAAATCGTCATGGTGATGATTCGCCTGCGCCTGTCAGCGAGGCAATGGTTCGGGAGAAGCTGGAAAAAATCAATCTGGACCTGGATCAGCCGCCTTCGGACGAGCCTCCTGTACGTCAGTAAGGCAAAAAACCCACCATGAAACGTATTGCACTGGGTGTCTGCTATGAGGGGACGCCCTGGCTAGGCTGGCAAAGTCAGGCCGGTGGCAACACCGTTCAAGATGTTCTGGAGCAGGCACTGGGCCGTTTTACGGCCCAGCCCGTTTCTACGATCTGCGCCGGGCGCACGGATACGGGCGTTCATGCGCTCAATCAAGTGGTTCATCTGGACACGACAGTCGAGCGTAGTCTGGAGTCCTGGGTGCGCGGGCTTAACGCGTTGTTGCCGGACTCGGTAGCGGTGCAATGGGCGCGCGAAGTGCCGGAAGACTTCCATGCGCGCTTTTCCGCGCAAGGACGTCACTATATCTACCTGCTGCGCCAACACCGGGTACGCTCCCCTTTGTTGCAGGGGCGGGTTGCCTGGGTGTTTCGTCCTTTGGAGCTGTCCCTGATGCAGCAAGCTGCCCAGCACTTGGTGGGTGAGCACGACTTCAGTGCGTTTCGCTCCTCGCAGTGCCAGGCTGCCAGTCCCGTAAGGACCATGACCCAGATTCAGATTCAGCAGCAGGGTGATTTTTTTCTATTTCGCTTTAGCGCCAATGCGTTTTTGCATCACATGATCCGTAATCTGATGGGCATGCTGGTCTATATCGGACAAGGCCGCCAGCCTCCCTCCTGGGTGCTGCATCTCCTGGCCCAGCGTGATCGCCGCTTGTCGGCTCCGACTTTTGAGGCCAGTGGCCTGTATCTGGCCGGGGTGGATTATCCGGCTCACTTTGATCTCCCCACGTCGGACCCCGATGACTTGCTCTATGAATTGAGCGGACTGCGTTTTGCCAAGGCAGCTGAAAATAAATGATGATCTAGCGCATTTCTAAAGGGTTTATCCCCGGTATCCGAATCGGCTTCACCTGTTTCAATCGTATAAAATGTGAAGCCATTTTCTTTCTTACATTCTTATCTGTATAAGGCCGACCACCTTCGGGCATCCGCCACAAGCGAGTCCTGAAGGCGACCATATCCTGAGCAAGGCCATGAAATTCTTTTTACGATTGTCTAGTTTGATCGACCGACTGAACACGGTCGTTGGTAAATCCGTAACCTGGCTGACCCTCATTGTGGTGTTGGTCAGTGCGATCAATGCCGTGGTGCGCAAGGTCTACGGCATTAGCTCCAACCAGTGGCTGGAATTGCAATGGTATTTGTTCGGTGCAATTTTCCTGCTGGCGGCGGGCTATACCTTCTTTGTCAATGAGCATGTACGGGTGGATGCCGTGGCAGAACGCTTCCCACCTCGTGTTCAAGTCTGGATCGACATTTTTGGCGTCATCTTTTTTCTTTTGCCCGCCACGCTGTTGATTTTCTGGCTCTCCATTCCATTTTTTGAGCAGTCTTATGTGTTGAACGAGCAGTCCTCCAATACGGGTGGGCTGGCGCGTTGGCCGGTCAAGCTCTTGATTCCGGTCGGATTCGCCTTGCTGGCACTGGCCGGTATTTCGCATCTGATCAAATGCATCGGCTTTTTGCGGGGTGCTTGTCCCAACCCCTTGCTTAAAAACGGCGGGTTAAGTGCTGAGGAAGAGCTGGCCAAGGAGATCCTGGAGATAGCCCGGGCAAATGACGCAACGATTTCTGTTTCTAAGGGCCAGTAACAATGGAATTTCTGGTTGATAATCTGGCTCCGATCATGTTTTTTAACCTGATCGTGTTTTTGCTGTTGGGTTTCCCCGTGACGTTTACCTTGTCGGCGATCGGGGTGTTGTATGGTCTGGTCGCCATTGAGCTGGACATGATGCAGCCGGCCTTGTTCCAGGCCTTGCCGCAACGGGTATTTGGAATCGTCGAGAACGACACCTTGTTGGCCGTTCCCTTCTTTACCTTGATGGGCCTGATACTGGAACGATCGGGAATGGCGGAAGATCTGCTTGATACCATCGGGCAGTTGTTCGGCCCCTTGCGCGGCGGACTGGCCATTGCGGTGGTACTGGTCGGTGCCATGCTGGCCGCCACCACAGGCGTGGTGTCGGCTTCGGTGATTTCCATGGGCTTGATTTCCTTGCCCATCATGCTGCGCTATGGCTATGACCGCAAACTGGCTACCGGCGTGATCGCTGCTTCGGGCACGCTGTCGCAGATCATTCCTCCCTCAATTGTGTTGATTATTCTGGCTGACCAGCTGGGTCGATCCATAGGCGACATGTATCGCGGTGCGATGTTGCCCGGCTTGCTGCTGGTGGTGATTTATATTCTGTACATTGTGGTGATGTCGTACATCAAGCCCAAGTCGGCGCCAGCCCTGCCGCCCGAGGCCCGTGTGTACATGGAGCCTGATGGCAGTCGTGGCCTGACTTCCCTGGTAGTCCTGACGATCGTGGCGTCTGCTGTGGCCTATTTTGGTTCTCAGCACTACTTTGCCACGCATCCCAATATTCCGATGGACGAGCATATTGTTGTGCTGATGTTGCTGTGGGGCATGACGGCCTGGTTGATCGCGCTGGCCAACAAGCTGCTCAAGCTCAAGATGCTCTCCAGGATCGCCGAGCGCGTGGTCTTCGTGATGGTGCCGCCCCTGTTTCTGATCTTTCTGGTGCTGGGCACAATCTTTATTGGCGTGGCGACACCGACCGAGGGCGGGGCAATGGGGGCCGTAGGGGCCATCATCATGGCCGTATCGCGTGGGCGTTTGTCTTGGAAGCTGTTGCGTCAGGCGATGGAGTCCACCACCCGTCTGTCCTGCTTTGTGGTCTTTATTCTGGTGGGCTCTACGGTGTTCAGCCTGAGCTTTCGCGGCATCAATGGCGATTTGTGGGTGGAGCACCTGCTGATCGACATGCCTGGCGGAGAGTGGGGCTTTCTGATCATTGTCAGCATTCTGACCTTTCTGCTGGCCTTCTTTCTGGACTTTTTTGAGCTGGCCTTTATTATTGTGCCGTTGCTCGGGCCGATTGCCGACAAGATGGGGATTGACCTGATCTGGTTCGGTGTCTTGCTGGCGGTCAATATGCAGACTTCCTTCATGCACCCGCCTTTTGGCTTTGCGCTGTTTTTCCTGCGTTCGGTCGCTCCGAAAGAGGATTACACCGACAAGGTAACGGGCGAGCGGGTCAAGCGAGTGGCAACGACCGATATTTACTGGGGATCGGTGCCCTTTATTATCATCCAGTTATTGATGGTCGCCGCTGTGCTGGTCTTTCCCGGGCTGGTCACGCATTACAAAGACGGCGAAGTTCTGTTGGAGGACTCGCAGATCCAGTTTGGTACCGAGTCGACCTACGGCTCTGATAGCTATGGCTTTGGTATGGATGACGCCGCCAGCAGTTTCCAATAAAGTCGTTCCATCTTTCAAACGGGGGCATCGGGCCCCCGTTTTTTATTCGAGGATCAATGATGTACAGCCGTACCCGAGTCAAGATTTGTGGCTTTACCCGAGCGCAGGATATTGATGCTGCCGTCCAATTGGGCGCGGATGCGGTGGGGTTTGTGTTTTATCCGAAAAGTGCCCGCATGCTCAGCACCCAGCAGGCTGTCGCCTTGCGCGCCCATGTCCCGGCATTCGTGCAGGCGGTAAGTCTGTTTGTGAACGCCCCC
This sequence comes from Alcaligenes ammonioxydans, assembly GCF_019343455.1. Classification (NCBI taxonomy): domain Bacteria; kingdom Pseudomonadati; phylum Pseudomonadota; class Betaproteobacteria; order Burkholderiales; family Alcaligenaceae; genus Alcaligenes; species Alcaligenes ammonioxydans. Next base: position 2,176,959 of record NZ_CP049362.1, on the reverse strand, counting down.
GAAGGCTTTGTGCGGGAGATTCTGGAGCAGGTGCAACCGGACCTGCTGCAATTTCATGGGGAAGAAAGTCCGCAAGAATGCCGGCGCTATGCTCATCCGTATATCAAGGCTTTCCGTGTCGGGGCGCCCGGCCTGGACACGGTAGACAGCCTGTTTGAGCAGTGCATGAAGTATCCCGATGCGCGAGCCTGGTTGATGGACGGCTATCACGATGCTTATGGCGGCACGGGTACGGCCTTCGATCCGGCCTTGATCCAGGGCCTGCAACTGCGTCTGCGCTCCCAGGAAGGCCTGCCGCCCCTGGTTCTGGCTGGAGGCATGCGTATCGATAATGTGGCCGATCGAGTCGCATTGCATCGACCTTATGCGATTGATGTGAGCAGCGGTGTTGAGCTGGAGCCCGGCGTCAAATGCCCTGCCAAGATGGGTCAATTCATGCAGATGTTGAGCGAGGCTTCCCGGAACTAGGGAATCTTTACGCGCGATGGCTGTCTGTTCTTGTTGGCCCGACCCGCTTAAGGCGGGTCTGTTTTTATCTGGTCTTCTCAGGATTTATGGTTATGCAAAGCATACAGCTCGGTCCTTTTACCTTTGCCACGTCCTTGTTTGCGTTCTTGGTCGCGGCCTTCTTGGGGCTGTTTCTGGCGGCCTGGCTGGACAGACGCCGACAGACCCGGGCGGAATCAGTCTTATGGCGCGCCGTTCTTCTGGGGGTCTTGGTCGGCCGCCTGGGCTTTCTCATTCAGCAATGGGAGTTCTATCACAATGACCCCTTGAGCTGGCTGGATGTGCGCGATGGCGGTTTGATGATTCCGGCTGCAGTGACGGCGGGCTGGTTCTACGTGCTGTGGCGTGTGCTGCGTGACAAGGCGGTCTTGCCAGCGGTGGCCGGTGGCCTTGCTATTGGTGTCGCTGCGTTTTCGCTGATTATGGTCGCAACGGGCCGAGGTGGCCTTGAACCATCCATCCCCTTGCCCGAGATAGACTTGATTCCCCTGCAGGCAGACTTCAGTACGCCGGACAATCTGGATCAGTACAAGGGGAAGGTAACCGTCGTGAATCTCTGGGCCAGCTGGTGCCCGCCGTGCCGCCGCGAGATGCCAGCATTCCAGCAAGTGCAAGCCAGCCGAAGCGATGTGAATATTGTGTTCGCCAACCAGGGCGAGGAGCTGACGGCGATCCAGCACTATCTGAATGAGGAAAACCTGGAATTGGGCAATATGTGGCGCGATCCGCATATGCAGCTGGGGCAGGCCGTGCGCAGTCGGGGTTTGCCAACGACCTTGTTTCTGGATGAGCAGGGTCGTCTGGTGGATGTGCGGGCCGGAGAATTGTCGGCAGCGACCTTGAATGACAAGATCAATACCTTGCAGTGAGCGGGGGGCGCATTGTCCATGGCGTTCTCAATGAGCTACGGCGCGCTAGAGAGCAAGTGAGGGCGGCGACAAACAGCTTTGGGCTGAGAAGACCTGCGGCTTGTTGCGTTTCAGTGCCCTGGCACGCAATGGCCCAGTGTTCCTGAAACTGGGCCATCATCGCTTACGTATCAGGCTTTTTGCAGAGACATCTTTTCTTCTGGTGTTGTTGGGCGCTGTGCGTATCGATTCGCAATGAAGGCGCAGGCCATCAATTGAATCTGATGAAAGATCATGATGGGTAGCAGAGCGGGGCCAATCGCAGCGCCGGTAAACAGCACTTGGGCCATGGGCACACCGGTTGCCAGACTTTTCTTGGAGCCGCCGAACACAATCGTGATTTCGTCTTCCTTGCTAAAGCCCAGCTTGCGGGCCATCCAGGTCGTCAGAAACAAGATAATGGCCAGTAACACCACGCAGACCACGGTCAGAATAGCCAGGGACTTGGGTGGAACAGCTTGCCACAGACCGCCGATTACCGACGCGCTAAAAGCCGTGTAGACCACCAGCAGGATGGAAGACTGATCCACACTGCGCAGCCATTTGCGGTTGCGATCCATCCACTTGCCAATCAGGGGGCGCATCAGATGGCCCACAACAAAAGGCAGCAACAATTGCAGGCTGATCTTCTTGATGGCGTCCACCGTCGAGCTGGCCGAGCCGCCGTCCGCGTCCAGCAAGAGCTTGAGCAGCACGGGAGTGAGCACAATGCCGATCAGGCTGGAGGCCGAGGCACTGCAAATGGCGGCTGGTACGTTGCCGCGAGCAATCGAGGTAAAGGCAATGGCCGATTGCACGGTGCCGGGCAAGGCGCACATATACAAAATGCCGACAAATAAGGGCATGCCCAGCAAAGGCAACAAAATGGGCTTGGAGATCAGGCCCAAAAGAGGGAACATCACAAAGGTGCAGGCAAAGACCAACAGGTGCAAACGCCAGTGGGTTGCGCCGGCAATGATGGCCTCGCGAGACAGCTTGGCGCCATGCATGAAAAACAGCAGGGCAATGGCCAGACCGGTAATCACATCAAAAATCACGGCGCCCTGACCATAGGCGGGAAAGAAGCTGGCCAGCGCCACAACGCCGATCAGGATCAGAGTGAAGTTGTCAAAAAGCAGTCGCAGTTGAGAGAGCATGGGTTTGTGAGAGGCTTGAAAGGCTTGCGTTATGAAAGGCCTCACTTTACCGTAGACTTTTTTGGGTGTTTATCGCTAAACGGATATGGATTATCGACAAACGGACATTCTGCAACCCGCCGAGCGGATTCCAGAGAGTTTGCAGCAGCTGCGGTATCTGCCCAGACCACTCTATGGTCAGGAACGTACCTTGCCCAATCAGGCCATTGCGCGCCCGCATCGTCATCCTTGGGTGCAATTCTCTTATGCGCTGACCGGTGTGATTGAGGTGCGCACGGCCAGTGGGCGCTTCATGGCACCGCCCCAGCAGGCGGTCTGGGTGCCAGCAGGCGTCGAGCATGGGGTACGCAGTTCACCCGATGCCCAGATTCGCAGTCTTTATATTGATGTCAGCGCCTTGCCGCAGGCACCCCTTGCGTGTCGGGTGGTGGCGGTGGACCGCTTATTGCGGGAATTGATTCGCGAGTTTAGTTTATTGCCGGTCCTGTATGAGCGAGAGGGGGCGCAAGGGCGTTTGGTACAGGTCCTGCTCGATCGCCTGTTGGCCGCCCCTGAAAGCGGTCTGATTCTGCCCTGGCCATCGGACTCACGCTTGTTGCAGGTCTGTGAGCAGCTTCAGGCTCAGCCAGCGGTCGATTGGAGTTTGCACGAGCTGGCTGAGCAGCAAGGTTTGTCAGAAAAAACGCTAAGCCGTCTATTCCGGCAACAAACTGGTTTGACTTTTCGGGTGTGGCGCCAGCGCCTGCGCGTCATGAGCGCCTTGCCCTTGTTAGAGCGCCACGAGCGCGTGACTGATGTAGCCTTGGCCTGTGGCTACGAAAGCATGTCGGCTTTTGTGGCGGCATTTAGAGACTTGATGGGTCAAACGCCAGGCGAGTTTTTCCGTCGCCCCTTGGGCCCGCTGGATGAGTAAGTCCGCACAAAATGACAGAGCAGGCGGTGGGCGTCGGGCGTGTCCTGGATCGGGTCGGCCAGTGCCTGTGGGTCGATGCCTTGTGCTCTCCAGAAGTCGGCCTTGCGCAAGACACAGTAGCGCAGCAAGCCGGCGAAAAATTCGGGGTGAAACTGGACCGACCATTGCGATGGGCCATAACGCAGGATTTGATGAGGGTCCTGCGCGGAACGACCCAGCACTTCTACGTGATCGGGCAGGCTCAGCACACTTTGTTGATGGGTGAGCAAGGCAGGAAATTGCATGGGCAGGTCTGCCAGCAGTTCATGGTGTTGCGCCTGCTCTGAGAGCTGGACAGGTAAATAGCCCACCTCAGCGCCTTTTGGAGCGTAATCGACGCGTCCACCCAAGGCATGAGCCATCAGTTGATGACCGTAACAAATGCCCAGCAGAGGCATTTGAGTCTGATAACGCTCACGAATCCAGGCGGCCAGGTTCTCGCTCCAGTCAAGACGATCAGTGACCATGTTCCAGGAACCGCTGATCACCACAGGGTCCGGGCAGTCTGCAGCGGGCAAGGCTTTATCCTGATGCACACGCCAGGTACGGATGTTGACCGGCAGTGTTTGCAGTGCACGTTTGAACCAGGCGTTCTGATTGCCAAAGCGCTGCTCAACATCCGGCGGAGGTGAACCGGCCTGAAGAAAATGGACGTCCATCATGCTTGCCCTCGAAACAGGCTCCACGTGACCATGCCCAAGCCCAGCATCAGTAAAGAACCGATGACATGCACGGCAATGCCGCCCAGTGCCCACAGATAGCGCTGCTGCATCATTAAGGTCATGATCTCGGCAGAGAAGGTGGAAAAGGTAGTCAGGCCACCCAGAAAGCCGGTCATGACAAACATGCGCCAGCCTTCGTGACCCAGTCCCCACTGGTTGAAACAGGCCATGGCGATGCCCATCAAATAGCCGCCGATCAAGTTGGCCAGCAAGGTGCCTGGTGGCAAGGTGGGGAACAGGGTGTTGAGTGCCTGACTGAGGAACCAGCGTGCCAGCGCGCCCAGGGCGCCGCCGGCGGCAATATAAAGCATGGCTACGGGCATGAAAGGCCTTCGGGTAGGGGGGGCAAACTGTCAGCGAGCAGTCAGCCGATCGCGATATATACCTTAGATAGCGTGTCATTATGCTCTTGTACAGCTGAAAAGGCGACCTTGCCCAAAGCGCTGTGTCCAGCTAATGTAAGAGCGCAATTATCAGACGGACCACCGTGAATTTCGGTTAGACCGCCCTTTTTTGGAGACTTTGTGGTGAGTATTTACGATCAGGATTTGCCCCAGACAGACGCCAACTATCGTGTTTTGTCGCCGCTGGATTTCATCGAGCGCAGTGCTTTTGTCTACCCTGACTACCCGGCTCTGGTTTACGGGCCCGCCCAAGACGGTATCAAGATGAGCTGGTCGCAACTGTATGCCCGCACCCGTCAGTTGGGCAGCGCGTTGTCCAAGGCCGGCATCGGCAAGGGCGATACCGTGGCCGTGATGCTTCCCAACACGCCTCCCATGGTGCAGGCACATTTCGGCGTACCCATGTGTGGTGCCGTTTTGAATACGCTCAATACCCGTCTGGATGCCAGTACCATCGCCTATATGCTCGATCATGGTGAAGCACGGGCCGTGCTGGTCGACAGCGAGTTTGCCGCCGTCATGAAGGAAGCCTTGAGCCTGCGTGAGAGCAAAGCGCCCATCCTGGTCATTGATGTGGTGGACCCCTATTTCGACCAAGGGGCCGAAGGGATCGGTTCGCAAACTTATGAAGCGTTTGTGGATGGTGGAGATCCAGATTACGATTGGCAACTGCCGGCCAACGAGTGGGACGCGATTGCCCTGAATTACACCAGTGGCACAACGGGCAAGCCAAAAGGCGTGGTCTATCATCATCGGGGGGCGTATCTGGGGGCGCTGTCCAACGTGCTGGAGTGGGACATGCCCAAGCATGCCGTTTACTTGTGGACCTTGCCCATGTTCCATTGCAATGGCTGGACTTTCCCTTGGGTGATCGCGGCTCGTGCCGGTGTGAATGTCTGTTTGCGTAAAGTGGAAGCGCAGGCCATGGTCGACAATATGGTCGATTACGGTGTTACCCATTACTGTGGCGCGCCCATCGTGCACTCCTTGCTGGTCAATGCCGATGAAACCCTGAAGTCTCGTTTGCCCAAAGGCGTGTCCGCCATGGTGGCGGGTGCGGCTCCACCGGCCACCATGATCGAGGGCATGGAGCGCATGGGTTTTGCGCTGACCCATGTGTATGGGCTGACCGAAACCTACGGTCCGGCGTCCGTCTGTGCGCAGCACGCTCCCTGGAATGAGCTGGGCATCCAGGAGCGCGCGCAGCGCAACGCCCGACAGGGGGTGCGTTATCACCTGCAAGGGGCGGTCAAGGTTCTGGACCCGCAAACCATGCAGCCGGTTCCGGCAGACGGTCAGACCATGGGTGAGATCATGTTCCGCGGCAATATCACCATGAAGGGGTATCTGAAAAACCCCGAGGCTACCCAGGAATCCCTGGGAGCGGGGTGGTTTCATACCGGCGATCTGGCGGTGTGTGAACCCGATGGCTATGTGCGCATCAAGGATCGTAGCAAGGACATCATCATTTCCGGGGGCGAGAATATTTCCTCTATTGAAATTGAGGATGTCATGTACCGGCATCCGGCGGTGCAGGCGGCGGCCGTCGTTGCCCAGCCCGACGAGCGCTGGGGCGAAGCGCCGCATGTCTATGTCGAACTGCGCCCTGGCGCCCAGGTCACGGTCGAGGAGTTGCGCGCGCATTGCCGGCAACACCTGGCTGGCTTTAAAATACCGCGATATTTCAGTTTTATGGAATTGCCCAAAACGGCAACCGGTAAAATACAGAAATTCGCGCTGCGTCAGCAGGCCAAGCAAGTCGCTTCGGACTGAGGCCGGCGTTATTTAAAAAGCACACAGGTCGCTTCGGGCGGCCTGTAGGCACTTATGGAACAGGACGGTTAGGAATGCCATCTTTTGACGTTGTATCCGAGGTCAACACGCACGAGCTGCGTAACGCAGTCGAACAGGCCAGCCGCGAGCTGGCCACCCGTTTTGACTTCAAAGGTACGGATGCCAAATTTGAACTTGAGGATGAAACCACGATTTTGCAGTCGGCTCCCAGCGTTTTTCAGCTCGAGCAGATGATGCAGATTCTGCGTGGCCGTATTGCCGCCCGTGGCATTGATGTGCGCTGTCTGGAAACCGAGAAGGTGCTGGAGAATGTGGCAGGTGCGCGTCAGAAAGTGAAGGTGCGTCAGGGGTTGGATCAGCCTACGTCCAAGAAGCTGATTGCCGCCATCAAGAATGCCAAACTTAAGGTGGAGACCCAGATTCAAGGCGAGAAGCTGCGCGTTACCGGCAAAAAGCGTGATGATTTGCAGGCGGCCATCGCTTTGTTGAAGCAGACCGATGTGGAACTGCCCTTGCAGTACGATAACTTCCGCGATTAAACCGAGTGAAATGGCACGGTGGTGATGTTGGGCCGCCGTGTAGCTGTTATGACCTTACAGATTGAGTTAATGCGTTTGCACGACCTGGACCAGGTGCTGGACGTTCAGGCCGATGTGTATGACACAGATATTCTGGAAGACCGCCACTTTTATCAGAACCGTCTGGATCTGTCCCCCGAGAGCTGTTGGGTAGCACGTGACCGGGACGGTCAATTGCAGGGGTATCTGGTGTCTTATCCCTGGGCAGGGCTGTTACCTCCCTCGCTGGGAGACACGCTTGAAGAGTTGCCTTCGCTGGCCGATCAATGGTTCATTCACGATTGTGCCGTGCGACGCCATGGACAGGGCCGTGGCATTGCAGGGGCGCTGCTGCGTACCGGCCGGCAGTATGCGCGGCAACGGGGGTTGCGTCGGGGTAGTTTGGTGTCGTTGGGGCCGTCGGTCGACTATTGGCTCAAACGGGGGTATCAGCCTGTACAGGGCATGGAGCCCGCGGTCCTGGAAAACAAGCTGCGGCAATATGGGCAGCAAGCACGCTTTATGCATTGCTTGCTGCCTTTGGACTGAGCGGCCTGGAGGAGCCGGTCGGGCGGTGAAGCCCGTGGGGGCACCTTAGGTATTGGCCAGTTGCAGGGCGGTTTGCAGCAAGACATTGGCTCCCGCCTGCGCCCATTCCGGGGAAATCGCTTCCGATTCGTTATGGGAGACGCCGCCGACACAAGGACAAAAGATCATGGCGGTGGGCGCCACACGGGCAATCCAGGTGGCGTCGTGTCCGGCGCCCGACGTGATATCCATGTGTGGATAGTTCATGTCCTCAGCAGCCTGGCGAATGATTCCCGTCATGTCAGCATCAAATTCGACAGGATCGTAGTGGCCTATTTTTTCAATGGAGAAGGCCACGCCATGGGCATGACTGATCTCGCGGATTTTGTCCCTGACCAAAGTGCAGATCCGGTCGAATTTATGTTTGTCTGCCGCCCGTATATCGATGGTGAAGATGACTTTGGCGGGCAGAACGTTGCGGGAGTTGGGATAGACCTTGATCTGCCCCACGGAGCCGGCTGCATTGGGCTGATGGGCCATGGCAATGTGGTCGACCGCATCGATAATGCGTGCCATCGCCAAACCGGCGTTAGCGCGCATGGTCATGGGAGTGGAGCCGGTGTGAGCTGAACGTCCCGTCAAGGTCACCTCCAGCCAGGATTGGCCCTGACAGTGCGTGACCACCCCCACCGTTTTGTGCTGAGCCTCCAGAATGGGGCCCTGCTCGATGTGGTATTCCAGATAGGCGTGCATCGTGCGTTTGCCCACAGGTTCTGACCCTAGCCAGCCCAGACGCGTCAGTTCCTGGCCAAGCGTGATGCCCGCCTGGTCTTTCAGGCCATGTGCATACTCCAAGGAATAGACCCCTGCAAAGACGGCTGAGGCGAGCATGGAGGGGGCGAAGCGGGAGCCTTCCTCGTTGGTCCAGTTGCTGATGACGATCGGGCGTTGAGTACGGATGCCATGATCATTAAGGGTGCGTACTACTTCCAGACCGCTTAATACGCCCAGGACGCCATCGTATTTCCCGCCCGTCGGTTGGGTATCCAGATGAGAACCAATATAGATGCCAGCTGCCTGCGGGTCGCTGCCGGGCCGACTCGCAAAGAGGGTACCCATTTGATCGACCGTAACGGACAGACCGGCCTGTTGACACCACTCTACGAACAGCTTGCGTCCTTTATCGTCTTCGTCGGTCAGGGCTTGTCGATTGCAGCCTCCAGCAATGCCTGGGCCGGTTTCGGCCATTTTTTCCAGTGAGTCCCACAGTCTGTCAATATTGATGCGGACTGTTTCAGTGTTGGCGCTCAAGGCGGTGCTCATGATCAGGCCTCGCTGTTTTCAAGGGTTTGCAGGGCCGATTCCCAGTATCGGATGCCAGGGTCGGTTTCCAGCTGACCCAGCTCATTGAACAGTTCGGTGCTGAGATAGCGCTCGCCGGTATCGGGAGCCATAGCCAGGATGACACTGCCAGGTGCCGCAGATTGAGCCAGTCGCATTGCTGTCGCAATGGTGGCGCCCGCCGAAATGCCCACCAGAATTCCTTCCTTGGCGGCCATGAGCCGGGCGGTTTCCAGAGCTTGTTGCCCAGTGATCGTTACCAGCGAATCGATGACATCGCGATCGAGCAAGCTGGGGACAAAATCCGGCGTCCAGCCCTGGATCTGATGGACTTCCCAGTGACCTTTAGCCAGGATCTGGGCGTTCTCGGGCTCGGCCACGACAATGTTGATGTCTGGTCGAGCCAGCTTCAGCATTTGCCCCACGCCGGTCAGCGTTCCGCTGGTTCCAAAACCCGTCACCAGATAGTCCAGTCGTTTGCCGGCGAAGTTACTGAGAATCTCGGAGGCGGTCGTCATGCGGTGATAACTGGGATTGGCTGGGTTTTCAAATTGCCGGGGCCGGAACCAGCCATTTTCTCGGGCCAGCTCATCCGCGATTTTATTGCCGCCGCTGCTGCCCAGATGCCCCGGAATCAGAATGACCTCGCCGCCCAGCGCCCGAATCAGTTTGCGGCGTTCCATTGAATAGTTATCCCCCATGACGGCGATGAACTTGTAGCAGCGTGCGGCGGCCACCATGGCAAGCGCGATCCCGACATTGCCCGAGGTGCATTCGATGATGGTGTCTCCGGGCTTGAGCTCACCCTTGGCCTCCGCGTCCAGGATGACCGACAGGGCCAGCCGGTCCTTCACCGACCCACCCGGGTTGAACGATTCGAGTTTGACGAAAAGCTCAACCCCTTCGGGGGCGGTGTTGTTGAGTTTGACGATGGGCGTGTTGCCGATCGTGTCCAGAATGGAATGATGGATTGTCATAGGGATGAGAGGGTTTATTGTGTTTCTTGACGGCTGAATAATTTGAAGGGGAACTTCAAATTCTGCGTGGAGGCATAGCTGCTCAGGAAAATCATGAAAATCCCGGCAATTTGGAAACCGTTCAGGCTTTGATCGTAGAACTGATAGTCAATGAAGATGGCGACGGCCGGGTAGATGAACGTCATGATGGCAATGGTGCTGGCCGGCAGTTTTTTATAGGACGAGTACATCAAGACATAGGTCAAGCAGGTGTGCACCAGGCCGAGCGTGACCAGACAGGCCCATTGAGTCGGGGTGATCGTTCCCACAGTCTGTAGTTCGGCAAAGGGGAAAAGCACGAAAATTCCTACCACCAGCTGTATCAGGGTGACGATAAACGGCGAAATCTGAGACAGGAACTTGACGAGGACGGCGGACAAGGCCCATAACACGGCAGCGGAAAGAGCCAGCAGTGTTCCCCATAGTTGGGCGAAGGACAGCGAGTCGTAGGTCTGGGCAAGATCGGCGACCAGCGCTACCCCTACAAACGCAATAAGCATCCAGAACAGTTTGGATTTTTCGGTCTTTTCCTTGAAGATGACCGACCAGATGATCAAAAAGAAAAAGGGCTGGGTGTGGTAGATCGTGGTGGAGGTCGAAATGGAGGCGACCTTGAAGGACTCGAACAGCAAAGCCCAGTTAAAGACCAGGAATATGCCGCTGGCAATAATGAGCATCAGGTTTCGGGCCGTAAGCTGGCTATCGCTGAATTTCTTGCTCGCCAGGCAGTAGATCAGCAGAAAAACCGAGCCCAGCAGGCATCGATAAAAGACGACGTTGTAGGCATTTTGACCCGATTCGATAACGAACAGGCCCACTGTGCCCATCATGATCATGGCGAGCAAGAGCTCTATCAGGCCTTTGTTTTTGTCATTGTTAGGCAAAATTTTCTCCCGTTTTTTTCTGTGTGAAAGGGCAGATGGCCGGACGCGGTACCTGCGGTTCTGAAAGTTGGTATTGTTTCCACTCCAGATTCTCGACGGTGCCGTAGGAACCGAGTTCCACCGGTCTGAAACCCTGGTTGTAGTCGGCGACCCGGTCCCTGATCCGTGTACGGGTGGCTTGGCCATCGGGTGTTTGCCCATTGGCAACCAGATCAAAGTTTCGGCGTGCATTGATCACGAATACAAGATGAGAGCCCAGGTTTCGGTTTTGCAGTTGAATGTGCTCCGGAGAGCTCATATTGATAAAGTATTCAATCCCGCAGAAACAAAAGCTCCAGCTGGCGTCATCGGGGTTGCGAGAGACGCTGTCCGGCCAAGGGGAGGGATCATGGCGATGCGCGTGATTGAGTGCTTCCCAACCATGGGCCAGCAGGCTGTGGCCATCGTGAAAATCCGGCGAGAAAACCACGAGCAAGGGATTGAACAGCCGCTCGCTTTCAGGGGTGGTGATGATGAACTCGGAATACGACTTCAGGCCCTGAATAAAATCCTCATACTCGTTGCCGGGTGATCCTTTATGACAGAACACCAGATAGAGGGACTGGATTTTCCATGCTTTCAGACTGAAGATGCAGGGGAAATCGGGATTTTGTATTTTTTGCTCGATTTCATTCCATGCTGTGTTTTCCCACGCCTGCATTGACGGCAGCTTCTCGTGCAGATCCTGCTGTGAAATCAACATTCTCTCCTCCCGGGGCGGTGTGACAGCAAGACTAGTTCAGTAAGTCAGTGACGAGGGTTTCAATATTGTTTAGCCACGGCTGGTTGTCGTCGTCCTGCGCGCTGAACTCGGCCAGCTCCAGACCTTTGACCTGATCAATCGGCAGGGCACGGAAAATGGCGCGCAATTGCTCCAGGGTGATTCCACCCTTGACTTTGTATTCGGCGGGCACGTTGCCGGGTTCCAGCACATCCCAATCCACGTGAATCCAGATTGGCGAGTCCCCAATCAGCGGAAGAATCGTCTCGGGCTTTACGTGGGCGGGTGGGATGACGCGAACGCGGTGCTGCTCCAGCAGGATCTGCTCGGCAGCGTCGATATCATGGGCGCCGACGATAATCACGTTCTCGGGAGGGATGGTGGCATCCAGCTCGGCGTCCCAGACTCCACAGACGGCGCTGACCACCATGCCACCCAGATATCCCGAATCGCTGCTGGTAGGGGTGTTGAAGTCGCCGTGGCCATCAAACCAAAGCAGCTTGATATCAGGATATTTTTTTACGACTTCAGGAATGGTGGCCAGGCTGGTGGGACAGGTGCTGGTGGTCAGGATGACCCGCTTGTTCTTGCTGAGCTCCTGGCTGAGGGCAGCGGCCATTTTTTCCAAGTGTGGACGGGCTTTATCCAGACTTTCGGGCCATTTGTCTTTTTCAGCCGGGCTGAGCTGACCGACTGTAATTTCTTTTTTGCCCAGTAAGGCCGCAAGATGCTGTGCTGTATAGCGGGAGCCTGCCAAGGTATTGTCAGTGCGGTCCGCAACACGGCCTTGCGAGCATAACAAGCTGATATCCATGAGGATCTATTCCGAAAAATCGTTGAAATGACTTTTCGATAGTATTTAGGCTTGTTATTACTGTCAATATTGTCCTGTGTCAAAAAAACAGGCCATATAAACACTTGATTTTTCTAGACTGATGGAAAAAATTTTAGCGTTATCAAGTGCGTTAATTATTGTTAATGGGCTAATAATTTACGGTATTTTCTAAGGATTCGACTTTCTTAATACTTGCTTAGCCGATTTTTGAGTTTCTATATATTTTTTTTGTATTGCCAGCGCCCGAAAAGTGGGTTTTATCGGGCCTGCCAGGACAGGCAGGCACCGGATTTTTCCCCTAGTAGCGTTAAGGCCGGTCTGTCAGGGGCGGAGTCGGTAGCCGGTCTTGAATATCCAGGCCGCTACGCCTAGAAAAAGGCTTAAAAACAGCAGTGTCATGCCCAGGCTGAGCCAGACATTGACGTCGGCCAGACCAAAAAAACTCCAGCGAAAACCGCTGATCAGGTACAGGACCGGGTTGAGCAAGGTCAGCTTTTGCCAAAACGGGGGCAGCATGTCGATGGCGTAGAAGGTGCCGCCCAAAAAGGTAAGGGGAGTCAGGATCAGCATGGGCACAAATTGCAGCTTTTCAAAGTTGTCGGCCCATATGCCGATAATAAAGCCCAGCAGGCTGAAGGTCAGGGCGGTGAGCACCAGAAAGGCCAGCATCCAGACCGGATGGGCAATCTCATAAGGGACGAAGAGCCGCGCGGTGATCAGGATGATGGCGGCCAGAAACAGCGATTTGGTGGCCGCAGCGCCGACAAAGGCCAGGGTAATCTCAAAATGGGAGATGGGGGCCGACAGGATCTCGTAAATATTGCGGGTAAAGCGCGGAAAGTAAATGCCGAAGGCTGCGTTCGAGACGCTGTGGGTCAGCACGGACAGCATGGTGAGCCCGGGCACGATAAATGCGCCATAAGAGATGCCGCCAATCTCATTGATGCGATGGCCAATGGCCGCACCAAACACCACAAAATACAAGGCAGTCGAGATCACGGGTGCCACAATGCTTTGCAGCAGGGTGCGACGGGTGCGTGACATTTCGTAGCGATAAATGGCCAGGATGGCGTACCAGTTCATGACTGTGCCCCTACAAACTCAACGTAAATATCTTCCAGACTGCGCTCCCGGGTGTGGATGTCGGTAATTCGCAAGCCGGCCTGTCCCACTGCCGCCAACAGGGCGCTCAAATCATGGTCCTGCTCGCGATTGGCCAAGGGGTATAACAAACTCATGCCATCAGCGGCCGCTTGCAGACCCAGGCCGGCCAAGGAGGCGGGCAGGGCGACCAACTGCTCAGCCAGATTCAGGAGCAGTGTTTTGCCGCCCAGGCGACGCATCAACTTGTCTTTGGTTTCCACCAATTGCAGCGAGCCTTTATTGATAAAACCGATACGGTCGGCCATCTCCTGTGCTTCTTCAATGTAATGCGTAGTCAAAATAATGGTGACGCCCTGGCTGCGCAGTCGTTTGACCAGGGCCCACATGCCTTGGCGCAAAGCCACATCCACGCCAGCGGTGGGTTCATCCAGAAAGAGGATTTCAGGTTCGTGCGAGAGCGCCTTGGCGATCAGGACGCGCCGTTTCATGCCGCCCGACAAGGTAATCAGGGGACTGTCTTTTTTGTCCCACAAGGACAAGTCTTTCAGAATCTGCTCAATCAGAGCCGGATCGGGCGCTTTGCCAAACAGGCCTCGGCTAAAGTTGACCGTATTCCAGACCGTCTCGAACGAGTCCGCGCTAAGCTCTTGTGGCACCAGGCCAATTTTCTGGCGGGCGCGTTTGTAGTCGCTCACATTGTCGGCGCCATCGACCTGCACGGTGCCGCTGCTGCGATTGACCAATCCGCAGATAATGCTGATGAGGGTGGTTTTGCCCGCACCGTTGGCGCCGAGCAAGGCAAAAATCTCACCTCGCCAGATATCCAGATCCAATGAGTGCAGGGCTTGATGCCCGTTCGCGTATTGTTTGCTCAGGCCTCGGACACGCAAAATAGCGTGAGAATCGGGAGTGTTGCGCATAGACAGTAAAATGCCCCTTTTGCTGGGCTGAGAGGGTTTGAATAACGCAATGGATATGACGATGCCAACTAGCTTACCACCGCAAACGCAGAGTGAGGTTTTGAGTGATGCCCAGGCCATGGCTTTGGCCCTGGAGCAGGCGCGGCAGGCAGCGAGCCTGGGAGAGGTGCCGGTCGGTGCAGTCTTGCTGGATGCAGACGGCAGACTTTTGTCCGTGGGTGCCAATCGCACTGTCTGCGATCATGATCCCACCCAGCATGCCGAGATCGTGGCTCTGCGGGCGGCAACGCGTAAAGTGGGTAATTACCGCCTGCCCGGAGCGAGCTTGTTCGTGACCCTGGAACCTTGCATGATGTGCCTGGGCGCTTTGATGCATGCGCGCCTGTCACGGGTGGTGTGGGCGGCGGCTGATCCCAAGACCGGGGTGTGCGGCAGCGTGGAGTCCTTGCATTTGCATCCCACGCTTAATCATCACACCCGGGTGACAGGTGGGCTGATGGCCGACGAGGCCGCTCAGGCTTTGCGCGACTTCTTTCGCCAACGGCGCGAGCTAAAGAAGTTGCAAAAGCAGGGTCAGCAAGGCCAATCCTTGGTGGATGGCGCACCGTAGTCTGGCTAAAATAACAAACACTTTATTATCAAGGTTAATCATGAGCAGCCCCGAGCACGACCCTCACCATCATCACCACGAGCATGGCCAATGCCAGTGTGGGCAGCCGGACAGCTCGGGCATCTACCTGTTTTCGCCCTCTGGGCACCTCATGGAACCCCAACGGCTGGAGCTGGCCAGTCAACGACTGAAGCAACAGGGTTTTGCCGTGGATATCGACCCCGATGCCCTGGCCGTCCACGAACGCTTTGCCGGCACGGACGCTCAGCGTCTGGCCGCCGTGCAGCGCTCCTTGCAGCAGCCTCAGCCCATTGTGATGGCCACGCGAGGTGGCTACGGCCTGAGCCGCATATTGGGTCAGATCGATTGGCGTGCGGTGGCCGATAGTGGCAAGCGTTTTGTGGGCATGTCGGATTTCACGGCCTTCAATTTAGCGCTGCTTGCCCAGACCGGCGCCATCAGCTACACCGGGCCTACTGCGATTGCGGATTTTGGCGGAGAGGAAACGGATGAACTGACCACCGAGCTCTTTGGTGAGTTGATGCGTGGCGAGTTGGAGTTGTTCAGTTTTGAGTCCGAGGATTCGGATGCGGTCGACGGTCACGGTGTGCTGTGGGGCGGCAATCTGGCCCTGGTTTGCTCCTTGCTGGGCACCCCGTATTTCCCGCAGGTGGATGGCGGAATCCTGTTTCTCGAAGATGTGGGCGAAGCTCCGTACCGGGTCGAGCGCATGTTGACACAGCTTTGGCATGCCGGCGTGCTGAACCGTCAAATGGCGGTGGTGTTGGGTCGTTTCACTGCCTACAAGACAGGAGCTTCGGATAACGGCTTCGAGATGGAGTCGGTGGTGCGCTGGTTGCGTGAAACCGTCAAGGTTCCGGTCGTAACGGGGCTACCTTATGGCCATGTGGAGGTCAAGGTTAGTCTGCCTATTGGGCAGGAAGTGGGTCTGGCCACCGAGGATGGCATGGCTTATCTGGTCCTGGATGAGCACGAGCACTAACGGATTTCGCGCCTGCTTGATACACTAGTGGGTTGAACTCAACCTTTTTCAAAGTACGTTTACGTGATCTCCACCGCTAATTTAACGATCCAGTTTGGTGCCAAGCCTTTATTTGAAAACGTCAGTGTCAAACTGGGCGGAGGCAACCGCTACGGCCTGATTGGTGCCAATGGATCGGGCAAGTCTACCTTCATGAAAATCATTGGCGGCGACCTGGAGCCAAGTGGGGGTAATGTATCGCTGGACCCCGGCGTGCGTCTGGGTAAGTTGCGTCAGGACCAGTTTGCCTACGAAGACCAGCGGGTGCTGGATGTCGTCATGATGGGCCACACCGAAATGTGGAACACCATGCAAGAGCGTGATGCCATCTACGACAATCCGGAAGCCACTGAAGAAGACTATATGAAGGCCGCCGAGCTGGAGGCCCGTTTTGCCGAGTACGACGGCTATACCGCCGAGAGCCGGGCCGGTGAATTGCTGATGGGCCTGGAAATTCCGGTCGAACAGCATCAACTGCCCATGAGCGAAATTGCGCCGGGCTGGAAACTGCGCGTGCTGCTGGCTCAGGCCCTGTTCTCCAATCCCGATATCCTGCTGCTGGACGAACCGACCAACAACCTGGATATCAACACCATCCGCTGGCTGGAAGATGTGCTCAACGGCTATCAGAGCACCATGATTATCATTAGCCACGATCGTCACTTCCTGAACCAGGTCTGCACCCACATGGCCGACCTGGACTACGGCGAGCTGCGTGTCTATCCCGGCAACTACGACGATTACATGCTGGCTTCGGTGCAGTCGCGCGAGCGTGTGCTGGCAGCCAATTCCAAGGCCAAGGAACGCATAGGGGAACTGCAGGACTTTGTGCGTCGTTTTGCGGCCAACAAGTCCAAATCCCGCCAGGCTACCTCGCGTCTGAAGCAGATTGGTCGTCTCAAGGCGGACACGATCGAGGTCAAGCCCTCATCGCGCCAAAACCCGTTTATTCGTTTTGAGCAGAAAAAAGTCTTGCACCGCCTGGCGGTGACGGTCGAGGGTTTGAGCAAATCCTATGACCATCCCGTCATCAAGAATTTTTCTGCCATGATTGAAGCGGGCGAGAAAATCGCGATTGTGGGTGCGAACGGCGTGGGTAAGACGACCCTGTTGCGCTTGTTGGCCGGCGATCTGGCCCCCGACAGTGGTTCGGTGGTCTGGTCCGAAAATGCCGATATCGGTTATATGGCGCAGGACGTCTCGGATGAGTTCGATACGGACGACAATGTATTTGACTGGATCAGTCAGTTCCGTCAGGCCGGCGACGATGATCAGTCTTTGCGCTCCGTACTGGGCCGCATGCTATTTTCAGCCGACGACATCATCAAGCCTGTGAAAGTACTGTCCGGTGGCGAGAAAAACCGCATGACCTTCTCCCGCCTGATGTTGGGCCGTCACAATGTCATGTTGCTGGACGAACCGACTAACCACCTGGACATGGAATCGATCGAATCCTTGCAGATGGCCCTGGAAAAGTTTGAAGGCACCCTGATTTTCGTGTCCCATGACCGTGAGTTCGTCTCCGGTGTGGCAACCCGCATTATCGAAGTGATGCCCGAAGGCCGTCTGGTGGATTACCGCGGCGGCTATGAAGACTACCTGGCCAGTCGCGAACAGGACTGAGGGTAGGGGTGGCTGTCTTTACCCTGCGTGAGCCCACCAGCTTCGAACAGGACATCAAAAAAAGCCGTTTTCTGGCTTTGGCTGCGCCTGTCGACAGTGCCAGCCAGGCCTTGGCCTTCTTTCAGGCCAGGGGTGTGCCCGATGCCACGCATAATTGCTGGGCCTACAAGATCGGGTCTGAATACCGCTTTAACGATGATGGCGAACCCGGCGGCACAGCCGGGCGTCCCATTTTGCAAGCGATAGAAGGCCAGGATTGCGACCGCGTCGCGGTGCTGGTCATTCGCTGGTTTGGGGGCGTCAAGCTGGGCACGGGTGGCCTGGTGCGTGCCTATGGCGGCGTCGCCGCTCAATGTTTGCGTCTTGCTGACAAGCAGGAACTGATTCCCATGGCCGCCTTGCGCTGCCGCTGTTCATTTGCCGATCTGGCCCTGGTGCAATCCCGTTTCGACAGTTTTGGCGTTCAGGTTCAGGACGAGCAGTTCGATGCAGAAGGCGTGCGCTGGCTATTGAATCTGCCGCTCGGGCATCAAGCAGACTTTCAGCAAGCCTTTATCAATATGACGCGCGGCCAAGGTGAATGCGAGCCTGTCGAACAGGCATAAATGATCGCTTTACGGCAGACTGGCTCTGGTCTGTTGTCGCTAGAGCGTCTGCTGCGGTTTTCTGGACGAAAAGGTATCTTTTCCAGACGATTGTCTCTCTGTGCCGTCCAGTCTGTGGCCATACTACCTCTCTGTGATTCCTTTTACGTCCTTATCCGGCCAGTGGGTTCGATTGGGTCCAGTCTGCATTGGGGTACGTCATGACTTATGAAATCCATGCCAGCCAGTGGCTTAACACCTCGGCACCTTTAAGCCTGGCGTCCTTGCGGGACCGGGTAGTGGTCGTCACCGCCTTTCAGATGCTTTGCCCTGGTTGCGTCATCAACAGCCTGCCACAAGCCAGAAAACTCGATACTCTGTTTTCGCGTGATGATCTGCGCGTCATCGGTTTGCATAGCGTGTTCGAGCACCACGATGTGATGGGGCCTGCCGCTTTGCAGGCTTTTGTTCACGAGTACCGTTTGAATTTTCCCATCGCCATTGACCAGCCCTCAGACACCGGCCCCTTGCCGCGTACCATGAAGGCATGGGGTTTGGGGGGGACGCCCTCAACGATCATCTTTGATCGAGACGGCAAGCTGGCGTTGAAAGAGCTGGGGCATCTGGATGATTTACGTCTGGGGGCCTTTGTCGGTCAGCTGATTGCCCGAAATACTCCTGTACAGGATAAGAAAGGGGAGGAGGCACAAGCGGTCGCGGACAAGAATGGTTCTGCATCTTGCGGGCCGACGTGTACCTACTGAGTTTTTTGCTGAAAAGGGTTTGTCATGAAGATTGCGGTGTTTGATACCTATGTGGTGCGCCCTGATGGGCGTCGCATGCACTTTGATATTTTGGTCAGTGACGACGCCAAGGATATGGACAAGGTGTTAAGTTATGGCCAGCGTTATCTGGCGGCCAAAGGGGTGAATGTGGAGACTTTCACCTCGCGTGAATGCCGTTTTTGCCATACGGAAATCGCTTCGGCGCCGGTAGAGAACGAAATCAAACGGCGGGGCTTTGCCATCATTGAGCTGGAGAACTGCGAGTAGGCTTGCTGCAGACAAAAAAACGCCAGACTGCATGTCTGGCGTTTTTCTTGTTGGGAAGCCGATCAGGCTTGATCAGGCTCCTGGTTTTGCTGGGCGGCAATTTCAGCGTGGACCTTTTCCATGTCCACCGCCTTGACTTGTTCGACCAGGTCGTCCAGCTGGGCCGCCGATAGGGCGCCGGCCTGCGAGAACAGCAGAACGCGCTCGCGAAACACCATCAAGGTGGGAATGGAGCGGATACGCAGGCCCGCGGCCAGCTCCTGCTCTTCCTCGGTGTTGACCTTGGCAAACGTGACATCCGGGTGCTTGGCCGCTGCCGCGTCAAAGACGGGGGCAAATTGGCGGCATGGACCGCACCAGGGCGCCCAGAAGTCGATAATCAGTGGCTTGCCGTCTTCCACGGCGGCCTGGAATGTTTCTTCGTTCAGTTCGACGATGCTCATGGGGGAGCCTCCGCAATAAAAAAGCGGCTGATGGTGTTCAGCCGCTTCGTTAAACATGCGATCAGTGTACTCGTTTTCCAGACAGCCCTAAAGCGCCAGACGAATTTGCTGTAAGGTTTTTCATTCCGTAGCGATTGCGTACTTGATCACAAACAAGATGGCAACAATCAGCGTGGCCAGGTGAATACTGCGCCACCGGCCCGTGCTCAGCTTCAGGATCACATAGCTGATAAAGCCAAAGGCCAGACCATTGGCAATGGAGTAGGTGAACGGCATGGTCAAGGCGGCCAGCGCAGCAGGCACAGCCTCGGTCATGTCATCCCATTTCACTTCGGTAATTTCGCGCATCATCAAGCACGCTACGTACAGCAAGGCGGGGGCGGTGGCGTAACCGGGAACGGTCGCGGCCAGCGGCGAGAAGAACAGCGCCAGCAGGAACAGTACGCCAATGGTCAAGGCCGTCAGGCCCGTGCGGCCGCCGGCCTGCACGCCTGAGGCGCTCTCGACATACGCGGTGGTGCTGCTGGTGCCGAGCATGGAGCCGGCCACAATGGCGGTACTGTCAGCGAGCAGGGCGCGGCCCAGACGGTTGGGTTTGCCTTCTTCGATCAGACGGGCACGTTTGGCAACCCCGATCATGGTGCCGGTAGCGTCAAATACCTCAACCAGAACCAGCACCAGAATCACGTGAACAAAACCCGTGTGCAGGGCGCCCATGATGTCCAGCTGCATGAAGGTGGGCATGAGCGACGGAGGCGCGGAGACCACGCCGCCAAACTCGCTATGACCAGTCAGCATGGACAGAATGGTCACAGCTAGAATACCGATCAGGATCGCACCGCGTACCTTCAGTGCATCCAGGGCAGCAATGATAAAGAAGCCCAGAATCGCGTACAGGGCCGCGGGCTGGGTCAGATCACCCAGACCAATCTTGGTCGCGGGGTGGGCGACGACGATGCCCGAGTTCATCAGGGCGATCAGGCCCAGGAACATGCCGATACCGGCGGCAATCGCGCTTTGCAGGGATTTCGGGATGCCCCGGATCAGCCATGACCGGATGCCAGTCACCGTCAGGATCAGGAAGATGACACCCGAGATAAACACGGCGCCCAGTGCCTGTTGCCAGCTATAGCCCAGGGTTGCGACCACAGTGAACGCAAAAAAGGCGTTCAGGCCCATGCCCGGTGCCATGCCGATGGGCCAGTTCGCGACAAAGGCCATAATGAAGGTGCCCAGAGCGGCGGCCAGGCAGGTCGCTACAAAGATGGCATTGCGATCCATCCCGGTGGACGACAGGATGTCTGGGTTCACAAAAATGATGTAGGACATGGTCAGGAAGGTAGTAATACCTGCCAGGACCTCGGTGCGAACGTTGGTGCCGTGCTCAGCGAGTTTGAAGAGACGTTCAAACATGGGCAGCCTCCTTGTGATTATTAGGCGATCGGAGCGTGAGTGTATCGATGCGGGATTTTAACCACGAGTGTGCCACTGCGTCCCCCCCTTTTATGCGATGTATCGGCACAACCCCGATACTATCGGCTGGTTTCAATGAAGGGATAAATTCCTGTTTTCCCCAATACAGCAGGCTAAAATAAGTGCCATGAATATTCTTGGATTTGAAAGTTCCTGCGATGAAACCGGCGTGGCGCTGGTCAGTACGGAACAGGGCCTGTTGGCCCATGCCTTGCACAGCCAGATTGCCATGCATCGTGAATACGGTGGTGTGGTGCCTGAGCTGGCCTCTCGCGATCATATCCGCCGCGTCCTGCCCTTGACTCGTCAGGTCCTGGCCTCCTGTCAGATGCAACTCGATCAGGTCGATGCCATTGCCTACACCGCCGGTCCCGGGCTGGCGGGCGCCTTGTTGGTCGGGGCCAGCGTGGCGCAGTCGATTGCCTGGTCACTGAAAAAACCCACCATTGCCATCCATCACCTGGAAGGCCATTTGCTCTCGCCGCTTCTGGCAGAACCGCGACCGGAATTTCCGTTCGTGGCCTTGCTGGTGTCGGGCGGGCATACGCAACTGATGCGCGTCGACGGGGTGGGGCAGTATGAGCTGCTGGGCGAAACGCTGGACGACGCGGCTGGTGAAGCCTTTGATAAAAGCGCCAAGCTGATGGGTTTGGGCTATCCCGGTGGGCCAGCCTTGTCGCGCCTGGCCGAGCAAGGCGATGCCACGGTGTACGAGCTGCCGCGGCCCATGTTGCACAGCAAAGATCTGGATTTCAGCTTTAGTGGCCTGAAAACTGCCGTGCTGACTCGTTTGCGCAAGCTGGAGGCGCAGGAGGGAGGGGTAACGCAACAGCAACGTGCAGATCTGGCTGCCGGCACCGAAGCGGCCATCGTGGATGTATTGGCGGCCAAGGCGATCAAGGCCTTGAAGCAAACTGGTCTGAAGCGCTTGGTGGTGGCCGGAGGGGTGGGCGCCAACCGTCATTTGCGCGGCTATTTGCAAAAGGCCGTGGCGCGTCTGAAGGGCGAGGTATTTTTTCCGCCCTTGGAGTTTTGTACCGATAACGGGGCCATGATTGCTTTTGCGGCGGCGATGCGGGTCAAGCATGGCCTGGCCCGCCTGGACGATAGTCAGCATGGCTTTGCCATCCGACCTCGCTGGGATCTGGCCTGCGTCAATCAGTCCGTGTCCCAGCTGAAGCCCTGAAGATTACTTCTTTTTGGCGCCGATCTTGCTTTCTTTGCCGGTCATCAGGCGACGGATGTTTTCCTGGTGACGCCACAGTAAAAAGGCACTGATCAGGACCAGAGCGGTGGCAATGGAAGTATTCATGGGCCAGACGACCTTGGCGCCGAGCAGGTAATACAAAGGGGCGAAGATCGCGCTGACCAGGGCGGCCAGCGAAGAGTAGCGGCTGACATAGGCGATGATCAGCCAGGTGAGGGCGGTGGCCAGCGCCAGCCAGGGCAGCAGCGCTAAAATGACCCCCAGTGCGGTGGCCACACCTTTGCCGCCTTTGAATCCCAGAAAGACCGGGTACAGGTGACCTAGAAAGGCACAAAAGGCACTGATTCCCAGCAAGGCAGGCGCCCAGCCCCAATTGCTGATGGCTTGTTGGGTCAGAAAGACAGCCAGCCAGCCCTTGAACGCGTCGCCCAGCAAGGTCAGAATGGCTGCTTTTTTATTGCCGCTACGTAGTACATTAGTGGCTCCCGGATTTTTCGAACCAAAGGTGCGCGGGTCCTGCAAGCCCATGATCTTGCTCACGATGACGGCAAACGGCAAGGAGCCGAGCAAATAGGACAAGAGAGCGACCAGCGGGGCGGCCACGGCAAAAGAAACGGCGTTCATGAGGATCGAGCTCCACAATTATTGTTGCGCGGATTCTACCGGCCTTGCAGCAAAATACCAAAGGCAGCGGGTACAATTTGTTGCCCCTGTTAGATTTTTAACGGAAAAGTAAAGCATGCGTATTCTGGTCTCCAATGATGATGGCTACACGGCAGCCGGTATCGAGGCTTTGTATGAAGCTTTGCAAGGACTGGGCGAGCTCACTGTCATTGCACCCGAGACCAATTGCAGCGGTGCCAGCAATTCCCTGACGTTGAATCGTCCCTTGTCGCTGCGCCAGGCCAACAATGGTTTTTATTTTGTCAATGGTACACCGTCCGATTGTGTCCACGTGGCCCTGACCGGCTTGCTGGATTTTCGTCCTGATCTGATTGTGTCCGGCATCAATAATGGCGCCAATATGGGTGATGACACCTTGTATTCGGGTACGGTTGCCGCAGCGATGGAAGGCCATCTGTTCGGTATTCCCGCCATCGCTTTTTCCCTGATCGAGCGCGGCTGGAAGAATCTGGACAGTGCTGCCCGCGTGGCGCGCGATTTGGTCGAGCGCTGCCAGCAGCGTCCTTTGGCGGCCAATACCTTGCTGAACGTGAATATTCCGTGTCTGCCTTATGAGGCGCTCAAGGGCATGCAGGTGACCCGTCTTGGCAAGCGGCATCCCTCGGAGCCGGTAGTCAAGAGTCAGACGCCCTATGGAGAGCCGGTCTATTGGATTGGTCGCGTTGGCGGGGTATCCGATAGTGAGCAGGGAACAGATTTTGGTGCTGTCGAGCAAGGGGCCGTTTCTATTACTCCCTTGCGTGCCGACTTGACTCATCACGAGCAGCTGGCGGGTTTGCGGGACTGGGTGCAATGACAAGTAAGCCAGGCAAGCGCTATCCTTTTGCGGACGGAACACGCAACCGGTTTGGAAAATCCAGCCTGGGCAGTGGTCTGTCGGCCACCAACAGCAATACCCGTATTGTGCAGCGCGGTCAGTTACAACCCGCACCGACGGTGGTGTTGTCTGCACAAGTGTCAACAAGTGTCAATCTGGGTTTGAACTCGGAACGCTCGCGTGGCATGATGATCGAGCGCTTGCGCCGACAGGGTATCACTGATGAACGGGTGCTGGCCGCCATGCAGGCGGTGCCGCGCCATCAGTTTGTCGATCAGGGTCTGGCCAGTCGGGCCTACGAAGATGACGCCCTGCCTATCGGCTTTGCGCAGACCATCTCTCAGCCGTGGGTCGTGGCCCATATGATCAGCCTGGTATGCGACCATAAAATACCGAGTAAAGTGCTGGAAGTGGGGGCCGGGTGTGGTTATCAGGCCGCTGTTTTGGCACAATTAGTAAAAGAAGTGTATGCCGTGGAACGCATCAAAGGCCTGTGCGATCTGGCGCGTGACCACATGCGCCAATTGGGCCTGTCGCAACGGGCACGCATAATGTTTGGTGACGGAATGCAAGGTTACCCGGCGGCGGCGCCATATGATGCTATTGTTGTGGCGGCAGCCGGCCCGGTCATTCCGAGAAGCCTGCTGGAACAATTAACAGTGGGGGGGCGACTGATCGCTCCCGAAGGTACGACACAACAGCGCCTGGTTTTGGTGGAACGCACCGGACAGGCTGCTTGGCGTCGTGAAGAACTTGATGCGGTTCGCTTCGTGCCGATGCGAGCCGGAACCCAGATTTAGTCAGATATTCTCAGGAGATTTATATGCAGCATGCAGTCAGGTTACCGTTAACCGCTGCTTCCACCGGTACACAGTGGTTCTTGACGCCCCGTCAGTGCCTGGTGGCGGCTGTGGTCACCAGTACCCTGCTGGCTGGTTGTGCAAGCCGTACCGAGCGCGCCCCAGTCACTGACCTGAGTTCTTCTTCAGCAGCGGGCAGTGTCAGCACGGCTTCGGGTACGTACGTCGTACGCCCCGGCGATACGCTCTACAAGATTGCACAAGCGCACGGCATGGACGTGAACTCGCTGATACAGTTGAACCAGATTACCGATCCATCCATGCTGCGTGTGGGCCAAACCCTGCGTCTGGATGGAAGTACGTCGATGGCGGCGACCACTACACGTCCTGCCAGCAGCGGCAGCACCCAGACCTCGCCGGTCAGTCCTGCCACCCCTGTCAAGACGGAAACGCCGGTGTCGGCCCCTCGCGCCAGTGATGCGGCGCTCATTGCCTGGGGCTGGCCAGCCAGTGGCAAGATTATCCAGGGTTTCAATGCCTCTACCAAAGGGATTGATATTGAAGGCAAGGTGGGGGACCCGGTTGTAGCGGCGGCCGATGGCAAGATCATGTATGCCGGTAACGGCGTGCGTGGCCTGGGTTCCATGGTCCTGGTCGGCCACAGCAATGGCTTTATTACCGCCTACGCGCATAACAGCGTCCTGCATGTAAAAACAGGTCAGCAAGTGAAGAAGGGGCAGCGTATTGCCGATCTGGGCCAGTCGGACACGACCTCGCCTCGTCTGCACTTTGAGATTCGACGCTCCGGTACGCCGGTTAACCCGATGTCTTATCTGCCTGCGCGATAAACTCGGTAGTGTGTCTGAAAAAAGCGGCTTCTGGCCGCTTTTTTTTGTCTGACGTGTTTGGAGTGGAGCGCCGGGCCTGAATGATCCCAAGACGGATCTTGAGGGGGAAGCCAACAGCCTTCTTTGGTATCTATGTGCCGCATAGGTAGTGACCTTGCGGAACCGCCATGGTCGGATTGTGCTTGTTTTTACCCGTTGAGCCGGATGCTCATTGTAAAATCATCGATTCGCCATCGCTAGCGGCGGTGCAACTGCGCCTATCTGCCTGGCAGGACGCTTATTTGGGTTTTTATCGAATGTCTGACGTATTGTTAATTGAGTCGCTGGATCTGGAAGGCCGCGGCGTCGCCCACAAAGAGGGCAAAGTGGTGTTTGTGGAAGGCGCGCTGCCAGGCGAGAAAGTGTTGGCCGAGACGGTGCGCTCCAAAGACTCGTATGACAAGGCCCGCATGACCGCTTTGCTGCAGGCTTCGTCCCAGCGTGCCGAGCCTCCCTGTCCCAATTTCGGGGTTTGTGGCGGTTGCGCCATGCAACATCTGGAGCCCTCGGCCCAGGTGGCGGTTAAGCAACGTGTGCTGGAGGATTCATTGGCGCACATCGGCAAGGTCAAGCCGGGCCGGGTGCTGGCGCCCTTGCATGGCCCCTACTGGGGCTACCGTTACCGTGCGCGCTTCTCCATGCGTTATGTGCCCAAAAAGGGAGGAGTGCTGGTAGGCTTTCGTGAGAAGAATGGCCGTTATGTTGTGGACATGACTGAATGCCGCGTGTTGCCTCCCAAGGTATCGGCTCTGCTCGAGCCCTTGCGCACTTGCCTGGCAGGCCTGTCGCGCCCGGACCGATTGCCACAGATTGAGCTGGCCATGGGCGACCGGGTCATTACCCTGACCCTGCGTCATATGGAGCCGCTGACCAGCGAGGATATCCAGCGTTTGCAGGATTTCGGGCAAGAGCACGACATTAGCTGGTGGTTGCAGCCCAAGGGCCCGGAAACGGCGCACCCCTTGTTGCGCGAAGATGCGGACAAGCTGGCCTATGCCTTACCCGAGTTTGATTTGCGCATGCCGTATCGTCCTACGGACTTTACGCAGGTGAACCACGACATTAACCGTAGCCTGATCTCGCGTGCCTTGACCCTGCTGGACGTCAAGCCCGAGCACCGTGTAGCCGACTTGTTCTGTGGTCTGGGTAACTTCAGCCTGCCCCTGGCACGTCGTGCTGCCGAAGTGGTCGGCATTGAGGGCAGCAGCACCTTGACCGAACGTGCTGGTGAAGCGGCCTTGGCTCACGGCTTGCAGGACAAGGCTACATTCACAACGCTGAACCTGTTTGAAGTGGATGTGCAATGGCTACGTGATCTGGGCCATTTTGATCGTATGTTGATTGACCCGCCGCGTGACGGTGCCTTCGCGGTGGCCACCGCTTTGGCGCAACTGGAAAAGCACGAACGTCCCGAGCGTCTGGTTTATGTGTCCTGTAGCCCTGGTACCTTGGCCCGTGACGCTGGTGTGCTGGTTCATCAAGGTGGCTACACATTGGAATCGGCGGGCGTGGTGAATATGTTCCCGCATACGGCGCACGTTGAGTCGATTGCTGTTTTTACGCGTTAACACGCCCTGGACAGACTTGTTATAGAGCGCCTCGCAAAGTGGACAGAGTTCCAGTTTGCGGGGCGTTTTTTTTCCTCACGCCAGCCCTGTCCACTCAATCGCCTACGCTGCTGCTTTCAAGCCCAAAAACGTGGGCTGAACGGCGTTTAAAGGCGGATCGAAGGTTGACTCAAGGCCGTATGCACTGTTTGGTCGGGCGCTCGGAGTGGACTTCCTGTTTTTGCCATGCCAGCGGGTAGCACGCTGTTCTGCATTCGGGCGCGTAGGGGCCACGCAGCTTGATCCGTGCTGTGATCCGGAGTGAGCCCGTTTCTGCTGTTACAGGTCTGGGGAAGGCGTGGCCGCTTTGCTGGCGTGGGCAGCCAAGCCATCGTGTATCAGTTCCATCATCATTTTGAATACCTGCTCGGAGTGCAAATGCACAAAGCGCGGCAGAACCCGGCGCAGCATGGGGATGTCTTCAGCAGGCCACTGTTGAAGTTCGTCCAGTTCTTGGCTTGTCACGGGACGGATCAAACCACTTAGCTCACCTTGAATCAAGCCGTAAAGGGCGGCATACCAGCCTACACAGGCGGCGGGGATCTCGGCATCACTCAACCCTGCATCGCGCAAAGCGCCATACACCTGCTCAAGGACCAGGTAGTCGGCACTGCCGGTATTCAGAAAACGCTGCATTTGTTGAAAAGTCTGCGGATAATTCAACGCCAGAGTCCGATATTGTCGGGCCAGATCATAGAGTCGTTCGTCCCAGGGCAGGTGACGGTCTACGGGTTGAATGCGACCACTTAAGTAATCCGCCATTGCACGCAGCAGCCCTTCTTTGGACTTGAAGTGATAGAGCACGGCCATGGGGTCGCAGCCTACCCGTTCCCCCAATTTCCGCAGTGAAAAGCCATGATCCCCAGCTTCTTCGATCAAGTTGACGGCCGCCAGCACCAGCTCGTTCTTATTGAGTTTGCGTGTTCGGGTCGCGGTGAGAGGGGATGCGTGCGCCAATAGTGTTCCTTTAGTGCGAGAAAAGAGTAACGGGTCAATTTGCCAAGTTTAACTCTACAGAGTAGAATAAATTCAATTCTACAGCGTAGAAGAAGATCGTTCCATTCCGTTTTTGCAACGGGATGTTGATAACGAGACAGAACGGAACGCCGCGTTGACGGGGCGTCACCGGAGCATTCCGCTCTGTGATCCAGGCGGCCAAAGGGCCGTAACAGACACAGGACATTTATGCTTATTTCCAAACCCACGCTTTTAAACGATGTTTCTCATGCACAGAGCTTGTTGACCAGTAATCCTCGATTGTGGAACTGGCGGCAAGGCCATCTGAACGACGCGGTCGCGCCTGCTACCTACTACGAGGCGTCTCTTGCACCCTGGACCCGCTTTGAACCTCTGCAAGCTGACACGCACTGCGATGTGCTGGTGGTCGGTGGCGGCCTGCTGGGGGCCTCGACCGCCTTGCACCTGGCCCGCTCCGGTCTGGATGTGGTGCTGGTGGAAAAAGACAGTATTGGCTCGGCGGCCTCAGGCCGCAACGGCGGGCAACTGACACCGGGTCTGGCTCGATGGGAAGCGGCGGACATGATCGCGCATCTGCCCTTGGATGAAGCTCGTCGCTTGTGGCGCTTTGCCTCGCACGAAGCCATGGATCTACTGGATCAGATCGCTCAGGATTACGAACTGGATTTTGATCGTCGCCGCGGCCATTTGACGGCTGCCGTTCATGCCGGCCATATGGGTGCTCTGGTAAAGGGGGCGGATGCCCGCCGCTATCTGGGTGATACCAGTGTGGAAATTGTGGGTAGTTACGAGCTGGAGCAGGAAATCCGCTCGCCGCTGTATCACGGTGCCGTGGTGGATACCTTGGGTGGTCAACTGCACCCCTTGGCGCTGCTGCGCGGACTGGTGTATGGCCTGGTTCAGCATGGCGGCCGAGTTTACGAAGGCAGCCCGGTCCAGGAGATCGAGCAGACGGAAAAGGGCGCCTTGGCCATCACCCCCGGTGGCACGATTCTGGCGCGTCAGGCCTTGGTGCTGGCCGTGCATGACACGACTTCGCAGTTCTTGCCCACGCAGTCCAATACCACTGTTCCGTTCTATACCTATGTAGGTGTGACTGAACCCCTGGAGTGTCCAGTCAGCGAGCTGCTGCCAACCGACCGTGCGGTGTATGACACACAATTCCAGATCGACTACTACCGAGCCGTGCGTCAAAACCGTTTGCTGTTTGGCGGGCAGGGCACCGGTACCAGTTGGTCTCCTGACCGTATCAATGACTACTTGCTGGATCGTATCCAGACGGTTTTCCCGCAGCTGGAGCAGGTGCAGTTGGACTTTTCCTGGAGCGGGATCAGTGACTTTACTCTGAACGGTGCCACGGACTCGCGCAAGACCGAGGATGCGGTTCCCGTGTACATGGTGCATGGCTGGAGTGGTCACGGCGTGGCGCAAACCGTGCGTATTGGTAAAGCCATTAGTGACGACGTCATGGGTCGCAACGAGGACTTTGCCATGCTGACGGATATTACCCACCGCAGCATCCCTTTGGGCCATCACTTATCGGGTCTGGCCATCCCCGTGGTCAAGGCCGCGATAGGCATGATGAGCGCGGTTAATCCCGGTCGCCTGGTGTCTTTCTAAGTACGCTTTCAAGTCCCTGCTCAGCGGCGTTGACTAGGGCAAGCCCTTACTTGTTTTCGATCCTGATTGCTTTACATTGTGATTTCCTATTTGTATTGGCTTCAATATTTTAGGTTCATAATAATTTTCAGTATCATAAAAACAAGGGACAGATATGCAGAAAGGGCTTGTTCGTACCGGGCTTGTGGCCGCTGGTTTGATCTTGGGTTGGGCGGGGGCACCGACCCACGCGCAAGTGCAGTCGGTAGAGGTGATGCGGGACAGTTATGGCGTGCCGCACGTCTTTGCCGACAGCCACTATGGCTTGTATTACGGCTATGGTTATGCGGTCGCCCAAGACCGTCTGTTCCAGATGGACATGGCGCGTCGCTCCTTTGTCGGCACAACCGCCGCCGTCTTAGGCCCTGGTGAGCAAGATGCCTACGTCAAGTACGACATGCAGGTGCGGCAGAACTTCACCCCGGCTTCCATACAGCGGCAGATCGCGGCCTTGTCCAAGGATGAGCGCGATATTTTTCGTGGCTATGCCGATGGCTATAACGCCTATCTGGAGCAGGTGCGGCGTCGCCCTGAGTTGCTGCCCAAAGAATATGTGGATTTTGATTTCCAGCCCGAGCCGCTGACCGACTTTGATGTGGTCATGATCTGGGTGGGCTCCATGGCCAATCGCTTCTCCGACACGAATCTGGAAGTGACGGCACTGGCCATGCGTCAGTCTCTGGAGAAACAGCATGGCCCGGAACGAGGCCGTGCCTTGTTTGATGAGCTGCTGTGGATCAATGACACAACAGCTCCCACTACGGTTCCGGCCCCCGCTGCCGAGCACAAGCCGCAGGCACAAGCAGGGACGCAGGATCTGGCTCATGTTTCCTCGCCAGTACTGGCTACCGAGCTAGAGCGCCAGGACAAGCACTGGGGCGGCCGTGGCCCGGACTTCGCGCCCAAGGCTAGCAACCTGTGGAGCACTCGCCCCGAGCGAGTGCAGGAGGGCTCGACCGTACTGATCAACGGCCCACAGTTTGGCTGGTACAACCCGGCCTACACCTATGGCATTGGCTTGCATGGCGCCGGCTTCGATGTGGTGGGTAATACGCCTTTTGCCTATCCGATCGTACTGTTTGGCACCAATAGCGAGATTGCCTGGGGGGCGACTGCTGGCCCGCAAGATGTGGTGGACATATATCAGGAAAAATTGAACCCCTCGCGTGCCGATCAGTACTGGTTCAACAATGCCTGGCGCACGATGGAGCAGCGCAAGGAACGTATCCAGGTACGCGGTCAGGCTGATCGGGAAATGACGATCTGGCGCACCGTGCACGGCCCTGTGATGCAGTTTGATTACGATTAGGGCGCGGCGTACAGCAAGAAACGCAGCTGGGATGGCTATGAGGTGCAGTCCTTGCTAGCCTGGTTGAACGTGGCCAAGGCCCGCAACTGGACGGAGTTTCTGGATCAAGCCAGCAAGATGGCGATTTCGATCAACTGGTACTACGCCGACAAGCACGGCAATATTGGTTATGTCTCGCCGGCCTTCCTGCCCCAGCGTCCTGCCGATCAGGACATCCGTGTCCCTGCCAAGGGGGATGGCAGCATGGAGTGGCTGGGCATCAAGAGTTTCGACGCGATTCCCAAAGCCTACAATCCACCCCAGGGCTATCTGGTCAACTGGAACAACAAGCCTGCGCCGGACAAAACCAATACGGATACTTACTATTGGACCTATGGCGACCGCATGAATGAACTGGTCAGTCAGTACCAGCAGAAAGACCTCTTCAGTGTGCAGGAGATCTGGGAGTTCAATCAAAAAGCCTCCTATAGCGATGTGAACTGGCGCTACTTCCGCCCACATCTGGAAAAGCTGGCGCAACAGCTGCCGGCCGACGATAGCAGCAAGGCGGCGCTGACGATGTTGCTCGCTTGGGATGGAATGGAACAGGATCAGGGAGGGCAAAATGCCGGACCGGCGCGGGTGCTCTTCAAGACCTGGCTGGAAG
Organism: Alcaligenes ammonioxydans; assembly: GCF_019343455.1. Classification (NCBI taxonomy): domain Bacteria; kingdom Pseudomonadati; phylum Pseudomonadota; class Betaproteobacteria; order Burkholderiales; family Alcaligenaceae; genus Alcaligenes; species Alcaligenes ammonioxydans. Next base: position 2,145,170 of record NZ_CP049362.1, on the reverse strand, counting down.
AAATGTACAAGCAGGTCTTGATGCCGGTGGTGCCTGAATCGCATCGCGCCATGTATAGCCAGACTGGTTTTGCCACGCAGCAAGGTCCCAACCCCGGTTCCATCAACTTGAGCATGGGCACCAAGGTCTTGTTGCGTGCCTTGGCGCTGGAAGCCCATCCCGATCCCAAGCGTGTGAATGTCTTTGGTGAGCGCTCTTCTGAAGAAATCATGCTGGAGGCTTTGCGACATGCGCAGGCTCGCTTGAGCCAGGAGCAGGGCGCTCAGATGGCGCGCTGGACCATGCCGACCTCCGTGCATCGTTTCAGCGACAAGAACTTCACGGGAACCCCGCAGACGATGCCTGGCAATACCTTTGCCTTTACCGGCTATCAGAATCGAGGCACGGAAAATAACCGCGTGGTGTTTGATGCCAAGGGCGTGGAGTTCTGCGACGCCATGCCGCCCGGCCAAAGCGGTTTCACCGACCGCAATGGAGTGCGCAGCCCGCATTATGAGGATCAGCTGAAGTTGTACGAGAACTTCGAGTGCAAGACGATGGATGTGACGCATGCGGACATTCGTCGTAATGCGCAAAGCAGCACGATGCTGTTGATTCAGCCTCAGCCTTAACGTTGAGTGCGGCACCTGCGCTTTGAGGCGGTGCCGCTTTTTTTGATCGTTGCTGGAGGGCTTAGCTGGCCAGGAGATGTAGCCCGAAGTTGTAAATTAGTAAAAATAGCCTGTCAGTATCAGGAGCGAAGCTGAGTATGAAGTCCAAGCTGCAAATCCGGGCAGGATCGGAAGTGGGTTGAAGCGATATAAATGTATTGACTCAGGTTGATCTGACAGACTCTGGCAGGTCTATTGGGCAGAAAACGACCCGGAGCGGAAATAGGTGGTGAGCCCCGAACTCAGCGAGGAGCTGTCAGCGCAATTTGAGCGGCGCCCATCGCGACAAGATCCTCCAATTCGTGAACTGTCCGTATCTCGCACTTTTTTAGCATGCTTGGGATCGCCGAGGCTTCGATTTGGGTTTGCGCCTCTGCCCAATACCCAACAAGTTTGAGGGTGCCCCCGCCGACTGAAAGACGATGTGGGTTCAATAGATTGATGATTCCCCCAAGTGCACGCCCAAGAGCGCGTCCTCCTTCCGCAATCACTTCTAATGCCGCCAGATGACCTTGTTGGCTTAACAGTGCTAACTGGTTTGCGTCAACGTTAAGTCTATTGGCCATGTAGCGTCCACCAGCGATGTCGTCGAGTCTTTCCCACTGTGAGCCAGATGCCTGCACTGGCCAATATCCAAGTTCGCCAGCCCACCCCCTTGCACCGCGGAATACTTTGCCGTTGAGCATAAGACCACAACCAATGGCAGTACCCACGATAACGGTGACGGCTGTCTTGTCACTAGCCAAGTCAATTACAGTAGCGTGTAGTGCTGCATTCGCATCGTTTACCAAGGAAACCTGGTCGACTTTTTGGCAAAGCAGAGTATTTGCTCTCCACCCAGCAAGTTTCGGCAAGACATCACAGGCAACCACAGTATCGTTTTCGACGACGCCAGGTACAGCGATGCAAATCACAACGCCTGGTTCGACGTATTGCCCAATAAAATCCTTTAAGATATTCCTTAGATCAGCAGCACCGAAATCGGGTCCGGTTTCGAACCGCAGGACGTGATCCCGATACCTCAGTAGTAGCTTTGTCCCACCAAGATCAACTCCTACAGCGGACTGGAAGACCTGATTCATCATGTTTTACCTCAGTAGAGTTGTGTCCGCTTTTGGCTGAGAGCAGCAGCTCCGTGTCCAACCCTAACTCAACTGACAGTAAACGTCAGATCAAGTTCGAGCCAATATGTATAAAAAAAGCCGCTCCTGGAACAGGGGCGGCTTTTTCTGTTTTCAGGCGGAGCGTTTATCAGCCTGGAATACGATCCAGAATGCGTTGTGCTTCGATACGAACACGCTCGGGGGCGGTGCCGCCAATGTGTTTGCGCGAAGCGACCGAGCCTTCCAGTGTTAGCACGCCAAAAATGTCCGACTCGATACGGCTGTCGAATTTCTGCAGCTGTTCCAGGTTCAGATCAGCCAGATCGCAGCCCAGTTGTTCGCACTCGCGTACGGCCAGGGCCACGGTTTCGTGGGCATCACGGAAAGGCAGGCCTTTCTTGACCAGGTAGTCGGCCAGATCGGTAGCGGTGGCAAAGCCTTGCAGGGCGGCGGCGCGCATCGCTTCTGGCTTGACCTTGATGCCGGAGATCAGGTCGACAAAAATGGTCAGGGTGTCGCGAATGGTATCAGCCGAATCGAACAGACCTTCCTTGTCTTCCTGGTTGTCCTTGTTGTAGGCCAGCGGTTGGCCTTTCATCAAGGTCAGCAAGGCGATCAGGTGACCATTGACGCGACCCGTCTTGCCACGGGCCAGCTCGGGAACGTCGGGGTTTTTCTTTTGCGGCATGATGGAGCTGCCGGTGCAAAAGCGGTCGGCCAGATCGATAAATCCCACGCGTGGGCTCATCCACAGCACCAGCTCCTCGGAGAAGCGGGAGATGTGCGTCATGATCAGGGCAGCAGCGGCGCAGAATTCGATGGCGAAGTCGCGGTCCGACACAGCATCCAGCGAGTTGCGGCACACATCGTCAAAGTTCAGCAGCTTGGCAACCATTTCGCGGTCGATGGGGTAGCTGGTACCGGCCAGGGCGGCAGCGCCCAAAGGCAGGCGGTTCACGCGTTTGCGGCAGTCTTGCAGACGCTCGGCATCGCGCTGGAACATTTCGGCGTAAGCCAGCAAATGGTGGCCAAATGTGACGGGCTGGGCCACTTGCAGGTGGGTAAAGCCGGGCAAAATTGTATCTGCCTGGGCCAGGGCCAGCTCGGCCAGCTTGCGCTGCATCTGGGCCAGCAGGTCCAGGGCAATGTCGATTTCATTGCGCAGCCACAGGCGAATGTCGGTTGCCACCTGGTCATTGCGCGAACGGCCCGTGTGCAGGCGTTTGCCGGCATCGCCAATCAGCTCGACCAGGCGCTTTTCAATGTTCAGGTGCACGTCTTCCAGATCCAGCAACCACTGGAACTGGCCTTGGGCGATTTCGTCCAGAATCTGGCTCATGCCGCGCTCAATGTCGGCTTTGTCCTGCTCGGTGATCACACCGACAGCAGCCAGCATGCTGGCGTGGGCCAGGGAACCCTGAATATCAAAGCGGGCCATGCGCTTGTCAAAGTCCACCGACGCTGTGTAGCGTTTGACAAGATCAGAGACGGGCTCGGAAAAACGAGCCGACCAGGCCATGGCTTTATTGGCAAACTGGTCTTGGGAAGAGGGGGGGGTGTGTGTTGACATAGAGGGCAATTATAGTGGATCGGACGGACGAACGCAGGTCATCCAGTCCCGCAGGAAACAGACGCTGTGCAGTATATTAGAGAGTTTTCAGACTCTAGGAAACTAGGCAGACCTTTTTGGGGCTGGCTGGATAAGGAACACGACATGGAGCAAGAACGCACCTTTGCTGATTTGTTGGGCTGGCAATGGATCGAGGCGTATTTACCGCAGGATCGCTGGGTACAGATCCTGGCCGGCCTGGCCATGCTGACCGTGCTGGTCTGGATTGTCAGCTGGTTGACCACGTCGGTGCTTTCCCGTCTGGTACGGCGTTTGTTGAAAGTGGCAGGCAAGGATGATTGGGCGCGGGCTTTGGTTAAAAAGCGCTTCGTGCGCAATGTGGGGTATGCCGTGCCCTTGTTGGTGGTCAGCTCCAACCTGACGTTGCTGCCATTGACCAAGACCTTGCTGGAGGTGGTCGAGCGCGTGGCCCTGCTGGGCTTTCTGGTCTTTTTCATCATGGCAATTGTCAGTTTGCTGGGGGCCTGGCAAGAGGTCTATGCCAACTCCAGCAAAGGGCGCACCAAATCCATCAAGGGATACGTGGAGGTTGCCAAGATCGCGGTCTGGGCGGTGGGCATCATCGTCATGATCTCCATTATTCTGGACCAATCCCCTGTGCTGCTGCTCTCCGGTCTGGGCGCGCTGTCGGCGGTATTGCTGCTGGTTTTCAAAGACACTTTGCTGTCGCTGGTGGCCAGTACGCAAATGAGCACCAATGACATGCTGCGCATTGGTGACTGGATCGAGATGAAACAGGCCGGTGCGGATGGCTTTGTGATTGATATCGCTTTGCATACCGTCAAGGTGCAGAACTGGGACAAGACGGTCACTACCATTCCGACCTACAAGCTGTTTTCCGAAAGTTATCGCAACTGGCGCCAGATGTTCGAGTCTGGTGGGCGACGGATCAAGCGCACCTTGAGTATTGATGCGTCCAGCGTGCGGTTCTTGACCCCTTCCGAAGTGGACAGCCTGTCGCGTTTTGCCTTGCTGCGCGATTATCTGAACGAGAAAAAAGAAGATCTGGAGCGCTCCAACCAGGAGCTCAGCCGTGCGGGCATGGATGCGGTCAACTATCGCCGCTTGACCAATCTGGGTACGTTTCGCGCCTACTGCATGGCCTATATCAAGCGCCATGCTGAAATCCATCAGGACATGATTCAGATGGTGCGCATGATGGAGCCGACTGCCGAGGGTATTCCTGTCGAGGTGTATTGCTTTACCAATAAAACGGCCTGGGTGGACCATGAGCGTATCCAGGGCGATATTTTTGATCACTTTCTGGCGGTGCTGCCTGAAATCGGTTTGCGTCTGTTCCAGTCGCCTACTGGCCGGGATCTGAGTCTGGGCCTGAGCCTGGCAGCAGAAAGTCACCGCTCCTTGCGGGACAGTGGCAAAGAATCTCTTTCAATTTGACGTGTGAGTAACCATGAAACAAATTACGGCCATTATCAAACCTTTCAAGCTGGATGAAGTGCGTGAGGCTCTGGCAGAGCTGGATGTGAACGGCTTGACCGTGACCGAGGTCAAGGGCTTTGGCCGTCAGAAAGGCCACACCGAGCTGTATCGCGGGGCTGAATACGTGGTGGACTTTCTGCCTAAGATTCGTGTGGATATTGTGGTGGCGGCAGATCGCTGTGATGCCATCATCGAAGCCATTATCAAAGCGGCTCATACCGGCAAGATTGGCGATGGCAAAATTTTTGTGACGCCGGTCGAACAGGCTATCCGTATTCGTACCTCGGAAAGCGGCCGCGATGCGCTCTAACAGGCACCCGTGTCCCGGTATCTCGGGCTCTGAGCGCAGCACGATAAGGACGGACTGATGCGATACGCACCCTTGGGTTCCGCTTCGCGCGTCTCGCGCGTGGGACAAGGCAGCTGGTATGTCGAGCAGTCGGATCGGGCGCAAAGTATTGCGGCCTTTCGGGCGGGCCTGGATGCAGGAATGAACCATATCGACACGGCAGAAATGTATGGGGATGGTCAGGCAGAAAGCCTGATCGGGCAGGCCTTGCAAGGTCGTCGCCATGAGGCGTTTCTGGTGTCTAAGGTCTTGCCCTTCAATGCCAGTAGGCAGGGCGTGATCCGCGCTTGCGAGGCCAGCCTGAAGCGTCTGGGCACCGATTATCTGGATCTGTACTTATTGCATTGGCCGGGCCAGATTCCTTTGGAAGAAACCTGCGCAGCCTTTGACAAGCTGGTGCAGCAAGGCAAGATCAAGCAATGGGGCGTCAGCAATTTTGACGTGCCGGATCTGGAAGCGCTGTACGACATCGTGGGCCCGGGCGAGATCGCCTGCAATCAGGTTTTGTATCACCTGAACGAGCGTGCGATTGAACACGCGGTCATGCCCTGGTGTCAGGAGCATCAAGTTAGCGTGGTGGCGTACAGTCCCTTCGGTCATGATGATTTTCCGGAGCCGGATTCTGAAGGCGGGGCCTTGTTGGCCGAGATTGCCACCCAATATCAGGCCACCGCGCGACAAGTAGCTTTGGCCTTTTCGCTGCGTGACCCCCATGTGTTTGTGATTCCCAAGGCATCACGTGCGGCTCATGCCCAGCAAAATGCGGCTGCTGGGGATCTGATATTGCAGCCCGAGCATATTCAGGCACTGGATGCCCAGTTTCCACGCGGGCCTAAGCCGCCTTATTTGCCGATGATTTGAACGCAAGAAGAACGGCCCCAAAGCCAGGGTTCCATCCAGTGCTTTGGGGCCGTTTTCCATGAGTCGTCGCTTTGCGGTTGTCGCTTTGCTTAACTGGCGAAGTAGGGCTGACGCTTGTTCTTGAAGTACAACCAGGCCAGAGCCAGCATCACCACGGCGGAAATCGGTAAAGTCCAGGTGTTGACGCCATACCAGCCATACACGGCCAGCACACGGCCCGAGGTGAAGGAGGACAAGGCCACACAGGTAAAGATGATGAAATCATTCAGGGCCTGCACCCGGCTACGCTCTTCAGGGCGGTAGCAATCCACCACCATATTGGTAGCGCCAATAAAGCCGAAGTTCCAGCCCAGCCCCAGCAAAATCAAACTGACCCAAAAGTGCGGTACGGTCATGCCCAGTAAAGCCACCATGCTGGCCAGACCCAGCAAAAGCACACCCACAAAGGTGACCGGGATCTTGCCAAAGCGCTTGATCAGATGGCCGGTGAAAAAACTGGGGCCGAACATGGCCAGAATATGCCATTGAATGCCCAGCGTGGATTCTTTAAGGCTGTGGCCATGCATGACCATAGCCAAGGGCGAGGCCGTCATCAGAAAGTTCATTAGCACATAAGAGGCGACCCCGGCGATCAGGGCAATGATGAAGTAGCTATTGGAGGCAATCTCGCGCAAGGGGCGGCCGGTATAGGGCACTTTCTGCCGCTGGTGGCGTGTACCGGGTGCCAGACGCAAGCTGAAGGCGAAAGGCAACACCAGAGCTGCCAAGGCGGCTTGTGCCAGGAAGGCAGCGGCAAAAGGATGGTCAGGCCAGATGTCTTGCGTATGGATAATGGTCTGGGTGGCGATAATGGCGCCGAGCAGCCCACCGGCCATCACCCAGGAGATTGCTTTGGGTCGGAAGGTCTCGCTGGCCTCGTCGGCGGCGGCGAAACGATAACTTTGCACGTAGGAGGCATAGAATCCGGCCAGCAGTGTGCCCATGCAGAACATGGCAAAGGACAGGCCATAGATTCCTGCAGCGGCCAGCAGACCCGCTGCGACACCCAGCAAGGCGCCAATCAGGTAGCCGCCCTGGCGTCCCAGGCGGCGCATCAGATAGGCGGCCGGCAAAATACCGACTGCCAAGCCCAGATTGAAAATACCCACCGGCAAGGTTGCCAGATCGGGGCTGCTGGCCATTTTCTGGCCGACCAGACTGCTCAAGGCCACCACCAATGCCGGATTTGCTCCCCCCAGCGCTTGCATTCCAGACAGAATAAAGGCGTTGCGGCGGCTTTGATCGACTTGCGTGGACATGGTTAGGCTCGTTATATAACTCAGTATTATTAACTAATGTCGAAATATGACTAAGTCAGTGTAGCACCGTGATCCCAGAAGGCGGGCATGAAGGACTCGGCCACCAAAAGGGGCTGACCGTGGCGCCAGAAAACCGAGCAGCGTGACAGAATCAGCGGCGCGTGGGGTACCGGCTCCTTATCCTGTTTGCAGGCACGCTCAACACTGCGGAAAAAGCTCATGCCGCGATGTAAACGGCAACTGAGAAAGGCCGAGCGTTGTATCTGGGCATCGTTATAAAGCATGTCGGCCAGCGGGCGGCTGCGCAGCCGTCGTATGCCTTGCCAGACACTGTGGGAGGCAGCCAAGGGCGTGAAACTGCGGGCGACCACGCAGCGGATTCCGTCCACGCTCATGGACACTTCCCGTACCCAGGCCAGCGTGCCCGGCGGCTTTCGGATCAAAGCGGCCTCTTGCGGGTTCAGGCGGCAGGCGTATTCGCGCACGACGTCCAGATGGACCAGGCCCAGCCGACGCAGGCCCGCGGTCAGGGCGCCCGGACGATGAAGCCAGTACTTTTGAGCAGGGCTTGCGCTGGGATGGACCTGCGCATGCCAAGGTTTTTTTATGCTGGAGGGAAATTTCATGTCCTGTATTATCGCCAAAGCCATAAAATAGCGCTCATGGAAAAAGAACGTATCTCAAAATTGATGGCCCAGCGCGGCATGTGTTCACGCCGTGAGGCGGACGCTTTTATCGAGCGCGGCTGGGTCCGTGTGGACGGTCAAATCGTCTCTGAATTGGGGAGCAAAGCCTACCCCAATCAGAAAATCACACTGGAAAAGCAGGCGCGTCAGCGTCAGACCCAACGTGCCACCATCTTGCTGCACAAGCCCGTGGGTTATGTGTCGGGACAGGCCGAGGCCGGTTACCGCAATGCGGTGTCGCTGATCAGTGCCGCCAACCAATACAAGGGCGGTCGTGGCAGTCAACGCTTTGACCCGGCGCATTTGCGCGGTCTGGCGCCTGCAGGCCGTCTGGACATTGACTCCACCGGTTTGCTGATCCTGACACAGGACGGTCGTATTGCGCGCCAGATTATTGGCGAAGACTCGGTCATCGACAAGGAATATCTGGTGCGAGTGACCGGCAAGCTCAGCGAACGGGGGCTGGAGCTGCTGAACTTTGGTTTGAGCCTGGATGGCAAGCCTTTGCTGCCCGCCCAAGTGTCCTGGCAAAACGATGATCAGCTGCGTTTCATCTTGCGCGAAGGCAAGAAACGCCAGATTCGCCGCATGTGTGAACTGGTTGGCCTGAAAGTGGTGGGCCTGAAGCGCGTGCGTATTGGCGAACTGGTGCTGGGTGATTTGCCTATGGGCCAGTGGCGCTACATGAAAGAGTCCGAGCGTCTGGCCTAAAGGCAAACGGGGCGGTTTACAGCCCCGAATGACGAAGTTGAAAGCTGGCCTTGTCATCCTGGGCCAGCGTTTTTATTAACCAAGGCATGCTTTGTTCCAGAGCGTTGAGCAGCGTCCAGGGAGGATTGCTGATGAACAGGCCACTGCCATGCAAACCCAAACCATTTTTGGCCGGAGTACGAACCGTCAGGCTCACATGCAGCCAAGGTGTCTCCAGTTGCTCCAGCTTGCGTTGCAAGGCCTGTACTTCGGGGCGTTGCACAATCGGATACCACACGACCATGCAGGCCTGGGCAAAACGCTTGAGGGCGTTTCTGACGCTGTTCAAGACTTGCTGATAGTCGGACTTGGCCTCGTACGAAGGGTCCATTACCACGATGGCGCGTCGTGATGGCGGCGGCAGTAGCCGTCCCAGCTGTTCAAAGCCATTTTCCTGATAGAGGCGCACCCGGCGGTTTCCTTGAGGAAACAGTCGCGCCACGTTCGTGCTCAAAACGTCAAATTCAGTCGGGTGCAACTCGAAGCCATGAAAGCTGTCTTGCGCACGCAGATGCATCAGGGCCAGCCAGGGAGAACCGGGATAATAGCGGGCGGTTCCGTCCGGATTCAGGTCGGCAATGGCGTCAATATAGTGCTCCACCAGCTCCGGGTACTCATCTTGCTGCAAGACGCGGTCCAGGCCGTCGTAGAACTCGCCTTTGGTTTGCGCCCAGTCGTGTTCCAGATCATAGATACCAGCACCGCAATGGGTGTCGATGATGCTGAACGCGCTGTTTTTGTGAGCGTAATAATTGAAAATATGCAGCAAGGTGGCGTGTTTGAGTACATCCGCGTGGTTGCCGGCGTGAAAAGCGTGACGATAGCTGAACAAAAGAAATCCTGGTGTTGCGGTTGAGTTAAAGCGTGTCGGGGCGGATCGTGGTGACCTTATCGGTGAAGATGGCATTGCATCCCCAGTCCAGCAGTTCGCGCACTCGCTCGGCGTCGTTCACGGTCCAGACGGCGACGGTATAGCCTTTGCTACGGACCGCCTGCACCAGGGCCTGGCTGACAAAGCGGTCGTTCAGATTCAGCCCCATACAGCCCAGACGCTCCAGACGCTCCGGCCAATCAACAGGAGCTTCCTCTTCAATCAGTAGGGCTCGGGGCAAGGTAGGTGCGGCTTGCTGCGCCGCCTCCAGAGCGACTTCGGAAAAAGAGGACAGCAGCGGAGGCAGGCTGGCCTGAGCCCATAAAGCCAGGGCAGCCAGGGCGACCTGACGTCCGGTTTCCGCCTCGTGTCCCGTGGTGGGCTTGATTTCGATATTGCTGTGAACCTGATTGGCCAGGGTAAAGGCGGCAATCGAACCTAGAGTGGGTATGGGCTCTCCAGCATAGGCCGAGGAATGCCAGGCGCCAAAGTCCAGGGCGGACAGTTCGGCCAGTGTCAGTCGGGAGGCCAAGCCTTGTCCATTGGACGTGCGCTCCAGCGTGTCGTCGTGCAGCAGCACGGGAACCCCATCACGGCTCAGTTTGACGTCGTACTCCATCATGCGAAAACCGTTCTGTGTACCGACCCGAATGGCGGCCAGGGTATTTTCCGGCGCAATCTTGCCTGCACCACGGTGGGCGATCAAAGCGGGGTAGGGCCAGTGATGATTCATTGAAGGCATGGCGGACTCGCAAGCGGCGTGATAAAAAGCCAATGTACTATTTTAACCGGGGCTGTACACTGTACGGTTAAGGTTTTGGATTTACAATCCGATCCTAGGCCACATCAAGTACTCATAACGCCCTATTTTGAGCGCTGTTGGGCACTTCGTGAAGCCACAGTTTAAGCCAAACACACTTGATTCAAACACGGTATATTTTCAGGCCGAGCCGGGCTCTCTCTCCGGTCTGATGCGCCGCCCGCAGCACCTTGCTGCAAGCGAAAGTAGGTGATGATTAATGTTCGAGATTATCCGTAAGAACCAACGCGTCATGCAGCTGGTGTTGTTAGTGCTGATTCTGCCGTCTTTTGTACTGATTGGCGTCAGCGGCTACTCCAGCTATGTTTCTGGCGATAGCGATATTGTCAAAGTTGGCGATAGCGCTATTACCAGCCAGGAATTTGATCGTGCGCGCCGCATGCAGCTCGATGATATGCAGCGCAACAATCCTTCCGGTTTTGATCTGGCCCAGGCCGACAGCATAGAGAGCCGTCGTGCTTTGCTGGAGTCTTTGATCGATCAGCGAGTACAAATTGAAGTGGCTACTGCTGACCGCTTCAACGTGTCTGACATTGCGCTGCGCGATTACATTGCCTCCATGCCGGAGTTTCAGGAAAATGGCGTCTTTTCGCCGGCTCTGTATAGCCAGGTATTGGCCTCGGCCGGTATCAATACCCGCGATTTCGAACAAAGCCAGCGTGGCCAGTTGGCCCTGCAACGTGTTCTCGGCCCAGTGGCAGCCAGCGCCTCCATGCTGCCCAGCGTGATGAACAAGCTGGAGATCGCGCTGACGGAAGAGCGTGGCGTGCGTGTTCGCAGCTTCCTGACTCGTGACTTTGAATCCAAGGTGCAGATCAGTGATGCCGACTTGCAAGCCTGGTATGACGCGAACAAGCAATCGTTGGAACTGCCCGAGCAAGTCAAGGTGGAATATCTGCTGCTCAATGAAGCGGCGGCCTCCAAGGATTTGCCCACCCCGACCGATGAGCAGCTCAAGCAATACTACGAGCAAAACAAGGCGCGTTATGTGCAGGCCGGTCGGGTCAATATCAGTCATATTCTGGTGACCTTGCCGGCTGGCGCCTCTGACAGCGAACGCGAAGCGGCCCAGACCAAGGCGCGCGAGCTGGCTGAAAAGGCACAGGCCGATAAAGAGAGTTTTGCCGATTTGGCCCGCGCCCATTCCCAGGACGAGGGTAGCGCCCGTGAAGGCGGGGAACTGGGGTGGATCAGCAAAGGTTCCTGGCCCAGCGTGCTGGAGAACGCCGTGTTCGCCTTGAAAAAAGGCGATGTGTCGGGCGTGATCGAAGGGCCTAATGGTTTTCATATCTTCAAGAGCAATGAGGTTCAGCCAGAACAAGGTGAGTCCTTTGAGCAAGCCCGTAGCAAGGTGCAGGATGAAGTGCGCAAACAGCTGGCCTCGGAGCGCTTTGCCGATATGGCCAGCAAGCTGACCAATCTGGTATACGAAAATGAAGACAATCTGGAAGCGGCCGCCAATGCACTGGGGCTGACCCTGAAACAGGCCCAAGGCGTCAGCCGTCAGGGTTTGATTCCGGCTTCCCAGGTTGACGGTGAATTGGCTGCGGCCGACAGTCCCGATGCGGCCGTGCTCGATGACAGTCGCGTGCGGCAGGCCTTGTTCAACGCTGAAGCCATGGCCTCGCGCAAGAATGCGGGTGTCGTGGAAGTCTCGCCAGACACGTTGATCGCGCTGCGCGTTGTGGATGTGAAGCAAGCGCATGTGCCGGCACTGGATAAGGTGCGCGGTATTGCCGAAGAAAACCTGCGTCGTGAAAAAGCTGCTGCATTGGCCGTTCAGGCCGGTGAGGACTACTTGAAAGAGCTGCAGGCGGGGGCAGAGCCTGAGAACTTCTCGGCCCAGTTTGCCGTGAGCCGTGCCGAGTTCCCGGAGATGGATGAGGCCTTGTTGAACAAGGTGCTGGCCAATCCGGTGGACAAGCTGCCCGCCTATGTGGGTGATCGTCAGCCCCAGGGCTACACGGTGGTGCAGATTTTGAGCCATCAGCCAGGCAAGGCGGGCAATCCTGGCCTGGACATGCTGACTGCACAACTGACACAAGCCATGGCTCGTACCGAGACGCAGGCTGTGTTGCAGGCCATGCGTGTTGAGGAAAAGGTTCAGCTTCTGCCCGAGGCGGAAAAAGAGTTGAGCGCTAGCGGCGATAACGAATAAGGCGACGCGCATCACACGACAAACCCTGGAGCCCGTGGGCTCCAGGGGCATTTTCAAAGAGTATGAGCATGACTCACACGGATATTTCGATGGTACGGCGGCGCCTTATAGGCGCCGCAACTGTTTGGGGCTTGACCGCTCCGTGGTGGGCCCACGCGGCGCCGCCTGCGGGCACATTCATCGAACGTACGCTGCACCACCCAGTGCCGGGCGGAGTGGCCGTGCTGGACTTGGGAACGGCCGCCACGATGCCGGTAGCGAACTTTAACGGCCAGCGTGTCCTGGTGATTCAGGATGCTGACCGGCATTGGAAAGCCATTGTGGGCCTGGACCTGAAAACACGGCCTGGTCAACACAGCCTCGTGGTGCAAGGCCAGCCTGCGGTGGGGTTCCGGGTGGGCAGCAAACGGTATCGTGAGCAGCGTATCACCCTTAAGAACAAGTCCCATGTGAATCCGGACCCGCAACAGCAGGCCCGTTTCGAGCGTGAGTACGAAGAGCAGATGCAGGCTTATGCCAGTTTCCGCGAAGAGGGACCCAGCAATGTGGTTTTTGAAAAACCAGTGCCGGGGCGTCTGACCAGTCCTTTCGGTCTACGCCGTTTCTTCAACGGTGAAGAGCGCAACCCCCATTCCGGCCTGGACTTCGCAGCGCCGACCGGCACGGCGGTCAAGGTGCCGGCAGACGGAATCGTGACCATCGTGGCGGATTACTTCTTCAACGGCAAAACTGTATTTGTGGATCATGGTCAGGGCCTGATCACCATGTTCTGCCACTTGTCGACCTTTGATGTACGAGTGGGCGACCGCGTCAGCAGGGGTGATGTGGTGGCACGTTCGGGTGCGACGGGCCGTGCAACGGGCCCTCACTTGCACTGGAATGTCAGTCTGAACAATGCTCGGGTAGATCCAGCGATCTTTATTGGTGCTTTTCAGGCCTAGACAGGCGCAACAAGGTTTTTCATGATGATCGGTTCGGCGTATCGACGTGGTTTGCGCGACAGCGCCTCCATTGCTCTGGGCTATGTGCCCGTCGCCATTTCGTTTGGTTTGGCTGCCGTGCATGCGGGTCTGTCGCCGTGGTTGGCGGTGTTGGTGTCTCTGGTCGTGTACGCCGGCGCCAGCCAGTTTATATTGATCAGCCTGCTGCTTGCTGGTGCCGCCTATCCCAGTATTTTGGGGATTGTGCTGGTAATGAACCTGCGTCATGTGTTTTATGGCCCCAGCCTGATGGGTTTTTTTACCGGTCCCAGGACGGTCTCCAGCCTGTTTTTGGCTCCTGGCCTGACCGATGAGGTGTTTGCGGCCTCTGCGGCCGGCATAGCGCGTCAACCACCCCTGGAACAGGAGTCCTGGTATTGCGGTTTGCAACTGGGATCGTATCTGTCCTGGGTGCTGGGTACGGCGGTAGGCGCGTATTTTGCCAGCGACTTGTTGGGGCAGTCACCGGTTTTGGAAAAAACCTTGGGCTTTGTTCTGCCAGCGCTGTTTTTTGCCTTGCTGCTGGAAATCCGCCGCTCGGCACCCATGGCCGTGCTGCTGGCTGCGGCGTTGGGAGCCTTGCTTGCCATGACTTTGCTGCCCTCGTACTTGGCCATTATTGTGGGCATGCTGGCCGGGGGTTTGATGGCTTTGCGCCGCGCGTAGGGGGTGGAGATGGACTGGAGTTTCCTGCTCATGGTTGTGCTGGCTGGACTGGGCACATTTTTGATTCGCTATCTACCTTTGCGCCTTGGAGGACGTCAGCACAAAGCTGATCCCAGTCGTATTTCGATCTGGCCCCGTTTGTTCGGTGCGATTGGTCCTGCGGGCGTGGTGTCCTTATTGGTCGTGTCCTTGATATCCTTGCTGCGTCCCGATCAGTTGGCCCTGGATTTGCCGCCTTTGCTGGCCGGCCTGGCCGGCGTCCTGCTGGGCCGTCGCTGGCCAGGGGGGATTGCGGGATCAACATTGCTGGGCGTGGTGGCCTATGGCTTGTGTACGGCCTATGTCGGGGTCTGAATGCTGTGGCCCGTGCTTGTCTTTTTCACGATAGGCCGATATCTACGCGCTGACTGAGGCGGCAAGCCAACAAAAAGCCTACTGTTGTCAGTAGGCTTTTTTGTTTTAAGGGCAGACCTTGCTTGGGCGGATGGGCTTAGCCTTTGACACGCACAATCTTTTGAACCTGAGGAACGTGTCGAATCGCCCGGATAACGCGGGCCAGATGAGTACGACTGTCCACCTGAACGGTCAGATGCAGTACGGAAGTGGCTGCCGACTCGTCGGGCATGGAGATGTGCAAGATGTTGGAGTCGGCATCGGTAATTTCAGCCGCCAGACGCCCCAGAACGCCCCGTTCATTAATGGTGGTGACATCCAGTCGGGTGGACAGATGGCGGGCGGTATTACTGTCCCACATCACCGGCACCCAACGCTCCGGCTCCTTGGCCTGGGCGCGCTGTGCCACCGCGCATTCCGCCATGTGCACTACCAGGCCATGGCCCAGGCGAATCCCCCCAATAATGGCGTCACCAGGCAAAGGCCCACAGCAGGGGGCCAGTTGCACGGCTTGACCTTCGTTGCCATGAATCAGAATAGGGGCCGAGGTGTTGGCGCTGATTTCGTCAAATTCAGCAGCTGTTGTTTCCAGCAAAGGGTTTTCCGGGGCAAAGCGCCGGGCTACCACGGCGGCCAGACGTTTGCCCAAACCGATATCGGCCAGAATTTCTTCACGGGATGCGGCGCCCGATCCCTTGGCCAGTTTGTCCCAGTTGGGATCGTCGTCTGTGGCGTGAGGCAAACCTAGCTGGTCGAAGGCCTGATCGAGCAGGCGACGGCCAAAGGCGACGGATTCCTCGTATTTGACGGTGCGCAGGTAGTGGCGAATCTCCGAACGGGCGCGGCCCGAACGGACGTAGTTCAACCATTGGGCACTGGGTCGGGCAGCCGGGGAGGTAATGATCTCCACCGAGTCACCGCTTTTCAGCTCAGTGCGCAAGGGGGCGAACTCGCCATTGATCTTGCACGCCACGGCGTGATTGCCAATATCCGTATGGATGCTGTAGGCAAAGTCGACTGGCGTCGCGCCGCGTGGCAGAGAAATAATCTTGCCTTTAGGCGTGTGAACGTAAACGGCATCGGGAAACAGGTCAACCTTGACGTGTTCCAGAAACTCCGTGGAGTCACCCGTCTGGCTTTGAATATCCAGCAAGGACTGCAGCCAGCGGTGTGTGCGCTTTTGCAGATCGTTCAGGGTGACGTCATCTTCTTTGTACAGCCAGTGAGAGGCGACACCTTCCTCGGCCACATGGTCCATTTCACGCGTGCGGAACTGGAACTCGACGGGGGTGCCGTAGGGGCCAATCAAGGTTGTGTGCAGGGACTGATAGCCATTTACTTTAGGGATGGCAATGTAGTCCTTGAATTTCCCTGGCACGGGGCGATAGAGCTGGTGCAGGGTGCCCAAAGACAGGTAGCACTCGGGCAAGGTATGCACAATGACGCGAAAGCCGTAAATGTCCAGCACATCCGAAAAGGATTTCTTCTGCTCGACCATCTTGCAGAAAATGCTGTAGAGCGACTTTTCGCGGCCGGAAATTTCGGCATCAATCCCGGCAGCCGGCAAGGCAATCTTGACGGCTTCGGTGATCTTGCTCAAGACTTCTCGGCGGTTGCCACGCGCAGCCAGCAAGGCCTTGTGCAGCACTTTATAACGGTTGGGATAGATGGCCTTGAAGCAGCGGTCTTGCAGCTCGCGAAACAGGGCATTCAAGCCCAGACGATGTGCAATCGGAGCATAAATGTCCAGGGTTTCCTGGGCCACACGGCGGCGCTTTTCGGGCTTGACCGCGTCCAGCGTACGCATATTGTGCAAGCGGTCAGCCAGCTTGATCAGGATGACGCGTACATCGCGCGACATGGCCAGCAGCATCTTGCGAAAGCTGTCAGCTTGCTGTTGCGTTTTGGTGGCAAACTCCAGCCGTTCCAGTTTGGACAGGCCATCCACGATCTCGGCTACATCTGTACCAAACTTCTCGGCCAGTTCCTGCTTGGTGACATCCTGATCTTCGATCACGTCGTGCAGCAGGGCTGACATCAGGGCATCGGTATCCAGCTTCCAGCCGGCACAGATTTCCGTAACCGCAATCGGGTGCGAGATATAGGGTTCACCACTGGCGCGAAACTGCCCCAGATGCGCCTGGTCGGAGAAGCGGTAGGCTTCGCGTACCCGTTCCACATCTTTGGGGTCCAGGTACTGCGAGATGATCTTGGTAAGGGGAGCCAGCGAGGCAATCGGCGGGTTGGCGCTGTCTGGCACGGCCGATGCCTGGGCCGCGGGCGTCTTCTCTTTAGGCTTGCGCCGCCCTAGCCGTGAACCTTTTTTAAGGACGGCCAACAGCCCAGACGATGCGCCCCGTAAACCAGAAAATGCCATACTGTGCTCCGCCCGTGTCGATCAGGTAGGAACTTTACGCAGCATTTCCAGACCGGTCGCGCCCGAGGCAATTTCTCGCAAGGCGGTAACCGTAGGCTTGTTCTTGCTCTCCAGGCGTGGTTCGTGGCCTTGGGCCAGTTCACGCGCACGGTAAGCTGCGGCCAAAGTGAGCTTGAAACGATTAGGGACCTGCTCCAGGCAGTCCTCGATAGTGATGCGAGCCATAGTAGACCTGTTATCAAAAAGAAATAAGAAGGAGATCAGCCCTGGTTCAGCAGGGCATTTGCGCCTAATTGTTGAAAGAGTTGGCGATGCCGTACTGACTGAGTGGCAGTGCGCAAACGACTGGCCTGCACAATACTCAATAGCTGCTGTAATGCCGTATCAAAATCCTCATTGATAATAGCATATTGACAGTCGTGAACATGGGCGATTTCGTGCTCGGCCGCCTCCAGGCGACGGGCGATCGTCTCTTCGCTGTCCTGGCCGCGTTTGCGTAAACGCGCCTGCAAGGTGGGTAAGGAGGGCGGCAGGATGAAAATGCCTACGGCCTCAGGAAAATGGGCTCGGGCCAGACGAGCGCCTTGCCAATCGATTTCCAGCAACACATCACGGCCTTCTTGCAAGGCTTTCTGAATGGGTTCGCGCGGGGTGCCATAGTAGTTGTCATGGACTTTAGCCCATTCCAGCATGGCGTTGTCAGCACACATCTGCTCAAAACGTGGTTTATCCACGAAGAAATAGTGCTCGCCGTGACTCTCTCCGGGACGCGGCGCGCGCGTGGTGGCCGAGATGGACAGCATGATGTTGGAATCGTTGGTCAATAGGGCGTTGACCAGACTGGATTTGCCGGCCCCGCTAGGGGCGACAACCATAAAAACGGTGCCAGGATAGCTCGTGGACATGGAGAGCGGACTCAAATAGTGGTGTTTTTATAAAAAAATTAATGGCTGTCTGGGTCGGTCTGCCCAAACTCATTCAGGACAGCCTGCACACTGGCCGTGTCGGCGCACAGAAAGACGACCGTATCGTTGGGGTTCATGGAAAACAGCACGGCTTCCACTTCCTGCGGGGCGTCCGTTGCCTGAGCAATGGCCATGACATGCACATCGCCTCCGGCCTCGAATTGTTCGGGAGGCACAATGGTGGCAACCGCATCCAGATCAGGTTCGCTGACGGCCAGATAGGCCCAGACCTTGTGTTCCTCTTCCAAGGTGATCTCAAGCACATAGGCCGAGTCGGTCTGCTCGATGATTTGGCTTTGAATTTGCATAATGAAGTGAGTGTGTCAGCTAAAAGACAGGATGGCGGTAACGGGGGCGTGATCCGAAGGTTGCTCATTGGCGCGTGGCTCACGGTCAATTTCGCAGGCCAGACAGCGCGCCTTCAGTTCATCAGACAGCAGGGCATGGTCAATACGCAGCCCGGCATCACGGCGAAACGCAAAACGGCGATAGTCCCACCAGGTGAACGGGCTACCCTCTTGCTCAAACAGACGGTAGGCATCATGTAGTCCCAGGGCCAGCAAGCGCTCGAACGCCGCGCGCTCGGGCGGGGAGACCAGCACATCCACCCCCCATTTCACGGGATCGTAGACATCCTGGTCGGCCGGGGCAATATTATAGTCGCCCAAAATAGCCAGTCGGGGGTACTGCTGCAATTCTTTTTCCAGCCAGTCGTGCAAGGCGGCGAACCATTCCAGCTTGTAGCTGTATTTGTC
The DNA here is from genome assembly GCF_019343455.1 of Alcaligenes ammonioxydans. Classification (NCBI taxonomy): domain Bacteria; kingdom Pseudomonadati; phylum Pseudomonadota; class Betaproteobacteria; order Burkholderiales; family Alcaligenaceae; genus Alcaligenes; species Alcaligenes ammonioxydans. The sequence goes on along the minus strand of NZ_CP049362.1, from coordinate 2,126,418 downwards.
GCTGTCCAGCGATTGCCCGTTCGGGCAATAGGCGCTGACGACACGGACCGGGCCATCCGGCGAGGGGTAGGTGGCAGCCAGCAGCCGTTGCTGGGGGTCCTCGTAATTGGGCAGATTGCGTTGTACGTCCGTGCCTGGCTCGCGGGAAATCAAGGCCACGCCGTTATACGTCTTCTGACCAGCCCAATGCGCGTGATAGCCCATTTCCTGAAAGGCCTCCAAAGGAAAACGTTCGTCCGGCAGTTTCAATTCCTGAAGACAAAGTACATCAACGGGGTTGGCTGCCAGCCAGTCCAGCACTTGGGGAAGACGAACGTTCAGAGAATTGACGTTCCAGGTGGTTAATTTCATGGTGTTCGACAATCGACTTGAATCGGTGAAAACCGTTTGCAGACGGTCTTATGGTTATGGGTGAGGCAGAGGCGGCCAGCAAGGCGGACAAAGCCGCTCGATGACCTGGAGCATGCGCGAATGCCGCCATCATATCAGCGCAGGCCAAAGGCTGGTTTTAAAGCCAGCAGGCTTGCGGGGGTGAATCAAATACGGATGGCGGATGTTTGTACTAGGTCGTAGTAAAAAGCAGACACGTGAGGCCAGGAGTTTCACTGTTCATTATTTGCATGTAACAGCTACAAAGACAGGGTTCAAGACCTCGCGGGTCTTGCATGCACAGTGATGTTTTTAGGGCACGAAAAAGCGGGCTTTTTGCGCAGATCACGCGCGTGCTTGTGTTAAATTGCAGGCCAAGTTGGATTGGTGGGCCAAGTGGGATGAAAATGCTTGGCCGCAGCGCAGAGGGTGCCGATTTGCAGCCCAGGAAAAGTGAATAAAAAAATCGCCCTAAAGGCGACTTTTTCTGTGTGCATCAAACCGGAACTTAAGCCAGTTTTGTCGGTCTTGAATGCAAGCAAGATGGAGGCGTGTGCTGGAATCGAACCAACCTGAACGGATTTGCAGTCCGTCACATAGCCAATCTGTCACCACGCCTTTTGTTTTGTCCTGGGACATGTAAAATTATGCCCAAGGACGTAGGGAAAAGCAAGTGTCAAATGACGGGACGTGAAAATCGGTACGATCTGCAGCACAAAAGCGACTGGCGTCCCTCCCTTTTTTTGCCGCCCCCTGCGGCACTCCCTTGTATTAAGGACATGGCATGCAATATCAATTCCCCATTGTGATCATCGATGAGGATTTTCGTTCTGAAAATGCGTCTGGTCTGAGCATTCGTGTATTAGCAGATGCGATCGAGGCCGAGGGCTTCGAGGTGTTGGGAACCACCAGTTATGGCGATCTGAGTCAGTTTGCCCAGCAGCAAAGTCGTGCCAGTGCGTTTATTTTGTCCATCGATGATGAGGAGTTCACGCAAGATGGAGACAGTGCACCTGCGCTGGTCAATCTGCGGGCCTTTATCCGGGCTGTTCGCCGACGCAATACCGATGTGCCCATTTATGTCTATGGCGAGACCAAAACCGCTCGTCATATGCCAAACGATATTTTGCGCGAGCTGCAAGGCGTCATTCACATGTTTGAGGACACGCCCGAGTTCGTGGCGCGTCACATCGTGCGGGAGGCGCGCAGTTACGTGGAAGGGGTCAAACCCCCCTTTTTGAAAGCCTTGCTCGATTACGCCGAGGACGGCTCCTATTCCTGGCACTGCCCCGGTCACTCCGGTGGCGTGGCCTTTCTGAAAAGCCCGGTGGGGCAGATTTTTCACCAGTTCTTTGGTGAAAACATGCTGCGGGCCGACGTCTGCAATGCCGTCGAGGAACTGGGCCAATTGCTCGATCACAACGGTGCCATTGGTGCCAGCGAACGCAATGCGGCGCGTATCTTCAATGCTGACCATTGCTTTTTCGTGACCAACGGCACGAGCACCAGCAACAAGATTGTCTGGCACCATGCTGTGGCACCGGGTGATGTGGTGGTCGTCGACCGCAACTGCCACAAGTCCATCCTGCACAGCATTGTGATGACCGGTGCCATTCCGGTGTTTTTGCGTCCGACTCGTAATCACTTCGGGATTATCGGCCCCATTGCGCGTAGCGAATTTGATATCGAAACCATTCGCGAGAAGATCCGCAACCATCCGTTGCTGTCTCATCTGGATGCCGATACGGTGAAACCGCGTGTGCTGACGCTGACTCAGTCCACCTACGACGGCATCATCTATGACACTCAGGTCATCAAAAATGCGGTGGATGGTTATGTGGAAGTGCTGCACTTTGACGAAGCCTGGATTCCGCACGCGGCGTTTCATCCTTTCTATGGTCAGTTTCATGCCATGGGCAAGAACCGCCCGCGTCCTCAAGAGACGATGGTGTTCTCCACCCAGTCCACGCACAAATTACTGGCTGGTCTGAGTCAGGCCAGCCATGTGCTGGCTCAGGATTCGGTTACCCGTAGCCTGGACCGCCACTTGTTCAATGAAGCCTATCTGATGCATACCAGCACCAGCCCGCAGTACGCGATCATCGCCTCTTGCGATGTGGCGGCCGCCATGATGGAGCCGCCCGGCGGTCGCGTGCTGGTCGAGGAGAGCATTATCGAGGCACTGGATTTTCGCCGCGCCATGCGCAAGGTGGAATCCCAGTTCGATGAGGACGATTGGTGGTTCAAAGTCTGGGGCCCGCCGACTTTGGCCGAAGATGGGGTGGGCCAGCCCGAGGACTGGATCATCACGGACGATCCCGAGCATAGCGAATGGCACGGTTTTGGTCCCCTGGCAGACGGCTTCAATATGCTGGACCCGATCAAGGCAACGATTGTCACACCCGGCCTGGATCTGAAGGGGGCATTCGGGGAAACCGGCATTCCCGCCTCCATCGTGACCAAGTTCCTGGCGCAGCGCGGCGTGATCGTGGAGAAGATTGGGCTCTACAGCTTTTTCATCATGTTCACGATTGGCATTACCAAAGGCCGCTGGAATTCCCTGGTGACTGCCCTGCAGCAATTCAAGGATGACTATGACCGCAACTTGCCAGTCTGGCGTGTCCTGCCGCAGTTTGCGCGCCAGTACCCGTGCTACGAGGAAATGGGCTTGCGCGACTTGTGTCAGCATGTGCATCAGCTTTACGCCAAGCACGACATTGCCCGCCTGATGACCGATATGTACCTGTCCGATGTGGTGCCGGTCATGCGTCCGGCGGATGCCTTTGCCTGCATTGCGCAGCGCCGCACAGAGCGCGTGGAGATCGATCAATTGGAAGGTCGTGTCACCACGAACCTGATTACACCGTACCCACCGGGTATTCCATTGCTGATCCCCGGTGAAGCGTTCAACAAAACGATTGTGGACTTCCTGAAGTTCTCGCGTGAACTGCATCGTCAGTGCCCGGGTTTTGGGACTGATATTCACGGTTTCGTGGAAGAGGTGGATGCCACTGGTCAGAAACGCTACTACGTGGACTGCGTGGCACAGTAAATAAAGCAGTGTGCAATCCAAGGCCGCAGAGGGAACCCGGCCTTGGGCTAGAGCCGTTAAGTGAGCGGGCCAGGTGATGGGCCTTCAAGATTCTGGGCAATTTCCAGACTTGAAATGTCGGTCGTCAGGCCCGTTTTTTTACGGCTTGGCTATCTGTGAGCCCTTGTGACACGCTCTTGTTGCAGTGTCTTGTCACACGCTTTGAGCTATTCGTAAAGCACATTCGAGCAGCCGTGAGGTCAGGGCTTGTGGGTCACGGTCTGCCCGCAAGATCGCCACCACCCGACGTTGTAGGCTGGGGAGCTCGATGGGGTATTTATGCAGTTGATGCTCGTGCAGCAAGGTGTCGGGAATACGGCTGGGCAAAATACAGTCGCCCAGTCCGGACGCCACCAGTCGCAACATGGCGTCTATAGTCTCGACCTCAGCCACAAACTCGGGATGCAGCCCGCTGCTGTGAATCATGCGGCGCAGGGCATAGTGGGGCGGAAAACCAATCAGGCGCAAGTCCTGATGACGGAGGTCCGTGCTGGGCACGGCCTCGTGTCTGGCAGAGATGCGGCACATATGATCGTCAAACAAAGAATGGGAAATCAGCCCTCCGCAGTCTACGGCCGAATCGTAGACAAATCCTACGTCGGCTTTGCCGCTTTCGACCAAGGCCACCACTTCTGGTGAGCTGCGCCCCAACAGAGACAAGTTCACGCCAGGGTGGGTGCTCATGAAAGCGGCTGCAACATCCGACATGAAGTAGTAGCTTAGGGTATGCACCGTCGCCAGCCGTACCGTGCCCGAATGGATGCCATGTTCCTGGCGCACGGCGTGGATAGCGCTGTCAATGCGGCTGTATGCCGGTTCAATTGCCTGGCGCAGTAGCTCGCCGGCATCGTTCAGGCTGACGCCGCGTCCGGTGCGGATAAATAGCGTCTGGCCCAGGCTTTGCTCCAGTGCGCTCAGTTGTTTGCTCAGACTCGATTGGCTCAGTCCTAAATCTTCAGCCGCTTTGCTGACGGAGCCTAATTGTGCAATACGCAGAAAACTGCGCAAGGATCGATCCAGGTGGTCGGTGGGGTGTGAATCGCGCATGTCGTGGTCTCTTTATTGTTGTAATCCAACTTGTGAAGCGAGAGGGGAGGGCCGGGCCTTGTTCGGTTCCTGCCAGCAAGGCAGGGCGAAGAAGTCGATGTCCTTTTTGTCTATGAAAAGCTCGGTTTTAATTTCTTTTATTTTTGCTCAACGTCGTCTAATTTGATCTGATAATGCGTTTATAACGCGTGTGGAATTGATTTGCGGTCTAATCATTGATATAATAAAGAAATCGGGGTGCTAAGGGCAGCGCCCCCTGTCGATATTGAGCAGGAGTTATTCGTGAGCAAATCGAAACCAGTACGTCGTAAGCAAGCCTTTGAGGTCGAGCCCTTGAATTGGGTGGCTCCCAAGAAAGCTGTCGTGGAAGCCGATCAGAAGTCCAAGGCGGACACTTCCAGTGAGCAGAATCAGGACAGTTGAGTTCTGACTGAGAGCTTAAAAAGCGCAAGCCCGGTTGCTTGCGCTTTTTTATGCCTGCCCGGTCTGTCACGGCACGCTAAGGCCAAGGGCGATGCGCTGCAGTGGGGGGCAGGTGGCCTTGCTCCAGCAGTTGCAGGCTCACTTGTTCGAAATGATTCCAACTTGCCAAGGCCAGTTGGGAACCGGTGCTGACTCGTCGCACACCTATGGCGGCCAGATCGGGCACGGTCAGGCCGGGGTGGATCAGCAGAACATTGACCGGGGTAGGGGCCAGTGCCCGAACAAGACGGGCGATGTCGTCCAGCACTCGCAAACCGGGGGCGTAAACCACGTCAGCCCCGGCCGCCGCAAAGGCCTGTAGTCTTGCTATGGTCTCCTCCAGGCTGAGCGCACCGATCAATAGGCCTTCACAGCGGCCCACCAGCATGACATCCTCACCACTCTCGCGAATCGCTTGTTTGGCGGCTCGCATCCGGGCAACGGCCAGATCCAGGTCATACAGGCCCTGCGTCTGCCGATCTTCAATGGACAAACCGGCGATGCCGGTTTCAATGGCCAGACTGACGTTAGTGGCCACGTGTTCGGGCTCATCGGCAAAGCCATTTTCAAAGTCGGCGTTGATGGGCAGGCTGGTACAGGCGCTCAGCTCGCGCAAGTGGCCGAGCAGGGCGTCGCGCCCCACTTCAAAGTCTTCCAATCCTCTGGACCAGGCAAACGCGGCGCTGCTGCTTGCAAGGGCTTGAGCGCCCATGCGCTCGAGCCGGCGGGCACTGCCTATGTCCCAGGGATTGGGCAGAATCAGTAGGCCATTTTCATGCAAGGCCCGAAAACGGCGACGTTTTTCCCGTGTGCTGACGCTCATGCAAGCCTCCTGAGAATCAAAAACGCAAACCGGAGTTTGCGTTTAGATGCTTGGTCGCGTGTTATTTTTTCTTGGCTTTTTTGCGGATGACCAACACGGGAATTTCCGAATACGTCAATACGTGCTGGGTTTCGCTGCCCAGCAACAGACGTTTATAGCCTTTGCGTCCGTGCGAGGACATGACGATCAAGTCGGCCTTTTGTTTTTCGGCAGTGGCGATGATTGCATCGGCTACCAGTTCTGATTTCACCACCAGGCCTTTGACAGACACGCCAATATCTTTACCGGCCTGCTTGACTGCGGCCAGTTCGGATTGTGCGTGTTCCACCCAGGATGCTTCGATGCGGCTATCGAGTTTTTGATCCAGAATCGGGCCTCCTTCCAGGTAACTTTGGCGGTACCGGGGAATGACGCGCAAAGCCAGCAGTTTGGCGCCGGTGGCTTTAGCCAGATTCAATGCATGGGTGACAGCATGGGCGGACAGTTCTGAGCCGTCGGTGCAGACCAGGATACGCTCGTACATGAGGGGCAATCCTTTAAAAAGAGTTATCAAGAACGTGTCTTGTGGGTAAGGTATAAAACCATACTGCGAATTAAGGTCTTTGTGTCTGCTTTATAGTTTTCCATGGCAGCCGTGTATATTCGAGTGAACGTTTTTGTCAGCTTGGCTTTTTTTATGCAGGTCATCTTATCCCAATGGGATGGAGGGAGATTCATATGAAAGAAGTGGTGGTGGTCCAGGCATGTCGTACTGCGATTGGGGATTTTGGGGGGGGCTTGAAAAATGTGTCCCCCATTGAAATGGGGGCCACCGTATTGCGGGCGGTGCTGGACAGAAGCGGTGTATCAGCGGCAGACGTTCAGCATGTGGTGATGGGGCAAGTCATTCAGACCGAGCCGCGTGACATGTATTTGTCGCGTGTGGCCTCCGTGCAAGCCGGCGTGGGACATGGAACGCCGGCCATGAATGTAAATCGGCTGTGTGGCTCCGGTCTGCAGGCGATTGTCTCGGCCGCACAAGGCATTCTGGTGGGTGATGCCAAGGTTGCTTTGGCAGGCGGAGCAGAAAGTATGAGCCGAGCCCCGTACATGGCCAGCGCTCATCGCTGGGGCGCGCGCATGGGTGATTCGGTCATGATGGACATGATGACGGGGGCGTTAACCGATCCTTTTGATCGCGTTCACATGGGGATCACGGCCGAGAACGTCGCCCGTCAATATGGCGTCACCCGTGCCGAGCAGGATGAGCTCGCCCTGGAGTCGCACCAGCGTGCGCAGCGGGCGATTGAACAGGGCTACTTCAAAGAGCAGATCGTGCCGATCATCCAGAAAAGTCGCAAAGGCGAGATTGTGTTTGATCAGGATGAGCACGTGCGTCTGGATGCCACCATGGACAATTTCACGGGTTTGAAGCCAGTGTTCCTGCCCGAGGGAGGCAGTGTGACGACCGGCAACGCTTCGGGCCTGAATGACGGAGCGGCCGCCGTTTTGCTGATGTGCGCCGATGAAGCTCGCCAACGCGGCCTCAAACCCTTGGCCCGGCTGGTGTCATGGGGACACGCCGGTGTGGACCCGAGCATTATGGGCATTGGACCTGTGCCAGCCAGCCGTTTGGCGCTGGAACGTGCGGGCTTGAGCGTGTCTGATCTGGATGTGGTTGAGTCCAATGAAGCCTTTGCCGCCCAGGCATGCGCGGTATTGCGCGAGTTGGGGCTGGACCCGGCGCGAGTCAATCCCAACGGCAGTGGTATCAGCCTGGGTCACCCGATTGGGGCGACAGGTGCCGCCATTACGGTCAAGGCCTTGCATGAGCTGCAGCGTGTGCAGGGCCGCTATGCCCTGGTCACCATGTGCATTGGGGGCGGGCAGGGGATTGCCGCTATTTTTGAGCGTCCCTGAGCTTGCGCAGGTCGGTTGTCCCGGCCTTGATGAGAGGATGGAAAACCCGGGGAGCGGATCAAACCGCTCTCCGGTTTTTTTTTGGTTCAGGCGTATATATCCTGACAAAACCGGTCTAGCCACGTCCCCTCTTGTGGGCCCCTAAGCATCCAGTCAATAACACGGAATTGTGTTGAAACCACGTCTAGGACTGGCTGGTCGAGCAGCGAGTCTTTGCGGCTTCTGATCGGGATAATGGCAGATTCGCATTCAAGGCGGTCGAGCCCGCTACGCCTTGACCACCCTGGGTCTGGAATGGCAGTCAGGATACGGTCGTCATGGTGGGGCGCGTCTGAATCTGCTCTTTGCTCTGCGGTGATCGCTGTTATGATGGCGCCTTGCTAAAAAACGCCGGAAGTGGCGCAATGCCGCCTTCCGGCGATGTTTTCTGTGTCTGCAGGTTCGGACCAGGGCGTGGCCCCGCGCTGAGCACTCGGTCTGAGCGGGCGGGCCTGACTGATTTGCAAGGAAGAGTTTCATGGCAGGTGAGCAGGGGGATGACAGCCCCACATTGTCGGAAAGCGAAGGGATTCGTTATCTGCACTTTGGCACGGAGTGGATTCAAGGCGCGATGCGCATTCGCAAGCCCGCCGAGCTGGTCTTGGCTTATACGCAGCAAATGATGGCCTGGTTGCTGTTCATGGAAGACCCCAAACCTGAGCACAAGCTGGCCATTCTGGGTCTGGGAGCCGGGTCCTTGCTGCGTTTCTGTTTGAAGCAGACGGCGTGCCAGGTTCAGACCGTCGAGTGGAATCCCTCAGTCATTGGCATGTGTCATGCTTTCTTTCGCTTGCCTCGCAGCGCGCGCTCGCTGATCGATCAGGCCGATGCCGGCGTATGGGTACAAGACAGCGGGCAACATGGTCAATATCGGGCCTTGATGGTGGATTTGTATGATGCCGATGCGCAAGGTCCTGTGCGAGACAGTCTGGAGTTTTATCAGGACTGCCGTGCCGTTCTGGAAGACGAGGGCATCATGACCGTCAATCTTTTTGGCGCGCATCCCAGCTTCAAACATAATATTGACAACATTCGCGCCGCTTTTAATGGCAAAGTACTGCTCTTGCCCGAAATGGATGAGGGCAATCAGGTCGTTCTGGCCTTTAAAGGCAGCACCCTGGAGATGACCGCGGGCGAACTGCTCAGTCGTGCCGAGCAGGTGCAGGCTGATTATGGTTTGCCGGCTACGCGCTGGGCGCGCGAGCTGCTCTCGTTTCGACGCCAGATGCAGGGCCAATAAGGCCTTGGGGCAGGGATTACCTCAGGGGGAAAATTCCGGCTGTTCGCGTTAGACTTAAAACCTAAAATTTTCGTTTTTTTGCATCTAAGGAGTATTGGATGAAACTGATCAGATCGGTGCATCAGGTGGCGGCCGCTTTGGCTTGTGTTGGATTGATGTCGGGCGCTGCCGTTCAAGCGCAATCTGTATCGGTGTCGTCAATTGTGGAACATCCGGCCTTGGACGCCATTAAGGATGGGGTACACAAAGCGCTGACCGATGCCGGGTACACCGAAGCCTCCGGCTTCAAATGGCAGTTTCAGACCGCGCAGGGCAACCCTGCGATTGCCGCCCAGATCGCCCGCAAGTTTGTCGGCGACAAGGCAGACGTGATCGTGGCCATTTCGACGCCGTCCGCACAGGCGGTGGTGTCGGCAACCAAAACCATTCCTGTGGTGTATTCCGCGGTGACCGATCCCGTGGTCGCGCATCTGGTGCCCAGCATGGCGCCCTCGGGCACCAACGTGACAGGTGTGTCCGATGCCCTGGCCCTGGAAGCCCAGGTTGATCTGATCAAGAAAGTCGTGCCCGATGCCAAGCGCGTGGGCATGGTCTACAACCCTGGCGAAGCCAACTCCGCCGTGGTTGTTAAAGAAATGAAAGAGCTGTTGCCCAAACACGGCATGACGCTGGTTGAAGCCACTGCTCCTCGTACCGTGGACGTGGGTGCAGCGGCGCGCAGTCTGGTGGGCAAGGTCGATGTGATCTACACCAATACTGACAATAACGTCGTGTCGGCTTACGAGTCCTTGGTCAAAGTGGGCGTTGATGCCAAGGTGCCTCTGATTGCATCGGACACCGACAGCGTGGCCCGCGGTGCCATTGCGGCCCTGGGTGTGAATTATTACGATCTGGGTCTGCAAACCGGTCAGCAGGTCATTCGTATTCTTAAAGGCGAAAAACCGGGCGACATGGCTTCCGAGACCAGCACCAAACTGGAGCTCTACGTCAATCCGGGCGCGGCCAAGCGTCAAGGTGTTTCGCTCAACGAGGACTTCGTGAAGTCCGCCACAAAAATCGTCGAATAAGCCTGAGCTGATTGCTTCTTGCAGGTGGGTTGCCACAAGCTGCCCGCCTGTTTCTTTTGTATCCTAGACGTCCAACAATATGTCTATCTATTCAATGTGGGGGGCCCTGGAGATTGGTCTGATTTTCGGACTGGTTGCTCTGGGGGTTCTGATCTCTTTTCGCATCCTGCGATTTCCTGACCTGACGGTCGATGGCAGTTTTCCTTTGGGTGGGGCAGTAGCCGCCATCCTTATCAGCCAAGGCAATGACCCGTTTCTAGCCACCGTGGTCGCGACCTTTGCCGGTGCCATTGCGGGCACCATCACTGGCTGGTTGAACGTGCGTCTGAAAATCATGGATCTGCTGGCCAGTATCCTGATGATGATTGCCTTGTACTCCATCAATCTGCGTATCATGGGACGCCCCAATGTGCCCTTGATCATGGAGCCAACGGTCTTTACGATCCTGCAGCCCGACGCCATCGCCGACTATATTGCGCGTCCGTTGTTGTTGATTGGCCTGGTTCTGGTGGCCAAGCTGGCACTGGACTGGTTTTTCGGTACGCAAACGGGTCTGGCGATGCGTGCTACCGGAGCCAACGCCCGCATGGCGCGTGCGCAGGGTGTGGCAACCGGCAATATGCTTTTGCTGGGCATGGCCATCTCCAACGCTCTGGTGGCCTTGGCGGGAGCCCTGTTTGCTCAGTCGCAGGGCGGGGCCGATATTTCCATGGGGATCGGGACCATCGTCATTGGTTTGGCTGCCGTGATTGTGGGCGAAAGCATCCTGCCTGCCCGCAAGCTGTTTTATGCGACGCTGGCCGTGGTGCTCGGTGCGATTCTGTACCGCTTCTTCATTGCCTTGGCGCTGAACGCGGATGTGATCGGTCTGAAAGCGCAGGATCTGAACCTGGTGACTGCCTTGTTGGTGACGGTGGCGCTGGTGATTCCGTTGCTCAAGAAAAAGCGTGCTCGTAAACAGAAGGGGGCCCAGTAATGTTGGAAGCAAAAAACCTGTGCCTGACCTTTAATCCAGGCACGCCTATTGAAACCCGTGCCTTGCGCGGCCTGTCTCTGACGATTCCTGAAGGCCAGTTTGTAACCGTGATCGGTTCCAACGGCGCGGGCAAGTCCACCTTCTTGAATGCCATATCGGGCGATCAGTCCGTGGATGAAGGCCACATCCTGATCGATAATGTGGATGTCACACGCCGTCCCGTCTGGGAGCGCGCCAACTGGGTGGCCCGGGTGTTTCAGGACCCCATGGCGGGCACCTGTGAAGACTTGACGATCGAAGAGAATATGGCGCTGGCCACCTGTCGGGGCAGTCGTCGCGGTTTAAGCCGTGCAGTGCGGCACTCCATGCGCGCCGAGTTTGCAGCGCGTCTGGAAACCTTGGGCCTGGGGTTGGAAAACCGTCTGACGGATCGTATCGGTCTGTTGTCGGGCGGTCAGCGCCAGGCGGTCAGCTTGCTGATGGCCGCCTTGCGCCCCTCCAAAATTTTGCTGCTCGATGAACATACCGCCGCTCTGGACCCGCGTACAGCCGACTTTGTTTTGCAGCTGACCAACCGCATTGTGCGTGAGGGCGGGCTGACCACCATGATGGTCACGCACAGTATGCGTCAGGCGCTGGATGTCGGCGATCGGACGGTAATGCTGCATCAGGGCAAGGTGGTGCTGGATGTCAGCGGTGAACAGCGCAAGGGTCTGGATGTGCGTGATTTGCTGGAGATGTTCGAGAAGGTGCGGGGTGAAACTCTGGCCGACGATAGTTTGTTGCTCGGTTAGAAAGCACTATCCCGGATCTGGAAAACCGCGTCAACTCTAGGGGGTTAAACGCGGTTTTTTTATATTCATCAAACCCTAGGTATATGATAATACGTGTTCTTTTGAGGTGGGCCGACGACGGGACGGGGATCAGGTGGGAGCGGGCTACTCGTAGGCGCCAAATGATTGCATGATCGGAATGAGTCTCATCGCAAATTTTGCTGTTTGATTTAGGCTTTTTCGACATATACTTGCTGCTTGTCCAAACCATACAATCCAGTCAGTTTAAGCGTTAAACTCCCATGCAACGCTTAGCTCAGGAGTTCTTCATGTCATTTAAAAGCTTGCTGGGTCGACAGCCATTTCGCATTGCTGTCTTCTCTTCCCTGGTTCTTCTGGCCGCCTGCGGCAACAAAGAGCCTCAAGCTCCGGCCGGCGGGATGAAGGTCCCGGTCAGCGTGATTACCGTCCAACCGACCTCTACCGAGTTGTTCTCCGAGCTGCCTGGACGAGTCGAAGCGATCAAAGATGCACAAATCCGTGCCCGTGTGTCCGGCATTGTTGAAGAGATCAACTTTGAGCAAGGCGCTGAGGTCAAGCAGGACCAGCTTTTGTTTACCATTGATCCCGCCCCTTACCGTGCGGTGCGCAATCAGGCGGCGGCCCAGTTGAAAAATGCTCAGGCTGATGCGCAAAGCGCCCGTCAACTGGCACAGCGGTATGAGCGCCTGATCAAGGAAAACGCGGTTTCGCGTCAGGATTACGATAACGCCAAGGCACGGGCCATGCAGGCTGAGGCCTCCATTGCCGCCGCCCAGGCGGCCCTGGAAAGCGCCACTATCGATTTGGGATATACCAAGGTTGTCTCTCCTGTTGCCGGACGCATTGGCAGAGCGCTGATTACCGAAGGCGCTTTGGTGTCAGCGACCAATGCCACGCACATGGCAACGGTACAGCAACTGGATCGTGTGTATATAGACGTGACCCGTTCGACCGCCGAACTTAGCCAGCTGCGTCGTGCCATGGCCGATGGGAGCCTGAAGTCGGCCGGCGAGGGCCAGGCCAAAGCCAAGGCGGTGCTGGAAGATGGCTCGCTGTACGACCAGGACGGCGTGCTGCTGTTTAGTGGTGTCAGTGTGGACCCGTCCACCTCCCAGGTTACGCTGCGGGCCGTGTTCCCCAACCCCGATGAAATTCTCCTGCCAGGTATGTATGTTCGCCTGCGTCTGGAGCAAGGGGTTATTCCCGATGCCTTGCTGGTGCCTGCCCAGGCAGTGCAGTACACCTCGGATGGCTCATCCAATCTTTACGTGGTTCGTGACGGAAAAGCTCAGTCCGTACCCGTGGTGCTCGGACCTGAGCACGATGGCCAGTATGTCGTGAACAAAGGCCTGCAGGCCGGTGACCAGATCATTGTTGAGGGTTTCCAGAAGATTCGCCCCGGTGCCCCGGTCCAGACCATTCCCTGGAAGGGGGATAAGCCCGCCGCGGCGCCAGCCTCTGATGCGACTCCCGCACAGCAGCCGGCCGCAGCGGCTGAGCCAAACGAAGCCAAGTCTAGCGAGTAAGCGACATGCCTCAGTTTTTTATTGAAAGGCCCATTTTTGCATGGGTCGTTGCCTTGGCGATCACGCTATTTGGCTTATTGGCATTGCCCAATATGCCCGTGGCGCAGTATCCCGATGTGGCACCGCCTTCGGTCACGATCCGGGCGACCTACCCGGGGGCGACTGCCGAGGATGTGGCCAGCACAGTAGCCAGTGTGATTGAAGACCAGTTGAACGGCGCCAAGGGGCTGCTGTACTACGAGTCTGTCAGTGACTCCTATGGCTCCACTGAGATTACCGCCACCTTCCGTCCCGGCACCAATCCTGATCTGGCGCAGGTGGACGTGCAGAACCGGGTCAGCAACATTACCGCGTCCTTGCCGACGGCAGTGATGGAGCAGGGCCTGCACGTCGAGCAGTCCAGTACCGGCTTTTTGCTGGTGGCCACCTTGTCCTCGACAGACGGCAGCCTGGATCAGACCGCGCTGGCCGACTACATCGAGCGCAACATCAAAAACACGATTTCCCGTGTGCCTGGTGTGGCCCGATTCCAGTTGTTTGCCTCTGGTCGAGCCATGCGGGTCTGGCTTGATCCGGCCAAGCTGGTCGGCTATCAGATGACCCCTTCGGACGTCACCACGGCCATCCGCCAGCAGAATATGCTGGTGTCTGCCGGTATCTTGGGCGGGCCTCCTAATCTGGAAAGTCAGCGTGTGGCAGCGCCCATCACGGTCAATGGCCAGCTCCAGACCGTGGAAGAGTTTGAGAACATCATCTTGCGCTCCCAGCCGGATGGTTCGACGGTGCGTATCAAAGATGTGGCGCGGGTCGAAGTGGGGGCGGACAACTACCAGTTTGGGGCGCGCCTGAACAGCAAACCTACAGCGGCCTTTGCGATTTCCCTGCTGCCCGAGGCCAACGCCCTGGATACCGCGGCGGCCATCAAGGCCGAGATGGAAAAGCTTTCCGAGTTTTTCCCGGATAATATTCGCTACGATATTCCTTACGACACCTCGCCTTACGTGGACAAGTCCATCACGCAAGTGGTCTACACCCTGCTGGAAGCCATGGTGCTGGTGTTTATCGTGATGTACGTGTTTTTGCAGAACGTACGTTACACCGTCATCCCGGCCTTGGTGGTGCCCGTGGCCATTCTGGGTGCCTTTGCGGTGATGCAGGTGCTGGGCATGTCGGTAAACGTGCTGACCATGTTCGCGATGGTGCTGGCCATTGGTATTTTGGTCGACGACGCCATCGTGGTGGTGGAGAACGTCGAACGTATCATGGTCGAGGACGGGCTCTCGCCTAAAGAAGCGACCAAGAAAGCCATGCCGCAAATCAGTGGCGCCATTGTAGGTATTACGCTGGTCTTGTCGGCGGTGTTCCTGCCCCTGGCTTTCATGGCCGGTTCGGTCGGCGTCATTTACCGTCAGTTCTCGGTAGCCATGGCCGTGTCCATCGCGTTTTCCGGTTTCCTGGCCTTGACCTTCACGCCTGCGCTGTGCGCGACCTTGCTGAAACCGATTCCGAAAGGTCATCACGAAACCAAGCGTGGCTTTTTTGGCTGGTTCAACCGTGTCTTCATGCGTACGACCAACGGCTATGAAAGCTTTGTAGGCAAGACCTTGCGCCGTGGCGGCCGGATGATGTTTATCTATCTGCTTATGGTGTTGGTGCTCGGCTTCCTGTATGTGCGCATGCCCACTGCATTCCTGCCCGAAGAAGACCAGGGCTACGTGATTGCCAATATTGAGCTGCCCGCCGGCTCGACCGCCAACCGCACCATTGAAACCATCGCCAAGGTCGAGGACTACTTCAAAGAGCAGCCTCAGGTCGAGAACATCATTGCCGTGCAGGGTTTCAGTTTTAACGGTAGCGGCTTGAACTCGGCCATTGCCTTTGTGCCCTTGAAGGACTTTAACGAGCGCAAGGGAGAGGAAAACTCGGCACAGGCCATTTCCGGCCGGGCCATGGGTCAACTGCTGTTCGGTTTGCCTGACTCCATGGTGATCGCCATTGTGCCGCCGGCCATTTCTGCCCTGGGTAATTCCTCGGGTATCGATATGCGGCTGGAAGATCGGGCAGGCATGGGCCACGACGCACTGATGGCGGCAGCCGATCAGTTGTTAAGCCTGGCCAAGCAAAGCCCTGTTTTTGATCCACAAAGTGTGCGTATCACCGGCCTGAGTCCGGGCAAGCAAATTCGTCTGGAGATTGACCGGGACAAGGCCGCGGCCTTGGGGGTGAACTTTAGCGAAGTCTCGTCCCTGATCAGCGGTGCGCTGGGTTCGTCCTTTGTGGGTAAATTCACGAACCAGGGTCGGGTGCAAAACGTCTGGCTGCAGGCTGATGCTCCCTACCGCATGACCATCGATGATGTGCTCAAACTCAACGCGCGCAATAGCGAAGGCAAGATGGTTCCGCTGTCCGCTTTTGTCAGCCAGACAACTGAGCAGGGTCCTGTGCAGATCGTACGCTACAACAGTTACGAGTCGGTGCGTATTGGTGGCGGTCCTGCACCCGGCTACACCTCCGGCGAAGCCATGATCGAGATGGAAAACCTGATGAAGCAGCTGCCTAGCGGCTTTGGGGTGGACTGGACCGGTCTGTCATACCAGGAGCGTCAGGCAGCGGGTCAGTCGACAATTTTGATGGGGCTGGCTGTGTTGGTGGTGTTCATGCTGCTGGCGGCCTTGTATGAAAGCTGGGCCATTCCACTGTCGGTGATGCTGGCGGTGCCGTTGGGCATGCTGGGGTCGGTGTTGCTGGTCTCTGGTCTGGGCATGCCGAATGATGTGTACTTCCAGGTAGGTATCGTGACGGTGATCGGGCTATCAGCCAAGAACGCGATTCTGATTGTGGAGTTTGCCAAGGATGCGTATGCCCGGGGCGCGACACTGATCGACGCCACCCTGGAAGCAGCCCGTCTGCGTTTTCGTCCTATTTTGATGACCTCCTTTGCCTTTGTGCTGGGGGTGGTGCCACTGGCGACTTCCAGCGGTGCGGGCGCAGCTAGCCAGAACGCCGTGGGTCTGGGTGTGCTCGGTGGCATGTTGGCCGCCACGCCTTTGGCTGTCTTGATGGTGCCGACCTTCTTCGTCGTTATCCTCAAGCTCTTTAAAACCAAGCCTCGCTTGTTTGGCGAAGCCGCCAAACTGCACGAGGAAGAACTGGCCAAGCAAGCTGCGCAGCAGCCCGGTTCGCAAGGAGGACAGCACTGATGTCTAGCATGTTTTTACGTAGTCCCCTGGTGCTGGCTGTAGCCTTTGCCTTGTCGGCATGCTCCTTGGCGCCAAAGTATGAGCGTCCGGCGGCGCCGGTGCCCGCTCAGTTTCCCCTGGCCCAGCAGGGCCAGACGGAGGCGGTGCAGGCCGCCGATCTGGGCTGGCGTGAGTTCTTCACCGATCCACGCTTGCATGTCCTGATTGAGCGCGCTCTGGAGAACAACCGCGACTTGCGCATTGCGACTCAACGTATCGAAGAGGCGCGCGCCCAATATGGCGTGGCGCGCAGCGATCAACTGCCCAGCATTGGCGTTCAGGCAGCTCAGCAGGCCACTCACACGCCCGCAGAGCTGCGTCCTGCTGGCCCGACCTCGGCTCCGGTGACCCGCACGTTCCAGGCTGGAGTGGGCATCACTGCGTTTGAGCTGGACTTTTTCGGTCGTGTGCGTGATCTGGCCCGTGCCGCTCGCGAACAGTATTTTGCGACTGAGCAGGCCCAACGCACGGCCCATATCGCGCTGGTGGCGGGAACGGCGGAGGCCTACTTCAAGGTACGCACGGCTGAAGAGCTGCATGCCTTGATGAGCAACACCTTGCGCAGTCGTCAAGAGACTTTGCGTTTGGTGCAGTCCTCCTACGATGCCGGCACGGTGTCTGCTTTGGACCTGAATCAGGCCAAGGTGCAATACAACACTGTGCGGTCCGATATGCAGGCGGTCGAACGCGATCGTCAACGTGCTTTGAATGCCTTGCAAGTCCTGCTGGGTGGTGAGATCCCGGATGATCTGCCCGCTGGCTTGCCCTTCACCCGTGCGCAGTTGATGCCCCGTTTGCCGGTGGGCTTGCCGGCGCAGTTGCTGGAGCGTCGTCCTGACATTCTGGCCGCCGAGCACGTGCTGCGCGGTTCGAACTACAGCATTGGTGCGGCGCGCGCGGCTTTTTTCCCGCGTTTGAGTCTGACCGGTTTGTTAGGCTTCATGAGCCCGGAGCTGGGTGGTTTGTTCAGCTCAGACAACCGGTACTGGCAGTTCCAGCCGCAAATTACCATGCCCTTGCTCTCGGGCAGCACCTGGGCCAATCTGGATCTGGCCCAGGCGCGTCGTGATATTGCGATCAGCCAGTACGAGAAAACCATTCAGGATGCGTTCCGTGAGGTGGCCGATGCACTGGCGGGCGAGGCGACCTATGGGCAGCAGATTGATGCCTTGCAGGAAGTCGATCAGGCTGCCAGCGAGACCTTGCGTCTGGCCAAATTGCGCTACGAGGTGGGGATAGACAGCTTTTTGCAGGTGCAAACGGCCGAAGTCAGCCTGTATGGAACCCGTCAGGCTTATATCCAGACGGGTCTGGCCTCGCTGATGAACCGGGTGGAGTTGTATAAGGCCTTGGGCGGTGGATGGTCTGCCGAAACCGTCCAGCCTGACACAAAGATCCAGGCAGCCGGGACAGCACCGGAGTAAACAGGCGATAATGTGTCTGGTCATTCATCCCTGAAACTACGGAGGTCCTTGGGGAATGTTAGAACTGGGCGTCAATATCGATCATGTGGCAACGCTGCGCCAGCAGCGTCTGACCACCTACCCTGATCCTATTCAGGCCGCTTTGCGAGCAGAAGAAGCCGGAGCGGACCTGATTACCTTACACCTGCGTGAAGATCGGCGTCATATTCAGGATGCCGATGTCGAGGCCCTGCGCCCTGTGTTGCGCACCCGGATGAATCTGGAGTGCGCCATCACTACCGAAATGCTGGACATCGCTTGCCGTATCAAGCCGGATGATGTCTGCCTGGTTCCCGAGCACCGAGCCGAACTGACCACCGAAGGGGGGCTGGATGTACTGGGGCATCTGGATCAGGTCAGGGCAGCGGTTGAGCAGTTGCAGGCTGCGGGCATCCGTGTTTCGCTTTTCATTGACGCTGATCCCGCGCAAATTCGTGCTGCCAGTCAAGTGGGCGCCACGGTGATCGAGCTGCATACCGGCGCCTATGCGGATGCTCAAACGCCCGAGCAGGCTGCCAGCGAGCTGGAACGCATTCGTGCGGGTATCGCGCAAGGCGTCTCGCAAGGTTTGCGTGTGAATGCGGGTCATGGCCTGCATTACGGCAATGTCCAGGCCATCGCGGCGTTACCAGGTCTGGCTGAGCTCAATATTGGTCACGCCATTGTTGCGCAGGCTGTCTTTGATGGTTGGGAAAAAGCCGTGCGCGACATGAAAGCCTTGCTGGTACAAGCGGGCGCTCCTGCTCACGCCTGACCGAGCCCTGCCAGCCGGGCAGGGCATTCTTTACTGATTCTGGAAGCACTATGAGTACCATTGATTCCTTGTTGTCCCGACGTTCCATCAAGCTGGTGCAAGGCCCCGGCCCGAGCGAACAGGAGTTAGACCTGATTTTGCGCGCTGCCGTTTGCGCTCCCGATCATGGCCGTTTGCAGCCCTGGCGCTTTTGCCTGATTCGTGGTGAAAATGTACAGGCTTTGGGCGAGTTGGCGATTGCGGCTAACGAACGCGCGGGCACACCCTTGACCGAGCAGAAGGCGGCCAGCGTACGTGCCTGGTTGGCAAAAGTCCCTTTGCTGATTGCCGTGGCTAGCCACATCGATCATGGCGAGGAAAAAATTCCTGAGCTGGAGCGTGTTCTGGCAACGGGTGCTGCGGTTAGCAATATGCTGCATGCGGCTCACCAACTGGGTTTTGGAGCGTTCTGGAGCACGGGCCTGGGGACCTACGGTGAGGAAGTTCCTGAAGCCTTGGGCTTTGACTCCCTGGATTATCAGTTCCTGGGCTTTGTGTCGGTGGGTACGCCCATTCACACGCTAGGTCCTGCGCAACGTCCCGAGCCGCAGCAGTTTGTGACGGAGTGGCGCGCGGCCTGAGCCTGAAGTCGGTGCGGCTGAGCAGCCCATCCAAGACACAAGAAGCAAAAAGCCTGAGCTCTCCTTGAGCTCAGGCTTTTTTGTGTTTGTGCGGGTGAAGGTGGCAAGTCGGCACAAGCGGTCAGAGTCCGCGCTTTTTCAGCGGCGTAGATCGGCTTGGGGGAAGCCGCTTACCACCCGCCGGGGCCGATGTCTCAAAGCGGGCCTGCAGCGGATGCACGATTACTTCGGGGCGGCACGGCAGTCTTATCTGGCGTACTCGGGTGACAACAGCCGCCCTCCAGCCCATCCAGGATCGGACAGTCGGGATGCTGGTCGCCCTGACATTGCTCGGCCAGGACACGCAGTTTGGCAGCCATATCCAGCAGCAAGGCCGCCCGGCTTTCCAGGTCCTGAATATGGGCTTGAGCCAACTGCTTGACCTCAGAGCTGGGGCGCTGCTGATTGCGCCATAGACTGGTCAGTTGTTGAATATCGGCCAGATTAAAACCCAGTTCTTTGGCGCGGACGATAAAGTGCAAGGTGTCCAGGTCCTGAGCCTGATAGATACGATAGCCGTTCGGAGCACGGACACTATTTACCAGGCCCAGATCCTCATAGTGCCGGATCATCTTGGGTGTCAGGCCGGTGACGCGGGCCGCTTCACTAATCAGCATGGGCTTTCCTCTGGCAGTGCAAAAGGACTGCGTTATGATTAAACGGTTCAATTCTGCACATTGTAGAACGGGCTGTCAGACCGGTCATCTGGCCCCTGATAGCCTTGTTACACACTCAAGGAGCGGTTTATGAAGGAAATTCAGTGTGATGTTGCCGTGATCGGAGCGGGAACAGCGGGCATGACAGCGTATCGTACGGCTAAACGATCTGGTAAACGAGTGCTGATGATCGAGTCTGGCCCGTATGGCACGATGTGTGCCCGGGTTGGCTGCATGCCCTCCAAACTGCTGATTGCGGCTGCGGATGCCGCCCATCATGCTCGTCACACCGCGCCTTTTGGGGTTCATGTGGATGGCGCAATCCGTATCGATGGAAAAGAGGTAATGGATCGCGTGCGTCGCGAGCGTGACCGTTTTGTGGGTTTTGTAGTGGAGGATGTGAACGGCTTTGATGAGAAGGACAAGATACGCGGCCACGCCCGTTTCTTGTCGGAGCACGTGCTGCAGGTGGATGAGCACACCCGCATCACGGCAGGGAGTGTGATTGTCGCTACGGGTTCCACGCCAGTGCGCCCGAAAGAGCTGGAGCCTTTGGGCGCCTTGCTGATCAGTAACGAGGACGTTTTTGATTGGACTGATTTGCCGCGCAGTGTGCTGGTAGTAGGGACGGGCGTGATCGGATTGGAGCTGGGGCAGGCTCTGGCTCGGCTGGGCGTTAATGTATCGATCATCAACCGCAGTCAGAGTCTGGCGGGACTGTCCGATCCGACAGTGCGCGAGGCTGGGCGGGCTATTTTCAGTCAGGAGCTCGA
Source organism: Alcaligenes ammonioxydans (assembly GCF_019343455.1). Classification (NCBI taxonomy): domain Bacteria; kingdom Pseudomonadati; phylum Pseudomonadota; class Betaproteobacteria; order Burkholderiales; family Alcaligenaceae; genus Alcaligenes; species Alcaligenes ammonioxydans. The sequence continues at coordinate 2,105,520 of NZ_CP049362.1, read as the reverse complement.
TATCCGCGCGGACGTGACCGTGCTGGGTAGCGAAGTGGTCAATGGCAAGGCACGGGTGCATCTGAAGGTGGACGGTCAGGAACGTGTCGAAGATTATGATTATGTATTGGGAGCGGCCGGCCGCCGTCCTCAACTGGATGATCTGGGCCTGGAAAATACGCCTGCGCAATGGGACGACAAAGGCCGGGTGGTCTATGACATGACCAGCCTGCAGATCAAAGGAACCTCTATTTACCTTGCGGGTGATGTCAACCAGCGTGCACCTATCCTGCATGAAGCGGCTGACGATGGTCGCCTGGCGGCTTTGCAGGCCCTGAGCGAGGGGCAGGACGAGCCGATGGCTCGCCGGGCCCGTATGGCGGTCGTATTCAGCGATCCGCAGGTGGCCGTGGTGGGGACTCCCTTTAAATCACTTCCGCAAGGGGCCGTGACCGGTAGTGTGAACTTTGGTAATCAGGGACGGGCGCGGGTCATGCTGGTCAACCGTGGCTTGCTGCATGTGTATGCAGACCAGGACGGGGCATTTCTTGGGGCTGAGATGGTGGGGCCTCAAGCAGAGCATATTGCCCATTTATTAGCCTGGTCATTGCAGATGGGGCTGACGCTGGACCAGATGCTGGCCATGCCTTTCTATCATCCCGTACTGGAAGAGGGCTTGCGTACAGCCTTGCGCCAGGCACAGTCTGCGTTGCGAGGCCAATAACTCAGGGGTTGGCGGGTCGGCCAGCAGTGGTTTGCCGGCCTGTCAGGCAGAGAGCGTGGGCATGTCTGCGTTTGTTCACCAGGTCGTGCCCGTAGTGGAATCGCCAGAAAGACGAAGCCCCCTCTTGAAGGGGGCTTTTTCAAGGTAGCAGACTTCGCACACCCTCTGCCAGAACCTGTACCGACTCCGTATCCGGTGCCAGATAGCGCGCCCTGCCTTGCTGATCGAAGATATATACGCCACGGCTGTGCGAGACTTCGTAGTTCTCCGGCGCCTTGGGGTCTGGTTTTTCGATCTGGTATGCCACCCGATAACGCCGGGCGAGGTCTGCAATCTGCTTTTCTGAACCGGTCAGTCCCGTCGTGTGCTTGCCATCAAAGGCGGCCACGTAGCGGGCCAGTGCATCCGGGGTGTCGCGGTGCGGGTCCACGCTGACAAATAGGATGCGCACCTGCTCAGCCTTGTCTCCCAGAGCGTCCATGACGGCACCTAACTGGGCCAGGGTAGTGGGACAGACATCGGGGCAACTGGCATAACCAAAAAACATCATGACGACTTTATCTTTGAAGTCATCCTGAGTGAGTGTTTTGGGACCAGCGGCTTGTAGGGAAAAGCGCAGATCGGGCAGGAAGCCCCGTACGGGATGCAGATTGGCAGCAGTCGCGCTGCCAAGCAGGAGCAAGCTCAGCGCTAGTGTCAGACCATATTGCTTAAACAAGACAAGAATGGGGTTTACTGGGCTGGGCCGCATCCGGCTGGCTGTCATGAGCGTCCTCTGGGTTTAGGCGGGCTCGGGTGTGAGCCCGCTGTGACGGAGCAGGGCGGTGATGGAAGGGTCTCGACCTCGGAAAGCACGGAAGGAGTCGGCAGCGGGACGCTCGCCCCCCACGGACAAAATCTCGCGCCAGAAGCGATGGCCGGTATTGCTATCGAGGGTATCACGCGCCCCATCCGAATGGGTATAGGCTTTTTCCTCAAAGGCCGAGTAGGCATCGGCAGACAGGACTTCGGCCCATTTGTAACTGTAGTAACCCGCGCCATAGCCACCCGCAAACAAGTGCGAGAACTGATGCGGGAAGCGGTGCCACTCTGGCGGAAACAGCACGGCCACTTCCTGACGTACCTGATCCAGAATCTCCATGACGGCATCGATGTCCAGACCGCTGTCGCGCGAATGGATCAACATGTCGAACAGGGAAAACTCGAGCTGACGCACCATTTGCATGCCGCTTTGGAAGTTGCGGGCTTGATTGAGCTTGTTGTAGAGCGCGCGCGGCAGATGCTCGCCCGTTTCCACGTGGGCGGTCAGCATCTGGACGACAGGCCACTCCCAACAAAAGTTTTCCATAAACTGCGAAGGCAGTTCGATGGCGTCCCATTCCACGGTGGAGAAGGCCGACGCTGCTGGATCGTCCACGCGTGAGAGCAAGGCATGCAAGGCGTGGCCCGACTCGTGAAACAGGGTGATTACATCATCATGCGTCAGCAGGGCCGGGCGACCTGCCTGGGGTTCGGCAAAATTGCACACCAGATAGGCGATCGGCAGACACAGTTGCTCACCCAGGCGGCGGCGACTGCGTTCGCTATCGACCCAGGCCCCCCCTTGTTTGCCTTGACGGGCGTGCAGGTCCATATACAGGTAGCCCAAGGTTTTGCCATCCGAGGCAAGAACTTCAAATGGACGCACGGCAGGATGCCATACGGGGACGTCGCTGGCGCGCAAGGTCACATCAAACAGGCGCTGAATGACCTTGAACAGGCCGTTGAGAACAGCAGGCTCGGTAAAGTACTGTTTGACCTCATCTTCCGAGTAGGCGTAGCGCTGTTCACGCAGGCGCTCAGAGCAAAAGGGGACATCCCAGGCTTGCAGATTGTCCAGACCCAGCTCTTTCTGGGCAAAGGCCTGCAACTCGTCCAGATCTTGACGCGCGTAGGGGCGTGCTTTGGCCGCCAGGTCGCGCAAAAAGCCCATCACCTGTTCGGGAGTGTCGGCCATGCGGGTTTCCAGACGCATATGGGCGTAGCTGGCAAAACCGAGCAGGCTGGCTTCCTGAGCACGCAGCCTCAGCAGGGTTTCGATGGCCTGGGAGTTATCGAATTGCGCATCCCCCTGATCGGAGGCAATGGTGGTGTAGGCCCGGTACATCCGCTCGCGCAAGGCCTGATTGCGGGCGTACTGCATGACGGGCAGGTAACACGGCATTTTCAGTGTCAGACGCCAGCCTTGCTGATCGTTCTCTTGAGCGGCGCGTTGGGCTGCGGCCAGCACATCGTCCGGGATGCCGTCCAGCTCAGCCTGATCGGTGACCAGGTAATGCCACTGATCAATGGCATCCAGTACGTGCTCGGAGAACTGCTGCGAGGTTTGCGCCAGTTCCTCGGAAATGCGGGCGTAGTCCTCACGAGCCTGACCTTCCAGTTGTACGCCGCTCAGGCGGAAATCGCGCAGGGCCAGGGTAATGATGCGTTGGCGCTGAGGTGTCAGGGCCGCAAAGGCCGGGCTGTCTGCCAGGGCCTGATAGCGTAGAAATAAAGGTCGGTTCAAGCCCACCCAGGTCGAGAACTCGCTCATGCGCGGCAGGCACTGGTTGTAGACGGCCCGCAGTTCAGGCGTGTTGATAACCGAATTCAGGTGACCGGCTACCGACCAGGCGCGATACAAGGTCTCGGTGGCATCCGTGATGGGCTCGACGATGTTGTCCCAGCTGGGTTCGCTATCGTCGTTGGAGACTGTCTCTACGGCTTGGCGGGCCAGGGCCAGAAGTTGGTCCACCGCCTGCTCGATGTGTTCGGGCTGGATGGCGGGATAGTCAATAAGGCTGTCGATAGGAACCAGTAAGGGATTTGTCGTCATAAACCGTTGAATAAATTAAAGACTGATGGTGGCCGAGCGTTCGGCCGCTTCCAAGGTGTTGACCAGCAGCATGGCAATGGTCATGGGGCCGACGCCACCGGGCACGGGCGTAATGGCCGAGGCCACTTCGCTGGCACTGGCAAAGTCCACGTCACCGCACAGCTTGCCGTCGGGACCGCGGTTGATGCCCACGTCGATCACCACGGCACCGGGCTTGACCATATCACCGGTAATGATGCCGGGGCGGCCTACAGCCGCGACCAGCACATCGGCGCGGCGGGTCTGAGCGGCCAGATCACGTGTCTTGGAGTTGCACAGGGTGACCGTAGCGCCCGCCGCCAGCAAGAGCATGGCCATGGGTTTGCCCACGATATTGCTGGCGCCAACAACGACGGCTTCCGCACCGCGCAAGGCCACGTGTTCCGACTCCAGCATTTTCATCACGCCATAGGGCGTGCAGGGAGCAAACAGAGGTTTGCCGGTCATGAGCATGCCCGCGTTGCTGACGTGAAAGCCGTCCACGTCCTTGTGGGGAGCAATGGTTTCGATCACTTTATGCTCGTCCAGATGGGCGGGCAGGGGCAACTGGACCAAAATGCCGTGTACCGAGCTGTCCTGATTCAGGCGCTTAATCAGTGCGAGCAGTTCCGTTTCGCTGGTATCTGCAGGCAGGCGGATGATGTCGGACTTCAGGCCGGCGGCTTCACATGCCAGGCCCTTGTTGCGCACATAGACTTGCGAGGCGGGATCTTCCCCGACCAGCACCACGGTCAGGCCTGCCTGGATGCCGTGAGTCTGCTTGAGTTTGGCAACACGTTCTGCAACGTCCGCCTTGATGGCGGTGGACAGCTTTTTTCCATCAATAATACGAGCACTCATTTACACGTCCTCGGACTTGGTGAGGGCGATTTTCATGAGGTCGGCAACCGTAGTGACTTCCAGTTTTTCCATGATATTGGCGCGATGCGCTTCGACAGTTTTAATGCTGATGTTCAAGTCCCCGGCAATTTGCTTGTTCAGGCGACCGGCAACAATGCGCTCCAGCACTTGTTGCTCGCGCGCTGTCAGGCGGCCCAGGACTTCTTGTTGATCTTTTTGCGCCTGCGCCTGAGAGGCGCGAGCGGTAGCCTGTTCAATCATGCGGCTTACGATGGTGCGCAGATCGGCTTCGTTAAAGGGTTTTTCCAGAAAGTCGACCGCGCCTTTCTTCATGGTGCTCACGGCCATGGGGACATCACCGTGACCGGTAATGAACACGATCGGGATAGTGGATTTGCGGGCAATCAGCGCTTCCTGGAGCTCCAGGCCGCTCATGCCGGGCATGCGCACGTCCACGATCAGCACGGCCACCTGGGCCGGGTCGTACGCACCCAGAAACTCTTCGCCCGATGCAAAGCAGCGGACCCGGTAGCCGTTGGCTTCCAGTAGCCAGCGCAAGGAGTCCCGTACGGCTTCGTCGTCATCGACTACGTAGATGGTGCATGGCATTTGCGGGCTGGTCATTCGGGTATCTCCAGTTTGTTATCAAGGGTGTCCGCTACATCGGGCGCTGCACAAGGTAGACTGAAACGAAAGATCGTTCCACCCTCGGGATTGCCGACTGCCCACAGGCGGCCGTGATGCGATTCAATAATTGTGCGGCAGATGTTCAGGCCCATCCCAAGGCCTTCGGACTTGGTACTGTAAAACGGTTCAAAGAGGCGCTCGGGATCTTTCAGGCCATGACCACGGTCGATGACGGCCATCTCCAAAAGCGATTCTTGTTGGGTAATCACCAATTGAAGCACATGATGCTCGCTGTGTTCCATGGCTTCGATCCCATTTTTGAGCAGGTTCAATAATACCTGTTCTATGAGAATGGGGTCGGCAATGACGTCTGGAACGGGATCGGGGATGCTCAGTTCGATTTCGATCTGGCGTTTGCGGGCGTCAATTTCTGCAAAGCCCACGGCATTTTCCACAATGCGCATGACTTTGACGCGCGTGCGACGCGGCTCACTGCGTTTGACGAACTCGCGGATGCGGCTGATGATCTTGCCGGCCCGTTCGGCCTGCTGGGCCGCTTTTTCCAAGGCAGCCAGCAAGGTCTCGGGCTGGTAGCGGCCTGACTTGAGCATGGCAACCGCGCCCATGCTGTAGTTGTTGATGGCTGTCAGCGGCTGATTCAATTCGTGGGCCAGCGAGGAGGCCATCTCGCCCATCGTGGTCAGACGGCTGGTCAGCTGAACTTTTTCCTGTTGAATGCGCGAAGCCTCTTCGTGTTTGCGTCGGTCGGTAATATCGCGTGCCACTTGCAAACGCACACGGCGGCCATCGGTCCAGGCCAGCATACGATGGTGGACCTCGAACCAGCGGGCCGCTGATTCAGAATAAATTTCCACGGTCTCGTCCGTGAAGCGACCGAGACGCCCTCCCAGCAGTTCGGCATGGCCGTTGGACTGGGCGCCAAAGAAGCGTCGATAAGTGCGATTGGCAAACAGCAGCTCCAGGCCCTCGGAGGTATCGGCGACCACGGAAATGGCATCATCCAGACCCTCCAGTACGGTCATGAAGCGTTCGTGAGCGGCGGTCAGGGCTTCACGGATACGTTTGGGTTCGGTAATGTCGGTCATGGAAGTCATCCAGCCGATCTGCTCTCCGTTGGGGGCGCGCAAAGGCGAGACGTACATGCGGGCGGTAAAACGCGATCCGTCCCGTCGCTGGGCTTCCACTTCCAGTCCGCTGCTGGGGGTTCGTCCGGACAAGAGCAAATCCAGCGTTTCCTGGTGCTGCTGATGACGACCGGGCAACCAGTAGGGGAAAGGGGCGGTGCGACCGACCAGATCGGCCTCGTTCCAGCCAATCATTCTGCAAAACGCAGGGTTGACATAGGCAATGCGGCCTTGCATGTCAAAGACGCGCATCCCCGTGGACATGGAATTTTCCATGGCGCGTCGAAACCCGGTCTCGGCTGTCTGGGCGGCCTCGGCGTGGGTTCGAAAGCGGGTATAGCGCCACAAGGCCAGCAGGCTGACCACAATGACCAATGACAGGGCCAGAATCACCATCATCAAACGCTGCTGGCGCGTTTCCTGATCGATGGTCACAAACATGACGCTGTCGTTTTGCAGACGTTGCAGCCAGAGAAATACCCCCATGACACAGAGGTAAAGAAACAGCACGACAACCGGCGTCAGCCAATAGAATCCACGCCGGTTCTGCTTGGCCTGATCGTAGAAGGTTGAAGGGATCAGAGACTTTTTAGGATGAGTGGCCATAACTGCACGAAAAGAAGTATGGCTGAATTGTAATGTAGGGCTATTTTTTTTAGTGATATTTCGTATTATGAAAACACATACCATAAAATGAAATTTTGCTTGAGCGTTTCTAGGTTCTTTCCTAGAATGGGTTGGTGCAGGCGTACCCCGCCTTGAACGCTCACAGTCCGCAATACCCGCTTCGGTCAGGATCGCTTTACTTCTCAGGAGATGGGCGGCTCAGCGTCGAGCAAGACCGGACTACTACCACATATATGGAGACACTATATGTCCTCAACCCAAGACAATAGTTCGGCTCAGGTCAGTCAAGACCAGGCCCTAGAAACAAAAGAGTGGCTTGACGCCCTGGAAGCGGTGGTGGACCGTGAAGGCCCGGCCCGCGCTCACGAGCTTATTGAAAAGCTGATTGATCTGGCCCGTCGTTCTGGCGCCCATATTCCGTTCTCGCCCAACACGGCGTATGTGAACACGATTCCTCCCGGTCTGGAACCTGCGCACCCTGGCAACCTCGCTCTGGAAGAGCGCATTCGTTCCTACATTCGCTGGAACGCCATGGCCATGGTGGTGCGTGCCAACCGCGAAACCCCTCCTGATGGGGGTGGTCTGGGCGGTCACATTGCGTCCTTTGCCTCCTTGGCGACCATGATTGGTTGCGGTCAGAACCATTTCTGGCACGCCGAGACCGAAGATCACGGCGGCGACATGGTGTTTTTCCAGGGCCATTCCTCGCCCGGTATCTACGCCCGCGCTTTCATGGAAGGCCGGATTAGCGAAGATCAGTTGAACAACTTCCGTCAGGAAGTGGACGGCAAAGGCTTGCCGTCTTACCCGCATCCCAAGTTGATGCCCGAATTCTGGCAGTTCCCCACGGTATCCATGGGTCTGGGCCCATTGATGGCCATTTACCAGGCCCGTTTCCTGAAGTATCTGCATGCCCGCGGCATTGCCGATACCAGTGGCCGTAAAGTCTGGGTGTTCCTGGGCGACGGCGAGATGGACGAACCTGAATCCCTGGGTGCGATTGGTCTGGCTGCCCGTGAAAAGCTGGACAACCTGATTTTCATCGTGAACTGCAACCTGCAGCGACTGGACGGCCCTGTGCGTGGCAACGGCAAGATCATCCAGGAACTGGAAGGGACCTTCCGGGGCGCTGGCTGGAACGTGCTCAAGCTGATCTGGGGCGGTTACTGGGATCCATTGCTGGCGCGCGACAAGGAAGGCATCTTGCGCAAGGTCATGGAAGAAACCGTGGACGGCGAGTACCAGGCGTACAAAGCCAACGACGGTGCCTATGTTCGTGAGCACTTCTTTGGCAAGCATCCTAAGCTGCTGGAGATGGTCAGCCGCATGAGCGATGAGGACATCTGGCGTCTGAACCGCGGCGGTCATGATCCTCACAAGGTGTATGCGGCGTTTGACGCTGCCACCAAGCACGAAGGTCAGCCTACCGTTATTCTGGCCAAGACGATCAAGGGCTATGGCATGGGCCACGTTGGCCAGGCCAAGAACCCTTCGCACCAGCAAAAGAGCCTGGATCTGGACGCTGTGCGCGAGTTCCGCGACCGTTTCAATATTCCGGTACCCGATGACAAGCTCGAAGAACTGCCGTACTTCAAGCCTGCTGACGACTCGCCTGAAATGCAGTATTTGCACGCTCGTCGCAAGGCATTGGGCGGCTACCTGCCCAAGCGTCGCACCAAGGCTGATGAACAGTTGACCGTGCCGACCCTGGAGGCGTTCAAACCTATGCTGGAGCCCACCGCCGAAGGCCGTGAGATCTCCACGACGCAAGCATTTGTCCGTTTCCTGAATACCTTGCTGCGCGACAAGCAGGTCGGTCCGCGTGCGGTGCCCATCCTGGCTGACGAATCGCGTACCTTTGGTATGGAAGGTCTGTTCCGTCAAATCGGCATTTATGCGCCGGAAGGCCAGAAGTACACCCCGGTCGATAAAGATCAGGTCATGTACTACCGCGAAACGGCCAATGGTCAGTTGTTGCAGGAAGGGATTAACGAGCAGGGTGCATTCAGCTCCTGGATTGCGGCTGCCACGTCGTACTCCAACAACAACCGCATCATGATCCCGTTCTTCATCTACTACTCGATGTTCGGCTTCCAGCGCTTTGGCGATCTGGCCTGGGCAGCGGGTGATATGAAAGCCCGTGGTTTCGTGCTGGGCGGTACCGCCGGTCGCACCACGTTGAATGGCGAAGGTCTGCAGCACGAAGATGGCCACAGCCATATTCAGTCCTCGCTGATTCCCAACTGCGTGTCTTACGACCCGACCTTCGCGCACGAAGTGGCGGTGATCATGCAGCACGGTCTGAAGCGCATGGTTCAGGATCAGGAAGACGTGTACTACTACGTCACCTTGATGAACGAGAACTACGCCCAGCCCGGTCTGGTCGAGGGTGACGAAGAAGGCATCCTGCGTGGCATGTACAAATTCAAATCGGTCGCTGAGGACGCCAAGCTGCGCGTTCAGCTGATGGGTTCGGGCACGATTTTGCGTGAAGTGATTGCAGCACAAGAGCTGCTGGAAAAAGACTGGGGCATTGGCTCTGATGTGTGGAGCGTGACCAGCTTTACCGAATTGCGCCGCAATGGTCTGGACTGCGAGCGTGAAGCTTTGCTCAACCCTGAAGGCAAGGACCTGCCCGTACCGTACGTGACGGCCCAACTGGCCAAAACCGATGGCCCTATCGTGGTCTCGACCGACTACGTCAAGGCTTTTGGCGACCAGATTCGTCCTTTCGTGCCCAAAGATCGTACCTTCAAGGTGCTGGGTACCGATGGTTTCGGTCGTTCCGACTACCGCTTCAAGCTGCGTGAGCACTTTGAGGTTGACCGTCACTTTGTGGTGTTGGCCGCGTTGCGCGCACTGGCTGAAGAGGGCAAGGTTCCGTTCAGCAAAGCGTCCGAGGCCATTGCCAAGTACGGCATCAATCCTTCCAAGGCCAACCCGCAGCACGCATAAGGGACTGAACCATGAGCAATATCATTCAAGTCAAAATCCCGGATATCGGTGCTGACGACGCAGTCGAAGTGATCGAAATCCTGGTCAAGGAAGGCGAGACCATCGAGGTCGAGCAAAGCCTGATTACCGTGGAGTCCGACAAGGCTTCCATGGAGATTCCCTCGTCCGACGCGGGCGTGGTCAAGTCGATCAAGGTCAAGCTGGGCGACAAGGTTAAGGAAGGCAGTCTGGTTCTGGAACTGGAAGCCGCCGAAGGCGCGCAGGCCGCGCCTGCCGCTGAGCCTGCCAAGGCCGACGCTGTTCCTGCTGCTCAAGCTGAAGCGGCGCCTGCCGCTGCCGCGGCAGCTCCCGCCGGTGACGAGCAGCAAGTGACCGTGCAGGTTCCTGATATCGGCGACGCTCGCGATGTGGACGTCATTGAAATCATGGTGCAGGTGGGTGACACCGTTGAGGTGGATCAAAGCCTGATTACCGTGGAGTCGGACAAGGCCTCCATGGAAGTGCCGTCTTCCCACGCTGGCGTGGTGACCGCCATCAAGGTCAAGCTGGGTGACAAGGTCAGCCAGGGCAGCGACATCCTGGAGTTGACGGTGCAAGGTAACGCCGCAGCGCCTGCGCCAGCCAAAGCCGAGGCCGCCCCCGCTCCCAAGGCCGAAGCGGCACCCGCTGCAGCAGCTTCTGCTGCCAGCTCTTCGGTGGTGGTGGGTGCGGGTGCTCCCGCCCCAGAGCGTGTTTCGCCTACTGCAGCGTTTGCGGATGCCGAAGTTTCCTTGCGCAATCTTCCCCATGCGTCGCCCAGCGTTCGCAAGTTCGCTCGCGAACTGGGCGTGGATCTGGCCAAGGTCCATGGCTCCGGCGACAAAGGCCGGATTACGGCGGACGACGTGCGCGGCTTTGTCAAGCAGGTCATGGCGGGCGGTGCCGCTCCGGTTACCGCTGCCGGTACTGCTGCCCAGGTCGGTGGTCTGGACGTGTTGGCCTGGCCCAAGGTGGACTTTGCCAAATTTGGTCCTGTCGAAACCCAAGCCCTGTCGCGCATCAAGAAAATCTCGGGTGCCAACCTGCATCGCAACTGGGTCATGATTCCGCATGTCACCAATAACGATCTGGCTGACATCACGTCGCTGGAAGCGTTGCGCAAAGAGCTGAACGAGGAATACAAGAAGTCCGGCGCTCGCGTCACCATGCTGGCTTTCGTCATCAAGGCTGCCGTGGCTGCCCTGAAGAAATTCCCCGAGTTCAATGCGTCGCTGGACGGCGACAATCTGGTGCTCAAGCAGTACTACCACATCGGCTTTGCCGCTGATACGCCTAACGGTCTGGTTGTGCCTGTCATCCGTGATGCCGACAAGAAAGGCATTCTGGATATCGCGCGTGAAACAGGCGAACTGGCCGCCGCGGCCCGTGACGGCAAGTTGAGCGCAGCTCAGATGCAGGGCGGTTGCTTCACCATTTCTTCGCTGGGCGGTATTGGCGGCACGGACTTCACACCCATCATCAATGCGCCAGAAGTGGCCATTCTGGGTCTGTCGCGCTCCTCCATACAGCCAGTCTGGAATGGCAAGGAGTTCGAGCCACGCTTGATGTTGCCGCTGTCCCTGTCCTACGACCACCGTGTTATTGATGGTGCCTCTGCCGCCCGTTTCAATGCCTTCCTGGCAACGATGCTGGCTGACTTCCGTCGCATCGCATTGTAAGGAGTTGTCATGAGTCTGATTGATCTGACGGTCCCGGATATCGGTGACTCCGGCGAGGTGGATGTTATCGAAGTGCTGGTGCAGGTCGGTGATACGGTCGAAGTCGAGCAAAGCCTGATCACCGTGGAGTCCGACAAGGCCTCCATGGAAATTCCTGCCGCTCAGGCAGGGGTGATCAAGGAATTGCTGGTCAAAGTGGGTGACAAGGTCTCCCAGGGGTCGGCCATTGCCAAGATCGAAGTAGCGGAGGGCCAGGCGGCCCCCGCTGCAGCACCCGCCAAACAGGAAACACCTAAAGCAGCGGCTCCTGCCGCTGCCGCTCCGGCCGCGGCACCTGCTCCGCAGGCTGCCAGCCATCAGGGTGCTGCGGATGATTCCGTGGATGTGGTCGTTCTGGGCGCGGGCCCGGGCGGTTACAACGCGGCTTTCCGTGCCGCTGACCTGGGCCTGAAAGTGGCTCTGGTCGAACGCTACAGCACCCTGGGTGGTGTGTGTCTGAACGTGGGTTGTATTCCTTCCAAGGCCTTGCTGCATACCGTAGCGGTCTACGAGGAAGCCAAGTCCCTGGCAACACACGGCATCAAGTTCGGTGAAGCGCAAATCGACATCGACGCGCTGCGCGACTACAAGAACAAGGTGATCGGCAAGCTGACCGGTGGTCTGGCCGGTATGGCCAAGGGCCGCAAGGTGCAGGTTGTGGTCGGTAACGGCCAGTTCCTGGACCCCAATCACATCGAAGTGACCGCCAACGACGGCACCAAGAAAGTGATCAAGTTCGCTTCGGCCATTATTGCGGCCGGTAGCCAGTCGGTAAAACTGCCGTTCCTGCCCGACGATCCACGCGTAGTGGACTCCACCGGCGCGCTGGAACTGAAGTCTGTGCCCAAGCGCATGCTGATCGTGGGTGGTGGCATCATCGGTCTGGAAATGGGTACGGTGTACTCGGCGCTGGGCGCACGCCTGGACGTGGTGGAAATGCAGACTGGCCTGATGCCGGGCGCAGACCGCGACGTGGTCAAGGTGTGGGAGAAGATGAACAAGCACCGCTTCGACCACATGATGCTGGAAACCAGCACGGTGGCTGCCGAAGCTCGTGATGATGGCATCTGGGTGACATTTGAAGGCAAGAATGCGCCAGCCGAGCCGCAGCGTTACGATCTGGTTCTGCAAGCCGTGGGCCGCTCGCCCAATGGCAAGAAAATTGGTGCTGAGAAAGCGGGCGTACACGTCACCGACCGTGGCTTCATTCCGGTTGACAAGCAACAGCGTACCAACGTGCCACATATCTACGCCATTGGCGATATCGTGGGGCAGCCCATGCTGGCACACAAGGCCGAGCACGAAGCGCACGTGGCCGCTGAAGTCATCGCCGGCGAGAAATCCTTCTTTGATGCTCGTGTGATTCCTTCGGTGGCCTACACCGATCCGGAAATCGCCTGGGTGGGTCTGACCGAAGATCAGGCGAAAAAAGACGGTATCAAGGTCGAGAAGGGCGTGTTCCCCTGGGCTGCGTCTGGTCGTGCCATTGCCAACAACCGCGATGAAGGCTTTACCAAGGTTCTGTTCGATGCGGAAACCCACCGTATCGTGGGTGGCGGCATTGTCGGTACCAATGCAGGCGAGCTGATCGGTGAGCTGGTGCTGGCCATCGAAATGGGGGTGGACCCGGTCGATCTGGCCAAATCCATTCACCCGCACCCCACCTTGTGCGAGTCGGTCAGCAAGGCTGCGGCCGTCGCTGAAGGGACGTGCACGGACTTGCCGCCAACACGTCGCAAGTAATACCAGTATTCGCCTGATAGTTAAGGCGTATTGGCTCACGGCAGGTGCTATCATCAGCGCCTGCCGTTTTTATTTTGTAATTGGTGTTGTCCATGACTCATCCTGTTCTGAAAGCCGACTCTTCGCTAAGCGATTGGCTGTCCTATTTGGAAACCTTGCATCCGTCGACCATCGACCTGGGTCTGGGCCGGATTCGCGAGGTTGCCCAACGTCTGAACATCAAATTGGATGGTGTGGTCATCACCGTGGGTGGTACCAATGGTAAAGGGTCGACCTGTGCCATGCTGGAAGCGATTCTGCTGGCCGCGGCCTACAAAGTAGGGGTGTACGCCTCCCCGCATCTGGTGCGTTATAACGAGCGCATCCGCTTAAATGGCGAGATGGCGGAGGACGCGCAGATCACGGCGCAGTTCGCTCGTATCAACGAAGCCCGTGGTGATCTGACGCTCACCTATTTTGAGTTTTCCACGCTGGCTGCCTTGATGCTGTTCCAGGAGCAGCGTGTGGACGTGGCGGTGCTGGAAGTCGGTCTGGGCGGGCGTTTGGACGCCGTCAATATCGTGGATGCCGACTGTTCGATCATTACCAGCATTGATATTGATCACGCAGAATACCTGGGCAATACCCGCGAGCAGGTGGCTTGGGAAAAAGCCCATATTTTCCGTCCCGGTCGTCCCGCCATTTGCGCCGATCCACTGCCACCACAGACCATGCTGGATTACGCCCAGGAGATTGGCGCCGAACTCTGGTTGTTTGGCAAGGATTTCAACTACTCCGGCGACCGCCAGCAATGGGCGTATGGCGGGCGTAGTCAACGACGGGCTGCCTTGGCCTATCCGGCCCTGCGTGGCGCCAATCAGCTGCTCAATGCATCTGCCGCCCTGGCGGCGCTGGAGTCCTTGCATCCTCGTTTGGCCGTCCCTGCCCAGGCGGTGCGTGCGGGCTTGCTGCGTGCGCATATGCCGGGACGTTTCCAGATTCAGCCAGGTCAGCCTTGTGTCATTTTCGATGTGGCGCATAATCCGCATGCTGCTGCCGCTCTGGCGCAGAACCTGGACAATATGCCTCCTTACCCCAAGACAATTGCCGTTGTGGGTATGTACAAGGACAAGGATGTGGATGGCGTCATCGCACGTCTGGCAAGCCGTATTGACCACTGGATGTGCGCCAGCCTGGAAGGGCCGCGCAGCCTGTCGGGTCACGAGTTGGCGGAGCATGTGCGTACCGTTCTGGCCAGCGATCAGATGCCTGCTGATGTGTTGGCACCTGAAGCGGAAAGCAGCGGGCATCGACCCGGTGTGCGCCCTGTTGCGCGTGCTTCGGTCAGTAAAGCGTCAGCGGTCGTATCCAGTTACAACAGTCCCCGGCTCGCTTACGAGGCGGCATTAAAAGAGGCCGGTGACAATGATAGAATTGTCGTGTTTGGCTCGTTTGCGACAGTAGGGCCGATTCTTGAAGCCGCAAACGAGCGCACATCTTCCTGATTATCGGCAAGACTGCTTATTTCATAGGTCTAGGGCTCATGGGTTTATTTTCACGTAACGATACTTCCTCATCGTCGGGTCGCCGCTCCAGTGCTTCCAGCGATTCACAATTATCGGAACTGCGTGGACGGGCTCGTCGCCGTCTGATCGGTGCGCTGGCGCTGGTGCTGGCCGTGGTGGTGCTGGTGCCCATGCTGACTGCTGACAAAACTCCGCCCGAGCCGGAACAGTCGCTGGCGCTGGGCCCGATTACTCAGCCCGCAGGGCAGGGTACGACGCAGACTCGCCCTGGCGAGCTGGTGGTGCAGGAAAACACGCCCACCCCGGTGATTGAGCAGCCCGACGAACCCTTGGTCGCCGACCCTGCTACCAGTAGCGATGGTGGACTGGCCGTGGTCGATCCCGGCTTGCAAACCGATCCGGCCCAGACTGGCACGCCTGCTGTACCAGCGCCTGAGACTAGCCCTCCAGAGCCCGTCAAGCCCGTGGAAAAACCCAAGCCTGTTGAAAAACCCAAGCCAGCTCCCGCCCCGGCTCAAAACGGTCGTACGGATGATGGTTCGTATGCCTTGGCTCTGCTGGAGGGGCGTGTACCCAACAAGCCTGCGCCTGCCGCTAAACCGGCCGCGCAACAAGGCAACTTCATTTTGCAGATTGTCGCCTACTCCAATCAGAACGATGCCCAGTCGCGCCGTGATCAACTGGTATCGGCCGGTGTGACCAATGCCTATGTGGAGACAGCGCAAAGCGGTGGCAAACCAACCTATCGTTTGCGCGTGGGGCCATTCCCTACGCGCGAAGCGGCTCAGGCGGCCCAGGCGCGCTTGCGTTCGCTCGGTTACGAGAACAGTTTTATCTCGGCTAAGTGAGCAGCTTCGACTATATCGTCCTTGGGATTGTGGGTGTGTCAGGCCTGCTGGGCCTGATACGCGGATTGATCAAGGAAGTGCTTTCGCTCAGCGCCTATTTGCTGGCTTTCATGGCCGCAATCTGGTGGGGGCCACGCACATCAGGCTGGATACAAGTCTGGGTAGAAAACGGCTTATTACGTACGGCTTTGGCTTACGGAGCCGTTTTTTTTATGGTCTTGCTGCTGGTGGGGCTGTTGAACATGCTGCTGGCCAGCTTGATCGAGCAAACGGGGCTGACGCCTGCCGACCATGGTTTGGGCGGCCTGTTTGGCGTGGCCCGTGGCGTGCTGCTGGTGCTGATATTGGTCATCCTGGCCGGGCATACCGATTTACCTAAAGAGCCGTGGTGGGAGCAGGCCAAGCTGGCTGAACCTGCAATCCGCGCGGTGCAGTCGATTAAGGCCATGCTGCCGCCGTCTTTGGCAGAATGGCTACCTTATTGAGAACACACTAACGGGAACCAATCATGTGTGGAGTTGTAGGGGTTGTTGCGCGCAGCCCTGTAAATCAGTTGATCTATGACAGTTTGCTCTTGCTGCAGCACCGTGGGCAGGATGCCGCGGGGCTGGCGACCTGGCACGACCAGTTCTTCAGCATGCACAAGGCATTTGGCCTGGTGCGGGACGTATTCCGTACTCGCAACATGCGCTCCTTGCCCGGCAATAGTGGTATTGGCCATGTGCGCTACCCCACGGCCGGCTCCAGCCAGAGCGTGGAGGAGGCGCAACCTTTTTACGTGAACGCCCCCTTTGGTCTGAGCTTTGTGCATAACGGCAATCTGACCAATTGGCGTGAGCTGCGTGAAGAACTGTTCACCATTGATCGTCGCCACATCAACACCAACTCGGACTCCGAGGTTCTGCTGAATGTGTATGCGCACGAGTTGCAGCGTGCCGCTACCGGCCCTGAACTCTCTCAGGACGAAGTGTTTGAGGCCGTGGCTGCCGTGCATCGTCGTGCCCGGGGCGCCTATGCGGTGGTGTCGCAAATCGCGAACTTCGGTCTGGTTGCCTTTCGTGACCCGAACGGGATTCGTCCCTTGTGCCTGGGTCGCAACGTGACCCCGAAGGGTGAAGAATGGATGATCGCCTCCGAGTCCGTAGCCCTGACGGGTTGCGGTTTCGAGCTCGTCCGTGATGTGGAGCCCGGCGAGGCCATCATCGTGGATCTGGACGGTAATCTCAGCAGCCGTCAGTGCGCCGAGAACCCACGCCTGAATCCCTGTGTCTTTGAATACGTGTATTTTGCTCGTCCTGACTCCACGGTCGACGGCGTATCGGTTTATGACGCCCGCTTGTTAATGGGTGAGTACCTGGCCGAGAATGTCGCCAAGAACCTGCGTCTGGCCGATATTGATGTCGTCATGCCTATCCCTGACTCGGCCCGTCCATCGGCCATGCAGTTGGCGGCTCACTTGAACCTGAACTACCGCGAAGGGTTTATCAAAAACCGTTACGTGGGCCGTACCTTCATCATGCCCGGTCAGGAAGTGCGCAAGAAGTCGGTGCGTCAGAAACTGAGCGCCATTCCCATGGAGTTCCGTGGCAAGAATGTGCTGTTGGTGGATGACTCCATCGTGCGTGGCACAACCAGCCGTCAGATCGTGGATATGGCCCGTGCCGCGGGTGCAAACAAGGTGTTTTTTGCGTCGGCCGCGCCACCGGTTCGCTTCCCGAACGTTTACGGCATTGATATGCCTACGGTTTCTGAGCTGATCGCCACTGGTCGCGATGTGGACCAGGTTGCCAAGGAAATTGGGGTGGACGGACTGGTCTATCAGGACCTGCACGACCTGGAGCAATCACTGCGTGATCTGAATCCCCGCTTTGCTGGATTTGAGTCTTCCTGCTTTAGTGGCGACTACGTAACTGGCGATGTGGATGAGGCATATTTGAATCTGTTGGCGGAAGGTCGTAAAAGTGGCCGTGATGTTCCGGATGTGACCGATTAAGCGGATGCCCGCTCGTTGGAGAAAAGCCCGCTCTAAAGCGGGCTTTTTCTATTCCCTGTTCCGGATGCCTTGCGTGTAGGGTGATGTAAATTTTTCTTGTTCGCCAGTAGTGCGCCTGCTTCTTTGGCTTGGTGTCATGTGCTTGGCGTCACGGGCCCCTAATAGGCCTGTTTTCGCTTTTGGGGATTGCTAGGCTCTGACAGGGGTATGGAATCGAGCGCAGCACTTTGCGCGTTCATAGGAGTGCTACGGTTATCCACCCGATGTGCCGATTGACACCGTAGCCGTGGTGCGTAGAGCTGAACTGGGCTGTGCTTTGCTGTGCTTGTGTCAAGGGCAATGCGCTTTGAAAAAAAGCCCTGCAAGACTGCAGGGCTTTTCAGGAGGGCTGGCTGTATCAAGCACGGCGTCGCGTGAGCAGGGTCAGCAGCAAGCCCAGCCCCAATAGCACAAACAGTCCCAGGCTCCAGTAGGCATATTCAATGCCCAGCAGGTCTTGACGGGCATCCATGCAGGAGGCGTAAATGCCAAACAGCCAGGGCAGGCTGCTTTCCAGGCCGGACTGGGTGATGAAGCGGTCCGCAAAGGTCTGGTCGCAGCTGAATAAATGCTGTGCGACCGAAGCCTGATACCAGGCCGCCAGCATACCGCCCACGCTCGTCGCCAACCCTAGCAGGCTGAACAAGGTGGAGCTGCCCGAATGGCCGAGCTGACGCAGGACGCCGGCCACCAGGCTACATAGACCCAGCACAATGAAAATCAGACGTTGCAGTACGCACCATGCGCAAGGCGGGATGCTAAAGACGTGCTGCGATAGCAGGGCGATACCCACACCTGCGAAGGCGAGCAGGGCAATCAGATAAAAGGGTGCAGCGGACTGGCGGAAAGAGGCGGCCATGGTATCAAGATGCATTTAAAGAATGGAAGGTAGATGCTTCGTGCAGCAAACCCAGGAAAAGTTCATGGAAACCGGCCCAGGTAATCTGCACGCCCAGGCACAACAGGATGAAGGCGGATAGACGCATCACGACAGCCGTGCCATTTTTACCCAGTTTGTATAAAAACTGGGAGGCAAAGCGCAGGGCCAGAAACACGATGACGCTGGCTGCGGCAATCGCCGGTAAGGCCCCCGCGAGCTTGCTCATGGTGCCGGTGACCGAGTTGTCGTGCAAGGTCGCGCCGACCGTGAGCGCCGCCGATAGCGAGCCAGGGCCGCACAGCATGGGAAAAGTCAGTGGATAGAAGGCTTTGGAGCGAATCTGCTCCCAGGAATAGGACTCGGCCATGTTCTGGGCATGGGCCGCGTCAAAGTCCGAGGCATTGATCAGGCGCCAGGCGGTGCCGATCACCAGCAGGCCCCCGCCAATGCGAATGATAGGCAGGGAAATGCCAAAAAAGTTCAGCACGATATTGCCAGCGACCATTGCAATGGCCAGCATGATGAAGATGTTGACGGCCACTTTTTTGGCCAGGCGGGCACGATCGGGCACGCTGGCGCCTTCGGTCAGCGTCAGAAAAATAGGAGCGGCCGCAGGCGGGTTGAGCATGGGCAAGAGCGTGGCCAATGCAAACAGGAAGCTGCGGCTGACATCGGCGAATACGGAGGAGAGTTCCATTAAAGGGGGCGGGCTTATTGAGAAAGGGCTAAACGGACATCGCGCTCCAGGCGCAATTGATGACGGTTGTGTTCGAGGGCGGCGCCACTGAGGATAAAGACGTCTTCGACGCGATCACCCAAGGTCATGACCTTGGCCGAGCGCAGACGTACGTCGTGGCGCTCGAATACCTGGGCGAGACTGTACAACAAACCGCGCCGGTCCGTGGCGCTAAGCGTCAAAATCCAGTCTTGTCCCTGCTCGTCCTGACGCAGGTCCACGGTAGGCTGGATAGGAAACACACGGGCCCGGCGAGAACGAATGTCGCGGTAGGGGTCATGAGCTGGCTCTGAGGGCGGCACTTCCTGCTCCAGTGCCTGACAGAGCTCGGTTTCGATCAGCAACGGGTCGCGTCGCAGCGCATGGTCGTAGGCGGGCAGCATGACAACAAAGCTGTCCAGCGCCCACCCATGCCGGGTGGTGTAGATACGGGCATCCTGGATGCTGACGGACTGGCTGTCAAAGTAGCGACAGATGCGCAGAAACAGGCGGCTGGCATCCTTGGTATAGACCAGCACTTGCAGGGCGTCGGTTTGTCCGGCCGGCCGTATGCGCACAATGGGCGTCTGGCTGTGCGACTGGTGGTAGAGCTGAATGGTATGCCAGGCGATTTCGCTGGCGTCGTGGCGCAGGAAATAGGGTTTGTCCAGCCACTGCCAGAATTCCTCGCGAGCCTCGTCCAGCAAGCCCGCCAGACGGATTTCCCCTGCGGCATCGCGCTTGCGCTGATCCAGGACGGAAACCCCGTCCTTAGCCTGTCTCCCCAGCGCTGCCAGCGTCAGGTTGTACAGGTCCTCCAGCAGTTTGCCTTTCCAGGAGTTCCAGACGGTCGGACTGGTGGCGCGGATGTCGGCGACGGTCAGCAGGTACAGCGCGGTCAGGCGTCGTTCCGTTCCCACGGTCTGCAGGAACTGGAAGATGACATTCGGGTCGCTCAGATCGCGTTTCTGGGCGACCTGAGACATGGTCAGATGTTCCCGCACCAGAAACACCACCAGTTCCGCGTCCATGGGTATCAGATTGTGATCCAGGCAAAACGCCAGTGCGTCCTGTGCGCCCAGTTCGGAGTGATTGCCACCACGGCCTTTGGCGATGTCATGGAACAGGGCGGCAATGTAGAGCAGCCAATGACGGTCAAAGCCGCTCATCAACTGATTGGCCATGGACAACTCTTCGCTGTGCTCGGCCATGGTGAAGCGGCGCAGATTGCGTATGACCTTCAGCGTGTGCTCGTCCACGGTGTAGGCGTGAAAGAGGTCATGCTGCATTTGTCCGACCACGCGCCGGAAAACCGGCAGGTAGCGGGGAAGCAGATTCAGTAGATTCATCAGCCGCAGGGTATGCACAATCCCCTTGTTCTGTTGCAGGATCTCCAGAAACAGGCGTCGATTTTTGGGCTCGGCCCGAAACTTGGCGTCGATCAGCCGCCGTGCATGCCACAGGGCCCGCAAGGTGTCGGCCTTCAGGCCGCGCAGATTGGGCTGCTGCTGCAAATGCAGCATGGCCACAAAGATCAGCGACGGGTCCTGCTCGAAGCCGTCGGGCTGGCGCAGCTCAAGCTGGCCGTGATGAATCTGGAACTGGCTGTCCAGAATGATCGGGTCCTGATCGGTTTGCGGAAATAAATGTTCCTCAATGCTGCGCATCAGGATCAGATTGAGCTGGCTGACAATTTTGGCGGCCCAGTAGTAGCGCTGCATCAGCAATTCACTGGCGCGGCGGGTGGCGGTGGGCTGGAAACCGTAGATTTCTGCCAGACGCGGCTGAAGATCAAACAGCAGCCTGTCTTCGGCGCGGCCCGTTAACAGATGAAGCTCAATGCGCAGGCGCTTGAAGGCTTGCTCGACGCGTTGCAGGGCGTTCAGTTCGGATTCGGTCAGTAATTCTGACTGGGCCACAGCCGCCCAAGTGCGTCCCAAGCCGGCGGCCCGGGCCATCCACAGCAGTACCTGCAAATCGCGCAGGGCACCTGGAGACTCTTTGCAATTGGGCTCCAGCGAATAGGGGGTGTCCTGCAGATGGGCATGACGTTGCTGCTGCTCGGCCTGCTTGGCCAAGAAGAAGGCCTGCGGGTCCATCTGGCTTTGTAGCTGCCGTTGGGCGTGGCGCAGCAGGAGTGATGAACCCGCCAGCCAGCGACTCTCCAGCAAGGCGGTTTCCGTTGTGATGTCCTGGCTGGCCTGTTCCAGACATTGGGCGGGCGTGGCCACATTGTGGCTGGGTGCCAGCCCGATGTCCCACAGAGCGGCAACCAGAGCCTGAATGCGATCAATATCCTGCGCATTAGGTTCGCGCTGCAGGAGGATCAGCAGGTCTACGTCCGAATGCGGGTACAGTTCGCCGCGCCCATACCCGCCCAGAGCCGCGAGGCTGGCCTGGCGGGGCAGGGGATAATGCTCCAGCAACTCACGCAGGCCCTGATCGCAAATCCTGCACAGGCTCTTGAGCAAGCGGTCGCAATGCAGATCCTGTCTGAAGCGCTCGTAGGCCCGAGCCCGGCGGCCAGCAATTCTGTCGCGAAGCTGGGCCAGGAAAGACATGGTTCAGGCCTTGTTGATGATGGCTGGAGGGGCCGGCATGCCGGGCGAGACTGTCAGCACTTCGTAACCGGTGTCGGTCACCAGGACTGCGTGCTCCCATTGGGCTGACAGGCTGTGGTCGCGGGTCACCACCGTCCATTGGTCGGCCAGGGTGCGCAGTTCACGACGACCGGCGTTGATCATGGGCTCAATGGTGAAAATCATGCCCGGTTCCAGTTTTACACCGGTGCCGGGCTTGCCGTAATGCAGCACTTGCGGGTCCTGGTGGAATTTCTGGCCCACGCCGTGTCCGCAGTATTCGCGTACGACGGAAAAGCCCTGCTTTTCGGCGTGCTGTTGAATGGCGTGACCAATATCGCCCAGCGTGGCGCCCGGCTTGACCTGGTCAATGCCCAGCCACATGCATTCGTAGGTGGTCTCGGTCAGGCGGCGGGCCAGGATGCTGGGTTCGCCCACGTAGTACATGCGGCTGGTATCGCCAAACCAGCCGTCCTGGATGATGGTGACGTCCATATTGAGAATGTCGCCATTTTTCAACACTTTATCGCCAGGAATGCCGTGGCAGATCACGTGGTTGACGGAGGTGCAGATAGAACCGGGAAAAGGCGGGTAACCGGGAGGCGCGTAGCCAACTGTGGCGGATTTGACTCCCAGCTCATTGATCCGCTCCATGCACAGACGGTCCAGTTCGCCCGTGGTGACACCTGCTTTGACAAAGGGGGTCAGGTAGTCAAGGATGGATGCCGCCGTCTGGCAAGCGGCGCGCATTTTTTCGAGATCAGTGGGGTCTGTGACGAGAATACTCATAGCAACTTGAACAGGTCTATTGAAAAATAGTAGAATTATAGGCTTTTGTGAATTTTGCAGTTGTGCGCTGGGTCGGTTTAGCCCCGCTTTGGCTCATTCGGACGGTTTGGTTAATCCGAATAAGTGGCTTAAAGAAGAGCCGGAAGGGAGCCCGAACAACGGGTTTCAAACAACGGCGTGCAACAACAGGGCTTGCAAACAACAGCTTACCCGGCAACGGGTGCCAAGCAACAGCCGCCAGGCAAAGCGGGCCACAGGTTGATCCTTCAGGCTTGCTGGCTTGTAGACGCTGGCAGGACCAGGAAAATACGGCCGGACAAGTGCTTGGATCAAACTCAGGCTTTATCCAGTCTGCCCGGACTAGCCGGAACTGAGATAAACGTGCTGCTGTTTTAAAAAGAAGCGTGTTGTGTAGCACAGGCATGATTCACAACGAATATATGGTCAGCCAGCGTTGCCAGGCCTTGCAAGAGCAACTTGGGCAACGCCCGGTTCTTGTTCGGGCGGTGCTGGCTAGGCAATCCTCTAGGATACACCTGCAAACCCGGTGCTGTATGCAGGCGGTGGCCAGAAAAGTTACAGATTTGGGTCTGGGTGGCGGACGTGTGGTCCGTTACAAGGTGCAAATCCGTTGTAGTGCAGGCGTATGCCCATGTTGGGCTGCGTTTTTATGTTTTAAGTTGTAAATCGCGTGATTGCCCGTCTCGGGGTGTCTGGAATGCAGCCTAGGCTGCGGCCCTTACCGGATACCGGGCAGTTACAAGACCAAACCCTTGGAGAACTTTATGTCTTTGATGCGTGAAATGCTGGAAGCCGGTGTGCACTTTGGCCACCAAACTCGTTACTGGAATCCCAAGATGGCTCCGTTCATCTTCGGTCAGCGTAACAACATCCACATCATCAACCTGGAAAAAACGGTTGTTCAGTACGAAGAAGCAACCAAATTCTTGCGTCAACTGGCCGCTCGTGGCGGCAACGTGCTGTTCGTAGGCACCAAGCGTGCTGCTCGCGAACTGGTGGCTGCTGAGGCCGAGCGTTGCGGTATGCCTTACGTTGACAGCCGCTGGTTGGGTGGCATGATGACCAACTTCAAAACGGTCAAGACTTCCATCAAGCGTCTGAAAGAAATGGAAGGTCAGATGGCTGAAGGCCGTCTGGAAACCATGAGCAAGAAAGAAGCCTTGATGTTCGAACGCGAACTGGAAAAGCTGAACAAGGCCATCGGCGGTATCAAGGACATGAACAACCTGCCTGACGCCCTGTTCGTGATCGACGTCGGCTACCACAAGATTGCCGTGGCTGAAGCCCGCACGCTGGGTATCCCCGTTGTGGCCGTGGTTGATACCAACCACTCCCCAGAAGGTCTGGATTACGTGATTCCTGGTAACGATGACTCGGCCAAGGCAATCGCTCTGTACGCCCGTGGCATGGCTGACGCCGTGCTGGCTGGCCGCGAGCAGAACCTGAACGGTCTGGTTGAAGAAATTGCCGCTGACGAAGAGTTCGTTGAAGTTCAGGCTGACTCTCAGGAGTAACAGGCTCACGGCTGCCTGTCAGACGCCATAAGTTGTCATGGCAGGCAGTTACAGTGACCTTTCGTATCGCCCCGGCTTGGCCGGGGCACGTTCTACAGAATTGGAGAAAACCGTGGCTCAAATCACCGCATCGATGGTTAAAGAATTGCGCGAGAAAACCGACGCGCCCATGATGGAATGCAAAAAAGCACTGACTGAAGCCGACGGCGATATGGCTCGTGCTGAAGAAATCCTGCGCGTGAAGCTGGGCAGCAAGGCAAGCAAGGCAGCTACCCGCGTTACCGCTGAAGGCCTGGTGTCGGTCTACATCGCTGAAGATGGCAAGACCGGTTCCGTGGTTGAAGTGAACTGCGAAACGGACTTTGTCGCCAAGAACGATGATTTCATCGGCTTTATCAACGATATCGCTCAGTTGGTTGCCAAGAATAATCCTGCTGATCTGGCCGCTCTGGCTGAATTGCCACTGGCTGACAGCAACGTTGAAACCGTGCGCGCCGCTCTGGTGGGCAAAATCGGTGAGAACATCTCGATCCGTCGCTTCCAACGCTACGAAACAGCTGGTCAGCTGGCCAGCTACGTTCACGGTGGCAAGATCGGCGTGCTGGTGGATTTCGCCGGTGGCGACGAAGAAGTGGGCAAGGATCTGGCCATGCACATCGCGGCAACTCGCCCCAAAGCCATGGACGCGTCGGGTGTTGACGCTGCCGAAATCGAAGCTGAGCGCTCTGTGGCAGCTCAGAAAGCAGCTGAATCCGGCAAGCCTGCCGATATCGTTACCAAGATGGTCGATGGCGCTGTAGCCAAGTTCCTGAAGGAAGTGACGCTGCTGAGCCAGCCTTTCGTCAAGAACGACAAGCAAAGCGTGCAGCAAATGCTGGACGAGAAAAAAGCATCGATCGCTGGCTTTACCCTGTACGTAGTGGGTGAAGGCATTGAGAAGCGTGTTGAGGATTTTGCCGCTGAGGTAGCAGCCGCTGCCGGCCAAGCCTAATCCAGCTTGTTTTTTCAGGGCAGGCACCGTAGTGGCGGTGCCTGCCCTGCTGCTTTACACTCTCTTCTGTCTTCGTCACTTGGAATCCCACCCATGACTACCCCTCATTACAAACGTGTTCTGTTGAAGCTCTCCGGCGAAGCGCTGATGGGCGAGGACTCGTTCGGTATTAATCGCAGCACAATCATTCGTATGACGGAGGAGATCGCCCAGGTTGCCCAGTTGGGGGTACAACTGGCTATCGTGATTGGCGGGGGCAATATCTTTCGCGGCATCGCTCCGGGTGCCCAGGGCATGGATCGTGCGACAGCCGATTACATGGGCATGATGGCCACCGTCATGAATGCCCTGGCCTTGCAGGATGCCTTAAAGCACCGTGGCCTGGATGCCCGGGTGCAATCCGCCCTGAATATTGAACAGGTCGTAGAGCCTTACATTCGTCCCAAGGCGCTGCGTTATCTGGAAGAAAACAAAGTTGTTATTTTTGCGGCTGGTACGGGCAACCCGTTCTTCACCACGGACACGGCAGCGGCTCTGCGCGGCGCCGAAGTGGGAGCGGAAATCGTACTGAAAGCCACCAAAGTCGATGGCATCTACAGTGCCGATCCCAATAAAGATCCAGGCGCGACTCGTTATTCGCGTATCAGCTTTGACGAAGCGATCGTGCGTCGTCTGGAAGTGATGGACGCCACGGCCTTTGCGCTGTGTCGCGACCAAAAACTGCCCATTAAAGTGTTTTCGATCAACAAGCCCGGTGCGTTGACTCGCGCGGTCTCTGGCGAGGACGAGGGCACCCTGGTTCACGTTTAAAGTTATAGGAATTTAGTCCATGAGTCTTTCCGAGATCAAAGCATCGACCGACAATCGTATGGGCAAGTCCATCGAGTCTCTCAAGACGGGCCTGGCCAAGATCCGCACAGGCCGCGCCACTGCGGGCTTGCTGGATCACGTGCAAGTGGAGTACTACGGCTCTATGGTTCCCGTCAGCCAGGTGGGCAATATCACGGTGGTGGATGCCCGCACGCTGAATGTGCAAGTGTGGGAAAAGCATATGGCCGGCCCGATTGAAAAAGCCATTCGCGACAGCGACCTGGGATTGAACCCGATTTCCATGGGCGAGAGCATTCGTGTTCCCATGCCTGCCTTGACCGAAGAGCGTCGTCGCGATCTGGCCAAAGTGGTGCGTAGCGAAGGTGAAGATGCCAAGGTCGCCATCCGTAATCTGCGCCGTGATGCCAATGACACGCTCAAAAAGCAAGTCAAGGACAAGGAAATCTCCGAGGACGAGGAACGTCGTGCCCAGGACGAGGTCCAGAAGCTGACCGACAAGTATGTTGCCGAGGTCGACAAGTTGATCGCCCAGAAAGAAGCCGAGATCATGACGGTCTAACGGCTTTTGCACAGGTGGCTAGGTGATTTCATTCAGTTCTACCCAAACGATTCCGGAACACGGTCAGGTTCCTGGCCACCTGGCGATTGTCATGGACGGCAATGGACGATGGGCGACCCGTCGTCTGTTGCCTCGCACGGCAGGGCACTTGCGGGGTGTGCAAACTGTCCGGCGTGTTGTTGAAGCCTGTGGCGAGCTTGGCGTGCGCTATCTGACCCTGTTTGCGTTCAGTTCCGAAAACTGGCGACGCCCTGCGGAAGAGGTGTCCCTGTTGATGGGCCTGTTTGTCAAGATGCTGCAAAAAGAAGTGGCAACACTGAAAAAAAACGGCGTCCGACTTCATGTTATTGGCGAATTGTCTGCGTTTAGTGAAGAGTTGCGCGGCCTGATTGCCGACGCTCAAGAGCAGACTCGCGATAACGACACCTTACATTTGACGATTGCCGCCAACTACGGCGGTCGTTGGGATATTTTGCAGGCGACGCAAAAAGCATTGGCTGCCAATCCCCAGCTGGTCGATCATCCCGAACAACTGGATGAGGCCCTGTTCAGTCCCTACCTGGCGATGTCCTACGCTCCTGAGCCGGATCTGTTTATCCGCACGGGGGGCGAGCGCCGTATTTCGAATTTTCTGATCTGGCAGATGGCCTATACCGAGCTGTATTTCACAGACGTGTACTGGCCGGATTTTGACCGGGCGCAGCTTGAACAGGCCTTTGAGTGGTATCGTGGGCGCGAGCGGCGCTTTGGGCGCACCAGTGCCCAGGTGCAGGGTACCCTCGCGCCTTGACGGAGCCTAGTCTATGTTGAAACAACGAGTCATTACCGCCCTGGCCCTGCTGGTCATTCTGGGCGCGGCCATGCTCGCTCCCTTACGCTGGCCTTTGCTGGCGATTTTTGTGCTGATGAGCACCTTGGCCTGCTGGGAGTGGGAGCGTTTGAGCCTGTCTCAGGCGCAGCAGCGCTGGGCCTGGCCGCTGGCCTTGCTCAATGGTGCCCTGATGCTGTGGCTCAGTGTGTACTGGTATGAAACCGGTCCGCAGGGGCAGGCTGCTGACCTGGTGTACCGGGGGCTTGTACCAATAATGGCGGCCTTGTGGGTGGTGGGTGCCACTGGGCTGGTGCTGCAAGGTCAGGCCACACAACGTGCTCAAGGTGTTTTGCTCAGTGTGATGGGCGTACTGGCGCCCCTGGTCGCCTGGGCCAGTCTGTATTTGTTTCTGCATACGCAGGGCATGGTCTATGTGCTCTCCCTATTGGTCCTGATCTGGGTGGCGGACATCGCCGCTTACTTTGCGGGCCGTGCCTTTGGCAAAGCCAAGCTGGCTCCGCGTGTCAGTCCCGGCAAGACCTGGGCCGGGGCAGTGGGTGGTATGGTTGCCGCTTCCGCCTGGATGCTGATCAGCGCCAATTGGCCCGGGAGTTTTGGTGCTGATGTGATGCAGCGCTGGGGCTGGGTGGCCACGGCGGTATTGGGTGTTGCCCTGGCCGCCCTTTCCATCGTGGGTGACTTGTTCGAGTCTTTGCTCAAGCGCCGTGCTGCAGTCAAGGATTCCAGCCAATTGTTGCCTGGCCATGGTGGCGTATACGATCGTATCGATGCCTTGTTGCCGGTTGCTCCTGTGGCCTTGTTGTTAAGTGGGGCGTGGCTCTTTTAGTCCGGTGTGACTTGGACGAGTATGCGTCAAGGAAGAACTCATGAGTTTCCAGCAAGTATGTGTGTTAGGGGCCACTGGCTCTATTGGTGTCAGCACACTTGATGTGATTGCTCGTCATCCTGATCGGATGGCGGTATATGCCTTGAGTGGCCATAGTCGCATGGAGCTGCTCGCCCAACAGGCTCAGGACAGTGCGGCTCGCGTTGTTCTGGTGCCGGACGAGGCGGCTCGCAGCCGTTTTCTGGATGCATGGCAGGGTGGTGCTTTGCCGGAAATCCGGGTAGGCGCACAGGCGCTGGCCGACACGGCTGCCGACCCCCAGGTAACTACCGTCATGG
Source organism: Alcaligenes ammonioxydans (assembly GCF_019343455.1). Lineage (NCBI taxonomy): Bacteria > Pseudomonadati > Pseudomonadota > Betaproteobacteria > Burkholderiales > Alcaligenaceae > Alcaligenes > Alcaligenes ammonioxydans. The sequence goes on along the minus strand of NZ_CP049362.1, from coordinate 2,076,991 downwards.
CGGCCATTATTGGCGCGGCTGGTTTGCCTTCGGCCTTGGCCGCCGCGCGTGCCGGTAAGCGGGTATTGCTGGCTAATAAAGAGGCCTTGGTCGCCGCGGGACGTATTTTCATGCAAGCTGTGCAAGAGGGCGGGGCACAGTTGATGCCCATCGACTCCGAGCACAGTGCCATTTACCAATGTCTGGCGGGCGAACTGCCTGCCGAGCCTGGCCAGCCGGTTGCCGGCTTGCGTCGTTTGTTGGTGACGGCTTCGGGTGGGCCCTTTCGCTCGCGCGCACTCTCTGAGCTGGAGACGGTTACACCGGAGCAGGCATGTGCTCATCCCAACTGGAGCATGGGTCGCAAGATTTCGGTGGATTCGGCCACCATGCTCAACAAGGGTCTGGAGGTCATCGAGGCGCATTGGCTGTTTTCTGTGCCCGTTGACCAGATTGATGTGGTGGTGCATCCGCAAAGCGTGATTCACTCCATGGTCGAGTATATAGACGGTTCCGTCATGGCGCAGTTGGGGCAGCCTGATATGCGTACGGCGATTGCCTATGGTCTGGGCTTTCCGGAGCGCTTGTACAGTGGCGTGGGTCTGCTCGATCTGGCCACGATGGGACGCCTGGACTTTGAACAGCCCGATTTTCAACGTTTTCCCTGCTTGAAGCTGGCGTATGAGGCCTTGCGCGACAGTCAAGCCGCCTGTGTGACCCTGAATGCGGCCAATGAAATTGCCGTGGACCGTTTCCTGGAAAGACAGATTGGCTATACTCAAATTCCGGCAGTGATCGAGCACTGTCTGGACAAGCTCAATGGCCGGGCCAGTCAGGCTTTGGATGCCCTGGATGGGGTTCTGGCACTGGATAGCGAGACACGGTCACTGGCGCTGGACTATTGTCGATTTTCAGCGCGTATTTAACAGGAATTAACATGCTCTTCACCGTTCTGGCTTTCCTGGTGGCCCTGGGCGTGCTGGTGACCTTTCACGAGCTGGGTCATTACTGGGTGGCTCGTCGTTGTGGAGTCCGTGTCGAGCGCTTTTCTATTGGTTTTGGCAAGGTGTTGTACCGTCGTTTCGACAGGAACGGCACTGAATGGGCCGTATCGGCGCTGCCCTTAGGTGGCTATGTGGCCATGCAGAACGATCCACCTGCTCACGCGACGCAGGCGCAGATCAACGAATCCTTCAATCACAAACCCTTGCGTCAGCGGGCCGCCATTGTGCTGGCCGGTCCCCTGGCGAACCTGATCCTGGCCGTGGTGATCTACGCCGTGGTCGGTTTGTTGGGCACGCAAGAGCCCATTGCGCAAATCGGCCCCGTGCCTGCAGGGACGCCTGCTGCACAGGCCGGCTTTCAGGCGGGAGACCGTTTGGTGTCGGTCGATGGCAAGCCTGTTGATTCCTGGTTGCAGGCGCGTTGGGCATTCATGGATGCCTTGTCTTCCGGCGGCGAGCTGGAAGTGGGGGTGAAAGACCAACTGGGGCGGGAACAAAATCGTTACCTGACTTTGCCGGCCGGCGAGATTTTGCCGGATGGACAGGACCTGATGGCCCAGGCAGGCCTGGTTCTGCGTCCGGCTCGTTCGATTGTGCAGGAAGTGTTCAAGGAAAGTGCGGCCGAGCAGGGCGGGCTGAAAGAAGGGGATGTCATCGTCCGCCTGGGTGATCTGGCCGAGCCCGGCATCACCCCGTTTGTCCAAAAAGTGCAACAATCGGCCGGCCAGACCCTGGAGCTGGATGTACTGCGTGCGGGTGAGCTTGAGCGTTTGCTGGTCACGCCCGCGAGCGATTCGCAAGGGCTGGGACGCATTGGTGCGCAGGTGGCGGCAGACATGCCCATGACACTGGTACGTTATGGCCCTATCGAGAGCGTGGAGCGCGGATTTACCCGTACGGCTCAGACATTCTGGTTCTCTTTGAAGATGATTGGGCGCATGATTACCGGGGAAGTCTCTGTACGGAATGTCAGCGGGCCGGTTACTATTGCCGATTATGCGGGTCAGACCGCCAGAATAGGCTTGATCGCCTACCTGAATTTCCTGGCGCTGATCAGTATTAGCATTGGTTTACTGAATTTATTGCCCGTACCTATGCTGGATGGTGGGCATCTACTGTACTATGCCATCGAAGCCGTACGCGGCAAGCCCGCTTCGGAGCGCATGATGCTGCTGGGTCAGCGCCTGGGTTTGGCCTTGTTGGCCGTACTGATGAGTATTGCTTTTTTTAATGACATCACCCGCCTTTTCAGTTGAGAGCGGGTGGCATACAATTTCCAACCATTTGACCGACCAAGGATTGTCCAGGATGTCGTTTAGCCGGAAACCTACTTTTGCGTTGCGTGTTCTGCCCGTATTGGTGGCAAGTTTGCTTGCTCCCGCCTTGGCGAATGCATTTGCACCGTTTGTCGTGCGCGATATTCAAGTCAACGGTATCCAGCGGGTCGATCCCGGCGCCGTGTTCGCGTCTTTGCCTGTCAAGGTTGGTGAGTCCTTCTCGGAAGAGCAGGCCGCAGATGCCATTCAGCGTCTGTACGCCACAGGCTTTTTTAGTGATGTGCAAATTGACACGGGCACCAATGTGCTGATCGTCAATGTCAAAGAGCGCCCAACCATCGCCTCCATATCTTTTAACGGCATGCGCGAGTTCGATGCCAAGAATATTACCAACTCCCTGGCTCAGGTAGGCTTTGGAGAAGGGCGGGTTTTTGACCGTTCCATGCTGGAACGGGCCGAGTTTGAGCTGAAACAGCAGTACTTGTCCAAGGGCAAGTACGGGGTGGAAATTACCCCTATCATCACGCCGTTGCCGCGTAACCGTGTCGGCGTCAGCTTTGACATCTTTGAAGGCGGTCTGGCCAAGATCAAGGAAATTCGCATTGTCGGTACCGAGGCGTTCTCGCAAAGCGATTTGCTCGACCAGATGGAGCTGACCACCTCGGGCATGATGACCTGGTACACGGGCACCGACAAGTATTCCCGCGAGAAGCTGGAAGGTGACATGGAACGCATCCGTTCCTACTACCTGAATCGAGGCTTTCTGGAGTATTCCGCCGAGCCGCCTCAGGTGTCGATTTCGCCCGATCGCAAAGACATTTACATCACCCTGACGATTCATGAAGGCAAGCCGTACACGCTGAGCAGCGTGAAGCTGGCCGGTGACTTGCTGGGTCTGGATGATCAGATTCAACCACTGGTTCAGCAAAAAGAGGGGGAGGTGTTCTCCTCGGAGAAAACCAGCGGTACGGTGAAAGCCATTACCGAATACCTGGGTGGCCTGGGCTATGCGTTCGCCAACGCCAACCCCAATCCGGTCCTGGATCGCGAAAATCATACGGCTGACCTGACCTTCTATGTTGATCCGGGCCGTCGCGTGTATGTGCGCCGTATCGAGGTGGGCGGCAACGTCCGCACGCGTGACGAGGTCGTGCGCCGAGAGATGCGTCAGCAGGAGGCTGCCTGGTACGATTCGGACGCCATCAAGTTCTCCCGTGATCGCGTGGATCGTCTGGGCTACTTCAATGAAGTGGATGTCAATACCAAGCCTGTGCCCGGCTCGCCGGATCAGGTGGACGTCCAGGTGGACGTCAAGGAAAAACCCACGGGTCTGGTCAACCTGGGTGTCGGGTATGGCTCCACCGATAAGCTGATGCTCTCGGCCGGGATCAGCCAGGACAATATTTTCGGTAGTGGCAATAGCTTGTCCTTGCAGGTCAATACCAGCAAGGTGAACCGCACAGCGGTAATCAGCCATACCAATCCGTATTGGACAACAGACGGCATCAGTAAAACGACCTCGATTTACTATCGTCGTACCACGCCCTACCAGTCCAATGACGGCTGGGGCGACTACCAGAACACCGCCATCGGTGCCGGTTTGAACTTTGGTGTGCCCATCTCGGAATACGACCGTATTTTCATGGGCGTCAATTTCGAGCAGAACAAACTATCGCGTCTGAGCCCTCAGTACACTCCGCTTGCCTACCAGGATTATGTGCAGGAGTATGGTGAGCGTACCAACACCTTCATTTTCAATCTGGGTTGGTCCAAAGATACCCGTGACAGCGCGATTGCTCCCAAGAAGGGAAGCCTGACCAGCTTGTCGGCCGATATGGGTACGCTGGATTTGCGCTACTACATGCTGCGCGCCAGCCATCAGCACTACATTCCATTGGGTCGCGCATACACGCTGGCCTTGAATGGAGCGATTGACTATGGTCGCAGCATTGGCAGCAAGACTTTCCCGGTTATCAAGAACGTTTACGCCGGTGGTATCGGTTCGGTACGTGGTTACGAGGGTGCTTCCCTGGGCCCACGAGACACCCTGACCGGTGACTATCTGGGTGGTTCGCGCCGTATGGTGGCCAATGCCCAGCTGTACCTGCCGTTCCCAGGCGCATCACGTGACCGCACCTTGCGTTGGTTCGTTTTTGCCGATGCTGGCAAGGTCGACAACACGAGCGGTGGTTGTGCAATGGGTCGCCCTGATCGTCGATCTGAAGATCCCTGCGGCTGGAAGTACGCCGCCGGTCTGGGCTTGTCGTGGGAATCCCCGCTGGGTCCTTTGCAACTGTCCTACGGTCGCGCCTTGCGCGCCAAGGAAGGCGACGATAAACAAGCCTTCCAGTTCCAGATTGGTACCGCTTTCTGATGTTCGTGTTTAGTGGCACAATTGCACTATTCTGCAGCCTAATTTGCAAGGTAGATTTTTCATGAAGTCAAACATCGCATTAAAACTTACAAACATCGCCCGCAGCTTGTCGCGTGGCAATAAAGCGCTCGTTCTGGCTGCCGCGCTGGGTGTTGGCGCCATGACCGCTGCACCTGTTGTTCAGGCACAGACAAAAATCGGTTTTGTCAGCACAGAGCGCATTTTGCGCGACTCCAAGCCAGCCAAAGCGGCCCAGACCAAGATCGAGGCAGAATTCAAGCGCCGTGACGAAGAGCTGGAGCGCATGGCCAACAACCTGCGTTCGCAAGCTCAGAAATTCGACAAGGACGCTCCTGTGCTGTCCGAGTCTGATCGCGTCAAGCGTCAGCGCCAGCTGGCTGATCTGGATTCCGACCTGCAGCGCAAACGCCGCGAGTTCCAGGAAGACTTCAATCGTCGCCGCAACGAAGAATTCTCGGCCATTGTTGAGCAGGCTGATGCCGCCATCAAACGTATTGCTGACTCCCAGGGCTACGACCTGATCATTCAGGACGCCGTAACGGTTAGCCCACGTGTGGACATCACCGAGGAAGTTCTGAAAGCATTGGGCGGTTGATGCACTATGCCGGTATTGCTGAACGTTGATCAGGCTGTACAGCTGTCTGAACTTATAGACGCCATCAACAAGACCGGACTGGATTGCAAGCTGCCAGAAGGCGTGAAAGAGCCTATGCCCCGGATTCGGGGCCTAGGCTCTTTGCTTTCTGCGGGCCCGGAAGAAATCAGCTTTCTATCCAATCCCAAGATGCAGGATCTGCTGCAGCAGACTGCCGCCGCGGTGGTGATTTTGACGCCGCAAGTCTACGAAGGTCTGGACGTTGAGCCCTCCTTTATCCCGGTTCTGTGCTCTCAGCCGTATTTGATGTATGCGCTGCTCGCACAGCGTTTTGATCAAGTGCGGATGGCTCAGTTGCCCACGGGTATTCACCCCAGCGCTGTGATTGATCCCAGTGCTGCATTGGGCGATGGTGTGTCGATCGGTCCATTTTGTGTGGTGGAGGCAGGCGTCAAGATCGGACGGGGCACCCGCTTGGGTGCGCATTGCGTGATCGGCGCAGGCTCTACCTTGGGGCAGGACTGTTTGCTGCATGCGCGCGTGACCCTGTATCACGAGGTGCATATTGGTGATCGCGCCATTTTGCATTCGGGTGTGGTGCTTGGTGCAGACGGCTTTGGTTTTGCTCCGGACCCCGTCAAGGGTCAGGGCGCCTGGGCCAAGATTGCGCAGATCGGTCACGTGCGGATTGGTGACGATGTTGAAATCGGAGCCAACACCACGGTGGACCGAGGAGCGTTGGACGATACGGTGCTGGCCAATGGGGTCAAGCTGGACAATCAGATCATGATCGGGCACAACGTGCAGGTCGGTGAACATACGGCCATGGCGGCCTGTGTGGGGGTGGCCGGCTCAACCCGGATCGGGGCGCGGTGCACGATTGCCGGGGCGGCCATGCTGTCCGGGCATCTGGTCTTGGGTGATGATGTGCACATCTCGGGCGGTACCGCCGTTACTTCCAGCATCAGCCAGCCCGGACGTTACACCGGAGTTTATCCCTTTGCGGGGCATCAGGACTGGCAGAAAAATGCTGCCGTGCTGGGGCAATTGAGCGGTTTGCGCCGTCGCCTGCGTTCCTTGGAACGGCAGCAGGCGGATGGAGCAAATGAATCATCTGAACATATCAATAAAAATTAAGCAGGACAGGACATGGAACTCGACATTCGACAAATTATGGATCGCCTTCCTCATCGTTACCCGATGTTGCTGGTGGATCGCGTTTTGGAACTGGTGCCTGGCAAGAGCATCGTCGCCATCAAGAACGTGTCGATGAATGAACCCTTTTTTACTGGCCACTTTCCGCACATGCCGGTTATGCCTGGGGTCTTGATCATTGAAGCCATGGCCCAGGCCGCCGCCTTGTTCTCGTTTACTGATCCTGAAGATCCGTACGCGAAAGTGGACAACAAGCTGGCTTACTATCTGGTCGGCGTGGATGGTGCGCGTTTTCGCAAACCCGTGATGCCGGGCGATCAACTGCGCCTGGAAGTGACGGCTGACCGCATCAGCCGCGCGTTGTGCAAGTACACGGGTCGCGCATTGGTGGACGGCCAAGTGGTCGCCGAAGCCAAAATCATGTGTGCTATCCGACAATTGGAAGAATAGTTTATGCGTATTCATGAAACGGCCATTATCGAAGCGGGCGCTCAGCTTGCCGATGATGTCGAGGTCGGGCCCTACAGCATCATTGGGCCCAATGTCACGATAGGGGCGGGCACCAAAGTAGGCCCGCACTGCGTGATAGATGGCGTGACCACGATCGGTCGCAACAACCATTTCTACCGTTTCTGCTCCATCGGGGGCATGCCGCAGGACAAGAAGTACGCCGGGGAACCCACTCGTCTGGAAATCGGCGATGGCAATATGGTTCGTGAATACGTCACCATTAACACCGGCACGGTGCAGGATGTGGGAGTGACCCGTGTTGGCAACGACAACTGGATCATGGCCTACACCCATATTGCGCACGATTGCCAGATCGGCAGTCATACGATTATTGCCAATAGTGTTCAGTTGGGCGGCCATGTGCATATTGGCGACTGGGCCATTCTGGGCGGCTTGACCGCCGTGCATCAGTTCGGTCGCATCGGTGCGCACAGCATGATTGGTGGCACCAGCTCGGTCCGTCAGGACATTCCTCCTTACGTGATCGGTGCAGGTGATCCATTCCGTCCAGTCGGTGTCAATAGCGAAGGCCTGGGTCGTCGTCACTTTTCTGCCGACGCTATTTCGGCGGTCAAGGAAAGCTACAAGCTGCTGTACCGTCGTAAATTGACCGTCGAGCAGGCCGTTGAGCAGATGCAGGCCTTGCAGCAGGCGCAGCCCGACTGCCGGGCAGCGGTTCAGGTCATGATCGATTTTCTGAACGATTCCAGTCGGGGTATTTGCCGACCATGAGCAGCGCCTCCAGCCCAGTAGCGGCACGTTCAGGCGGGTCGGGGCAGACAGGGGTCAAGCAGGATTTGCGCATTGGGATGGTGGCGGGTGAGCCCTCTGGCGATTTGCTGGCGGCTCGTATCATTCAAGGCTTGCGCCAAGGCCATCCCGACTTGCGGGTAGAGGGCATAGGCGGACCCGAAATGGCGGCGCAGCAATTTCATCAGTTTTATCCCATGGATGCCTTGACGGTATTCGGTTATGTCGAGGCGCTGAAACGCATTCCCGGGCTGGTTTCTACCTACCTGGGCATGCGCAATCAGTGGTTGCGGCAACGCCCTGATGTGTTTGTAGGCATCGATGCCCCCGACTTCAACTTGCGTCTGGAACATCGTCTGCGTCAGGCCGGGGTTCCAACGGTGCATTTTGTGGGGCCCTCCATCTGGGCCTGGCGCTATGAGCGCATCCATAAAATCCGCGAAGCCGTGTCTCACATGTTGGTGCTGTTTCCTTTCGAGACCGAGATCTACGAGAAGGAAGGCATTCCCGTGACCTATGTGGGTCACCCCCTGGCGGCGAATATTCCCTTGCAGCCGGACAAGGCCGACGCGCGTCGGCGGCTGGGCTTGCCCGAGACAGGGCGTATATTGGGCGTCTTGCCTGGCAGCCGGTCTTCCGAGGTCAAGATGCTGTCACCCCGTTTTTTGCAGGCGGTGCAGATCTTGCAGGACCAGGAGCCGGATTTGATGATTCTGGTGCCCATGGTCAATCCTAAGCGCCGTCAGGAATTTGAGGAAGCACTGGCCCAACACCCCGTCCGTAACTTGCACATTATTGATGCCAATACAGCCGGTATTCGTCAGCCTGATTCGGAAGGCGTGGTTCGTCCACCCGCCTGGACGGTGATGGAAGCCAGTGACGCTGTGCTGGTGGCCAGTGGTACTGCCAGTCTGGAAACCGCCTTGTACAAGCGGCCTATGGTTATTTCATATGTGCTCAGCCCCATGATGGAGCGCATCATACGGTGGAAGTCTGGTCAGGACCGGCCTTATGTGCCTTGGGTGGGTTTGCCTAATGTGCTGGCTCGGGATTTTGTCGTACCTGAACTGCTGCAAGAAGACGCCGAGCCCAGGAAGCTGGCGCAAGAGTGCTGGAAAGCCTTGAGCGATCAGAGCTATGTGGCACATATCGAGCAAGTCTTTACCGAAATGCATTTGACCTTGCGTCGGGATACGCCCGCGTTGGCGGCCGAGGTCATTGTGAATATGGCGCGTGCATGAAGCAGCTGGATTTATTAGTCAGTAATGCCTCGGCGGGTTTGGTGGCGGGGCTGGATGAGGCAGGGCGTGGCCCTCTGGCAGGTCCCGTCTTTGCCGCTGCCGTGATTCTGGACCCGAGCAATCCCATTGAAGGCCTGAATGATTCCAAAAAGCTGACCGCCAAACGGCGTGAAGCCTTGGCGGTGTTGATCAAGGAAAGGGCGTTGGCCTGGGAAATTGCCAGCGCTAGTGTGGCGGAAATTGACGACATCAATATCTTGCACGCGGCCATGTTGGCGATGCAGCGAGCCTGCAATGGCCTGAGTGTCAAACCCGAACAGGCCTTGGTGGACGGCAATCGCATTCCCACTGGCCTGTGTTGCCCGGCAGAAGCCATCATCAAAGGTGACGCCAGCCATGCTGCCATTGCGGCTGCATCAATTTTGGCGAAAACAGCGCGGGATGCAGTCTGTCTGGAATTGCACCGAGACTATCCCGAATACGGTTTTGACCAGCACAAAGGCTATGGGACGGCCTTTCATCTGCAACGTTTGTCCCAGCACGGGCCGTGTCCCGAGCATCGTCGAAGTTTCGCGCCGGTACGCGCATCTCTAGTTAGGTAAGTTGAAGAAAATGAGGCTGATTGAATCCAAAGATAATGCGCTTTTCAAACGAGTGCAGCGCCTGGCTCACGACAAACGCGAGCTGGATGGGGGCGATCAGCTGATTTGGTTGGAAGGCATCCATCTCTGCCAGATGTGGCTGGAGCGCCGTGGCTTGCCGGAACTGGCGGTGTTTGAAATGGATCGCCATTCGGACGAGCTGTTGGAACTGGCTCGTTTTTTACCGGGTCATCTCAGTGTGACGTTCAATGCCACGCTGATGAATGCGGTGTCCCAGGTAGGCCAGGGGCAAGGCGTCGGCTTTATTGTGCGTGTGCCGCGCGGGCAGGCGTGGACAGCGCCTGCTGGAAGTGCAGTCTTGCTCGATCAGGTGCAGGACCCCGGCAATGTGGGCACCGTACTGCGAACCGCCGTGGCGGTGGGCATGGAGGCGGTCTACTTGACGCCGGGCTGCGCCAGTGTCTGGTCCCAGAAGGTGCTGCGTAGCGCACAAGGCGCGCATTTTTCTATTCAGATTCATGAGCAGGTCGAGGGCCTGGAACTGCTTGAGAAAGCCGGCTTGCCGGTTTTGGTGACCTCTCTGGGGCCTGACACTCAAGACCTGTATGAATCTGCCTTGCCTGCACACGCAATATGGGTGTTTGGCAACGAGGGGCAGGGCGTCAGTCCTGCTTTGCTGGCTAAAGCCAGCCAGCGTTTGTTCATCCCCCAGGCGCCCGGGGTGGAGTCCCTGAATGTGGCCATTGCCACGGCGCTGTGTTTGTACGAACAGCGTCGCCAGCATAGAAAGTAATAGCGCTGCTGTGGGTGGGTGGCAGCGGCATGCTCCTTGCGTGGCCTGGGCAAGACGTGGGCTGAATTTGTCGTGGCACGGGTCGGACAGACAGCCTTGCAATCCCCCTCTCCACGACCTTGACGATGTCGCGTGCGGCGTGTCTTGAGGGGCTAAACAAGCGGTGATGACTCTGCCGTCCAGCGTGATGGGCATGCTCGCGCCTGAGAGCCGGGGCGAAGGCAGATCAGGGAGGTACATTCTGCCGTACATACGGCTGGTGCTGCGGGATACGTGGGCCGGAGAAGGGTTAAATAAAAAAAGCCCGAGTTCGGTGAAACACCGACTCAGGCCTTACGCTCATTGCCGCTCCGCTTTGTTGCACTGCGGGCAAACGCTGGCGTCGACTTCAGTAAGAACGGCGGTCCAAACCGACATCATCCAGAATCTTGGTGGAGATTTCCTCAATCGATTTGGTCGTGGTCGACAACCAGGGGATGCCTTCCATGCGCATCAGGCGTTCTGCCTCGGCGACTTCCATGCGGCACTGCTCAATCGAGGCGTACTTGCTGTCGGGACGACGTTCATTGCGCACTTCGGACAGGCGGTCCGGATGAATGGATAAACCAAAGATCTTTTTTCGGTAGGGGGCCAGGGTGGCTGGCAGGGTGCCGCGCTGAAAGTCTTCCGGAATCAGCGGGTAATTGGCGGCCTTGACAGCGTACTGCATGGCCAAGTACAAGCTGGTCGGGGTTTTGCCGCAGCGTGACACGCCCACCAGAATCACATCGGCTTGTTCCAGGCCATTCACATACTGGCCATCGTCGTGGGCCAGGCTGAAGTTGATGGCTTCAATGCGGCTGTTATAGCGCTTGGACATGCCGCCCGAGTGCGAACGGCCTACGGAACGGCTGGATTTCACGCCCAGAGCACGCTCAATGTGTCGTACAAAGGCACCAAACAAATCCAGGAAAGTGCAGTTGGCCGCGCCAATGATGTGGGCCATCTTGGGGTCGACCAAGGTGCTGAACACCAGGGGCTGCTGACCCTGGTCCTGGGCACACTGATTGATGCGGTCTGCGACAGACTGGGCTTTCTCGATGGTGTCGATGAAGGGAATCCGGACGGCCTGAAATTCGAATTGAGCGAATTGCGACAGGACGGAGTTGCTGAAAGTTTCGGCGGTAATGCCCGTGCTGTCGGAAACGACAAAGACGGTACGCTCAATAGGAGAAGAAGACATGGAATAAGTCGTGCACAAAGCTCGGGAAACGGTACAATTTGCAAGATTACCATTTACCGGTCGAATCGGGGTATGGAAAGGCAGGTTTGCTTAAGACAGATTGCACAGACACCGCTGTGACGGTCCCTGTCTTAAGCAAACACGCTTTTTTTTCTATTCAAGGTGACTTATGTCTTACGTAATTGGTTTCGACAAGCTCCGCATGACGGACGTCGACACAGTAGGCGGTAAAAACGCCTCGCTGGGTGAAATGATCAGCCAACTGGCCGATGCCGGTGTGCGCGTGCCAGGTGGTTTTGCCACCACAGCCGAAGCATTCCGCGTTTTCCTGAAAAACAACGATCTGGACAAGCGCATTCAGCAGCGTCTGGACGCTTTGGATGCCGACGACGTTCGTGAACTGGCTGCGGCCGGTGCCGAAATCCGTCAGTGGATCATCGACACGCCGTTCCCGGCCGAGTTTGAAAAAGCCGTACGTGAGGCGTTTGCCGAGCTGGACGCTGACGGCAAGGGTTCCTTTGCCGTGCGTTCGTCCGCCACCGCCGAAGACTTGCCTGATGCTTCCTTTGCCGGTCAGCAGGAAACCTACCTGAACGTGGTGGGCATCGACGAGGTGTTGAGCAAGATTCATCACGTGTTTGCTTCCCTGTACAACGACCGCGCTATTTCCTACCGTGTCCACAAGGGCTACGCTCACGCTGAAGTAGCGCTGTCCGCGGGTATTCAGCGTATGGTGCGCTCGGACAAGGGCAGCGCCGGTGTGATGTTCACCCTGGACACCGAATCGGGCTTCAAGGACGTCGTTTTCCTGACCTCCTCCTATGGTCTGGGCGAAACCGTGGTTCAAGGTTCGGTCAATCCGGACGAGTTCTACGTGTACAAGCCAACCCTGGCTTCCGGTCACTACCCCATCATCAGCCGCCGTATCGGCTCCAAGCTGATCAAGATGGAATTTGACGAAAGTCGTACCACCGATCACGCTGTGCGTACCGTGGACGTACCTGTGTCCGAGCGCAATCGTTACTCCCTGAGCGACGAAGAAGTGATCGAACTGGCCCGTTACGCCACCATCATTGAAAAACACTACCAGCGTCCTATGGACATTGAGTGGGGCCGTGATGGCATCGATGGCAAGATCTACATCCTGCAAGCCCGTCCCGAGACTGTGAAGTCCCAGCAAGGCAGCAACGATGTGCAAGAGCGTTACCGCCTGAAAGCCACGGGCGAGGTGCTGGTCACTGGCCGCGCCATTGGCCAGAAGATCGGCTCGGGTAAAGTCCGCATCGTGGCTGACGCCTCCGAGATGGATCTGGTCAAACCCGGCGACGTGCTGGTGACTGACATGACGGACCCCAACTGGGAACCCATCATGAAGCTGGCGTCGGCTATTGTCACCAACCGTGGCGGCCGTACCTGCCACGCTGCGATTATTGCTCGCGAACTGGGCATCCCCGCCGTGGTCGGTTGCAACAACGCCACCGACGTGCTGAAAGAAGGTCAGGAAGTGACGGTGTCGTGTGCGGAAGGCGACGAAGGCCGTATTTACGACGGTCTGCTGGAAACCGAGATCGAAGAAGTCAGCTGGGGCCAGATGCCCGAGATCGGTCTGAAAATCATGATGAACGTGGGTAACCCACAACTGGCTTTCGACTTCTCGCAAATCCCCAACGATGGTGTGGGTCTGGCTCGTCTGGAATTCATCATCAACAACAACATCGCCATTCACCCCAAGGCGGTTCTGGACTATCCCAATGTGGATAGCGACCTGAAAAAGGCGGTGGAATCGGCTGCTCGTGGCTACGCCAGCCCACGTGCTTTCTTCGTGGAGAAACTGGCTGAAGGTATCGCGACCCTGGCCGCTTCCTTCTACCCCAAGCCCGTCATTGTGCGTTTGTCGGACTTCAAGTCCAACGAATACCGCAAGCTGGTGGGTGGTTCGCGCTACGAGCCCGAGGAAGAGAATCCCATGCTGGGCTTCCGCGGTGTGGCTCGCTACCTGTCCGAAGACTTCGCAGAATGCTTCAAGATGGAATGCGAAGCCCTGAAGAAAGTGCGTGACGAAATGGGTCTGACCAACGTCGAGATCATGGTGCCATTTGTGCGTACCCTGGGTCAGGCAGAGCGTGTGGTTGATCTGCTGGCTTCCCACGGTCTGGCTCGTGGCGAAAACGGCCTGCGCCTGATCATGATGTGCGAAGTACCTTCCAACGCCATTTTGGCCGACAAGTTCCTGCAATACTTTGACGGATTCTCCATCGGTTCCAACGATATGACTCAGTTGACTTTGGGTCTGGATCGCGACTCCGGTATGGAACTGCTGGCTGCCGACTTCGACGAGCGCGACGAGGCGGTGAAGTTCATGCTGAGCCGTGCCATCAAGGCATGTCTGGCCCAGAACAAATACGTTGGTATTTGCGGCCAAGGCCCCAGCGACCATCCTGATCTGGCCAAGTGGCTGAGCGAAGAGGGCATTATTTCGCTGTCGCTGAACCCTGACACGGTTGTGGACACCTGGCAGCGTCTGGCCAAGGCTTAAGTCCTGATTCCTGCCAGCGTCTGCCTGGCAGGGTGCTGGCGGAAGCCAGTGACTAAGCGCCACAACAACACCCCGGTGTGCAATAGGCAGGCCGGGGTGTTGTTGCATCTGGGGGCAGGGTTATCTTGCTGGCGGTTCAATCCCTGTGAGTGACTTTGCTTTTGCCTTAGCCGCTCCTTCGATATTGCGAAACGTCTCTGTAGGCCGCTACGGTTTTTCAACGCACCGTTCGCGAACACGGACACGGTCAGGCCTAGGAGGGGCAGTTCCTTATCGATCGGACAGGGTAGAGGGAAGGAGGGGTGTAAGCCCCTTTGCTAGGCTGCCTTCGCGCAGAGGGCGGGCTCGGTGTGTGGGGTGCGTGTGCCGGGTTGGCGGCGCAAAGACGCTGCGGGCGGCGCAGCGTAGTCGGGTAGGTTTCCAGGAAGCCAGTGTCTTAACTGGCTGGGTCAAGCTGATAAACGTGTAGGAACATATCCAGAATGTGTTCGGTTTCGTTTTGAATGCGTTCTTCGCTCCAGGGCTCCATGGCTCCCATGAGCAGCAGCACAATCTCGCTTTCACTCAGGCAGCGAAAGTGTTCCACCATTAAGGTCGGGTCCAGCTTGCGCAGGGTGCCGCGCTCGATGTGGCGGGCAAAAAAACGCTTCACACCATCCCAGATCTGGTCGTCCAGCATGTCCATGAAGCGCTTGCCAATATCGCTATGGCCACCTACCGAAACCACAATACGTAGCAGTTGAGCCGTTTGCTTCGAGTACAGGTTGCTCAACATGGGAAGCAGGAAACGCCGCAACTCCTCGCGAATATCACCTTCATAGTCCAGCTTGGTCAGGACCTGCTCGGTAAATCTCTGGGCTCCCGTCAGCAGGACAGCCAGCAAGAGGTCTTCTTTGGAGGGGAAGTAATTGTAGAGCGTGCCCTTGGAACCGCCTGCCAATGCGGCGATTTGGGACATGGACGTAGCCTCAAAACCATTCTCACGAAAAACCTCGGAAGCGACTTCCAGGATTTTGTCGCGGCGTTCGCGCCCCTTTCGAGTCGCACGTTGGGATTTTCGGGGAACATCGTCATGCATAGTGGCAGGCAGAAAGGAAGTGAACAGGACAAAGTCAGCATCATACCGTATCAATGGCTGTTGTGCTGCTGCCCTATTTCGATCGTTAAGGGAAGGCAAGACTAACGTCCCGATTTTACGCCATGCACCACGCAAAGACGTATTTCTTTGCGTCAGTCTTTGATCTGCTACCCATTCAGGCCTCTAAAAACAGCACGGGTCCTTGGCGGTCCACAAGCTCGTCTGGCTGAGTGACCCAGATCGTGTTTGCGTATCGCTATAGTCCTTATCTGTTTTGATTTAAAGTATAAGGCGACGGTTCTGATACTCTCTTTGCTTGAGGTAAGTCCCAAGGAGTTTTGGATGTCTACTACGCAGCCGTATCAAGTGGTAATCGTTGGGGGTGGGGCAGGTGGGCTGGAGCTGGCCGCCAAGCTGGGGCGTCAGTTCGGGCGCCAGCATATCTTTTTGGTCGATAAAGACAGCGACCATATCTGGAAGCCGTCCTTGCATGAGGTTGCTGCGGGCACCTTGGATATTCATCGCGAGGGCCTGTCGTATTTCATGCTGGCGCGCGATTGTGGCTTTACCTTTATTCAAGGTGAGATGACCGGCATAGACCGTGCCCGACGCACGATCACGCTGGCCCCGGTTCTGGGGCCCGATCATGACGAGGTCTTTCCCGAGCGTAGGCTGAGCTACGGCACCTTGGTGATGGCTGTGGGTAGCAAATCGAATTTTTTCAATACGCCGGGCACCCATGAGCATGCGCTGGCGCTGGACTCGACACATCAGGCCGAGCGTTTTCGTTTGAAGTTGCTCAATGAACTGATCAGTGTGACCCGTCGCGCGCAGCGAGAACCGGGGGCGCCACTCTATATCAATATTGTGGGGGGCGGGGCAACCGGGGTGGAACTGGCCGCTGAGCTGCTCGAGGCTCGTGCGGATTTGAGTATTTACAGTATTCCAGGCAGCAGTTCTGACCGCGAGGTGTGCATTACCCTGTTGGAAGGTGCCGATCGTATTCTTTCAGCCTTGCCGCCCAAACTGTCTGCCACCGCGCAAAGTTTGCTGGCGCAGCGTGGCGTGGCCGTGCGTACCTCGGTCAGGGTCAGCCGAGTGGCCGCTGATTACATTGAGGACGCGCAAGGGGGGCAATATCCCAATGATCTCTGCGTCTGGGCGGCTGGAATTGAAGCCCCCGCCTTTTTGGCGCAGTTCGGTCTGCCCGTTAACCGAATCAATCAACTGGTGCTCGATGCCTGCCTGGCCACGCCGGACCCTTACATCTGGGCCTTGGGAGACTGCGCACAGGTGCCATGGGACAAAGAGGGTCAGTTTTTGCCTGCCCGTGCCCAGGTCGCTCACCAGCAGGCCAGCTATTTGCGCAAACGGCTGGCGGCACGCATTCAGGGCAGGCCGGTTGATGAAGCGCCCTTTGTTTACAAGGATTATGGTTCGCTGGTATCGGTGGGCCACAGTCGCGGTGTCGGCAGCCTGATGGGGGTGCTGTCCGGCAAAAGCTGGTTTGTGGAAGGGCTGCTGGCGCGCATCATGTACATGAGCCTGCACCTGATGCATTACATGGCGATTTTGGGGTTTGCACGTACCGCAACCCTGGCTTTGGGCCGCTTGCTCAGCAAACGGGCCGCCCCTCGTGTTAAATTACATTGAGATTTAGAACAAAACGGGCTTTTCAGCCCGTTTTATTCATTTGTCTTACGGCGGGTGTCGTGTTTCATCAAGCGTTCTTGTTCGCGCTTCCAGTCTTTGTCGCGGGAGACATCACGTTTATCGTGCAGTTTTTTACCGCGCCCCAGACCGAAGTCCAGCTTGATACGACCTTTCTTGTAGTGGAGGTTCAGGGGAACCAGGGCGTAACCGCGCTGCTCAACCTTGCCGATCAGTTTACTGATCTCCTCGGCTTTGAGTAGCAGTTTACGGGTACGAGTCGCGTCGGGCCGGATATGGGTTGAGGCGGTGGGCAAGGCACTGACGTGCATGCCCAAAATAAACAACTCGCCCTCGCGCACGATGACATAGCTTTCTTTGAGCTGGACATGCCCAGCCCGGATCGCCTTGACCTCCCAGCCTTCCAGGACCAGACCGGCCTCAAAGCGCTCTTCGATAAAGTATTCGTGGGTAGCCTTGCGATTATCAACAATACTCATGAATTAATTGCCAACCATAGATTGTAAAATCAGAACATTCTATCTATTAACCAGACCTGATGCATACAGTAAAACGCTCCGTCCTTCTTCCTTATAGCTGCGAACAGATGTTTGACCTGGTTGCAGAGGTGGAAAAATACCCTGAGTTCATGCCTTGGTGTGGTGGCGCCAGTGTCAGCCAGCGCGACGAAAAGGGGATGGAAGCCTCAGTCACCATCAGCATCGCGGGTATTCGCCAGACCTTCACCACCCGTAACGAACACGACTATCCTAACCGCATTGTGCTGCGCCTGGTCAAAGGGCCGTTTTCTGCCCTGACGGGGGACTGGCAGTTTACGCCCTTGGGGGAAGACGGGTGCAAGATCGTGTTCACCATGGAGTACGAATTTTCAAGTCGCGCCCTGGAGATGGTGGTCGGTCCCATTTTCAACCGTGTTGCCAACAGTTTCATCGACTCCTTCACCCGTCGCGCACAAGAGGTGTACGGTGACTGAATTATCCGTTAGCGTTGTGGTGGCAACCCAGGCCCAGGTCTGGAAAGCCGCCTTGCGCCTGCCGGCTGGCAGTTGTGTGCGTGACGCTTTGCTACAGGCCGGTATTGCGCAAGGATTGCGTGAATGTGGCTTGCCGCCCCTGGATGAGGCGTCGGGCCTGGAGGGCTTGAAGGTCGGCGTCTATGGCCAGCGCTGTCAGCTCGATCAGGTGTTGCGTGATCAGGATCGCGTTGAGATCTACCGTGAACTGGTCTTTGACCCCATGGACTCCCGCCGCCGTCGCTATGCGCACAAGCTGGCGGCTCGCGCTGCTGCCCGACCCCGCCGCAAGCCCGTCCGCGCCTAGTTCTTCTGCGCCTGCGCGTCAGGCCGCTACTTTCGGCTAGACTGTCGCCTCCTGCCTTGCACTGCCCCCTATGAAACGGCTGATTGTCATCAGCACGACAACTAAAGGGGGCAGCTCGCATTATGGTGGGTAAAAATAAGGAGACGGACATGATACTGACAGACGATCAGAACGCGTTTGCGCAAGCGGCTCGCGAGTTTGCGCAAGGTGAGCTGGCACCCCATGCGGCGCATTGGGACGAGGAACAGATTTTCCCGATCGAGGCCTTCCGTAAAGCGGGTGAATTGGGTTTTTGCGGCTTGTATGCTCCGGAGTCCATCGGCGGCCTGGGGCTGGGGCGTCTGGAGTCCAGCCTGGTGTTTGAGGAAATGGCGGCGGTTGATCCCTCGACCACGGCATTTCTGACGATCCACAATATGGTGACCTGGATGGTTGGCACCTGGGGCACGGATGAGGTCAAGTCCCAATGGGGCGAACTGCTCAGCAGCGGACAGAAACTGGGCTCATATTGCTTGACAGAGCCTGGTTCGGGTTCGGATGCGGCGTCGCTGCGTACCCGTGCCGAGCGTGACGGCAATGACTATCTGATCAGTGGCAGCAAGGCCTTTATTTCCGGAGCGGGCGATACCGATGTGCTGGTGGTGATGGCCCGTACCGGAGGCGACGGTCCCAAAGGCATTTCGGCTTTTGTGGTTCCTGCGGATGCGGCGGGTATTACCTATGGTCGCAAAGAACTGAAAATGGGCTGGAACAGTCAGTCCACGCGCGGCATTACCTTTGAGCGCGTGCGCGTTCCTGCCTCGGCCCTGCTGGGCCAGGAAGGCGAGGGCTTCAAACTGGCCATGAAGGGCCTGGACGGTGGGCGCATCAATATCGCCTGCTGCTCGGTAGGCGCCGCCCAAGGCGCTTATGATGCGGCCCGTCAGTATATGCAGGAGCGCCGCCAGTTCGGCAAGCCGCTGGATCAGTTTCAGGCGCTGCAGTTCAAATTGTCCGATATCCTGACCAGCGTTGTGGCTGCCCGCCAAATGGTGCGGCTGGCGGCCTCTCATCTGGACGCCGGTAGCAGCCAGGCCAGTACCTACTGCGCCATGGCCAAACGTATGGCCACCGATCTGGGTTTTCAGGCCTGCGTGGATGCGCAACAGCTGTTTGGCGGTTATGGTTACCTGAAGGATTATCCTGTCGAGCGTCTGGTGCGCGATACGCGGGTGCACCAGATACTGGAAGGCACCAACGAGATCATGCGTGTCATCATTGCACGACAAATCATTGATCTTGGAGCTGATATTCGATGACGGATTCTGTTTTGTTTGATCGGCTGCCCGGCCAGAACGGGAAGGCGATCGGTGTTGCTACGCTGAACCGCCCGCAAGCCCTGAATGGACTTAATCTGGAAATGTGCCAGCTGCTGTTCAAGCAGTTTCAGGAATGGGCGCAGGACGCCAGTATTGCCATGATCGTCTTGCGCGGTGCCGGAGAAAAGGCGCTGTGCGCAGGGGGCGATCTGCATTCGCTGTACGCCTCGATGCAAAAGAACCAGGGGGGCTCGGCCTGGAATAATGAGTACGCCCGCGAATTTTTCGATGTGGAGTACCGCCTGGACTATCTGATCCATACCTTCCCCAAGCCGATTTTGTGCTGGGGTGACGGTATCGTGATGGGTGGGGGCGTGGGCCTGTTCAACGGCGCCAGCCATCGTGTGGTGACAGATACCACGCGTTTTGCCATGCCCGAGATCTCCATTGGTCTGTTCCCGGATGTGGGCGGTACCTGGATGCTGTCGCATCTGCCTGCGGGGATCGGCCATTTCCTGGCCCTGAGCGGCGCGCAAATCAACGCCTCGGACTGCCTGTTCCTGGGCTTGGCGGATGCGTACTTGCCACGAGCGCATTTCGACGCCTTGCTCAAGGCCCTGCAAGCCACGGATTGGTCTGATGAACGCGCTGCTCGTGACAGCAGCCTGCATCAGGTCCTGCGCACTCTGGCAGAGGGCGCTCGCCCCGATAGCGGCCCACTGGAGCAAAATTACGCCATGCTGCGTGATGTCTGCGCCAGCCGTGAATTTGAACGCATGACACAGGCTCTGCAGCAGTGGCAGGATAGTGCCGACCCCTGGCTGTCGCGTGCTGCACAAACCTTCGCCAAAGGGGCTCCTGGTTCGGCTCGCTTGTCCTTTGAGCTACTGGAGCGCGTGCACCACCTGTCCTTGGCCGATGTTTTCCGTCTGGAATACATCGTCTCGCTCCAGTGTGGCGTGCAAGGCGATTTCCAGGAAGGCATACGCGCACTGCTGATTGACAAGGACAAACAGCCACGCTGGAATCCGGCGTCGCTGGAACAGGCCGATGCCCGCTGGGTGGAACGCTTTTTTGTTCCGGCGTGGCCTGCAGACAGGACTCATCCCTTGGCTGACCTGTAATTCAGGCAGACCGCTGCGGCGCCTGACGGCGCCGTTTTCATAATGACGAGGAGACAAAATGAGTAACACGATTGCATTTATCGGGCTGGGCCATATGGGCAAACCCATGGCGCTGAATCTGCTCAAAGCCGGTCATCGTTTGAAAGTCTTTGACCTGAATGCGGAAGCCATGAAGGAATTGCAGGCGGCGGGGGCGCAGGTGGGCGAGTCAGCCGCGCAAATCGCCAAAGAGGCACAGATGGTTTTTACCATGCTGCCCGCTGGTCGCCATGTTCGTCAGGTTTACGAGGGCGAGAACGGCTTGCTGCAGGCGGTGGCCCCGGGCACGGTGCTGGTCGATTGCAGCACGATTGATGCGCAAACCAGCCAGGATCTGGCGACCAAGGCAGCCAAGCTGGGCTTGTTGATGCTGGATGCGCCTGTCTCCGGTGGTACGGGTGGCGCAATTGCCGGTACCTTGACCTTTATGGTTGGGGGTGAGGATCAGGCGCTGGAAAAGGCGCGTCCTTATCTGGATGCGATGGGCAAGAACATTTTCCACGCCGGTAAAGCCGGTGCGGGTCAGGTTGCCAAGATTTGCAACAATATGCTGTTGGGAATTTTGATGGCGGGTACCGCTGAAGCCTTGGCGCTGGGCGTTGCCCATGGTCTGGACCCTGCCGTGTTGTCGTCCATCATGGCGCGCAGCTCGGGGCGCAACTGGGCCACCGAACTGTACAACCCATGGCCCGGTGTCATGCCGGATGTGCCGGCCTCGCGTGACTATCAGGGGGGCTTTGCCACCGGTCTGATGCTCAAGGACCTGGGTCTGGCTGCGGATGCCGCCGTGAGCCAAAATAGCGCGACGCCGTTAGGCGAACTGGCCCGTAACCTGTTCGCCTTGCATGCGGCCCAGGGTCAGAATGCCGGACTGGATTTTTCCAGCATTCTTAATTTGTACCGTCAGAGGCGCTAAGTTCTGGGAGAGCGTAGGGCAGGGGCTGCAATTCCAGTGCCTGTCCTTGCTCCAGTTGAAACTGGCCTTGCTCCAGGTCCGCCAGTACCACTTCCATCAAGACGTACAGACGCTGCTGCTGGGCCTGCCAGGCACGATTAATGATACGGGCGGCAACGATCGGCTCGGCCCCTCCCTCGGACGGGACTAAGAATACGTCTGCTGCTTCCTGGCCCGCAGGGGGCGCATCCAGCCGGTCCGTGCGGGCGGCCATCATGCGACGCTTGATGGTGCCCCGATAGTGGCTGCGCGCCACGACCTCCTGGCCGGGATAACAGCCTTTTTTGAAGTTGATCCCGTCGATCAGGTCCAGGTTCAGGGTCTGGGGAATGAACAGGTCCTGCGTAGCGGCGCTGATCCAGGGCAAGCCCGCCAAAATATCTGCTGTTTCCCAAAGGCCTTCAGAAGCCTGCGCGTTCGCATCTTGCTGCGAAGAAATCCGCCAGTGCCGATTCATGCCCTCCAGCGTGCCGGGGGCTTGAATCAGGGTGTCGCCACCCTCGCGCTGCAAATTCCAGACGGCTTGGGCGGCAGATTGATCGGCCACACCATAAACCTGCAACTCGGCCAGGCTGATGGTGACCTTGCTGCGCAGCACGAACATGCGCAGGCGCTTGATCAGCGCTTCGCTGAGATCACGACGCACCAGAGCAAATACGGTGTCGGTCGCTTCGCGCCAGAGCACCAGGGTCGCCAGGCTGCGCCCTTTGGCGGTGCAGTAGGCGGCCAGACAGGCACGATCGGCAGCCAGATGCTCCAGGTCATTGCTGACTTGGGCATGAAGAAAGGGGACGGCATCCGCTCCCTGAAACTGGAGGACGCACAAATCGGGCAAGGTGAACGAGAGAGGGGCAGACATTCCGGTCATGGCTGAGCGAAAGAATAAATTTAAACATCAATCATACCGTGGGTAGGGCCTGTTCCAGACTCATATCCCCGCTGACAACAGGGCATGTGCGTGTTCGCGTGTTAAGGGGACGATCGGCGCACGTCATTTCCATGCCGCCTTGTGACACATCGTCAAGAACAGGCCGCCCCATTCTGTTTACAATAGCGCTCGCATGAAAAAAAACGTCAAAATCTTCTCTGCCCTGTTGGGCCTTGTGGTGGTTGCCGCCTGTGTTCTCGCGGGTGGCGCCTGGTATTGGGCCAAGAAGCTGCCCGTGAACATGAGTGCTGAACGCATTGATTATGTGGTCCCTGCCGGTTCAGGGCCGCGTGCGATTGCGCGCAGCATGCAGCAGGCTGGCATTGATATCCAGGAGGACGCCTTCGTCTGGATGGCGCGCCTGACGGGTCTGGATACCTCGCTGCAGGCCGGCGCCTATGAGGCGGTGCGTGGTGATACCCCCTGGACAGTGATGGAGCGGATGTCCAGCGGCAATATGCTGCAGACCCGCCTGACCATTCCGGAGGGGTGGACCTATCAGCGCATTCGTGACACGCTGGCGAACAACCCGCAGGTTCGACAGACCTTGGGCGAGGTCAGCGATGCCGATTTGTTAAGCCGCCTGGGTGTTGAAGTCGGACATCCCGAAGGTTTGTTTTACCCCGATACCTATGTCTTTGTTCCGGGTACGGCTGACGTGGATATCTTGCGACGCGGTTTTCTGGCCCAGCAGGAGCTCTTGGAGCAGTTATGGGCCGACCGTGATCCTGATTTGCCGTTGAAAACGCCTTATGAGGCGCTGATCATGGCCTCCATTGTGGAACGTGAGACGGGTCACAGCCAGGATCGGGCGCGAGTGGCGGGGGTGTTCATGAACCGCTTGCGCGTGGGTATGCCTTTGCAGACGGATCCGACGGTGATTTATGGAATGGGTTCAGCCTATGAGGGTCGTATCCGCAAGCGTGATTTGACAACCGATACGCCCTGGAACACGTACACTCGTGCGGGTCTGCCGCCCACTCCGATCGCCAGTCCGGGCAAGGCCTCCTTATTGGCGACTTTGCATCCGGAAAAGCACGATTTTTACTATTTTGTGTCGCGGGGTGACGGTACCAGCGAGTTCTCGGCCAATCTGGCGGCGCATAACCGGGCCGTGGCCAAGTACATTCTCAAGCGTTAGCGCCAGAGTGCAAGACAGGCCGGCGCTCGATGAAGGAAGGCCGGCCATGGCAGATCCTGTCCGACCGGGGCCGAGCTGGCGGCCTCTTACGCCAGCAAGCCGTGGCGCTGGGTAAATCCGCGCCAGAGGTCATGGACCTTGTTTGCCAGCTCTGGCAAGCCGGCATCGTTTCGGATCAGGTAGTCTTGCGGGGCACGCGCGATCCCCCATTCCGAGGAGTGCTGGCTGATGACCGGGTTGCCAGGGCGTTCAATATGCCATATCTCCCCGCCATTTTGACGGATGAAGTCGGCTTCGTTTTCGTAGCGAATATCTTTAATCAGCAGGCAGCGTGCCTGGCTCATATCCGGTAGCTGGTGGCTCGGTGCACGCAGGGGCAAGGCCTGACGGCGTTGCTCGAAGTCGGGATACTGCGACAGGACCCGGCTGCGCAGGTGTTCAACGGCCTGACGTGGACTGAGTCCCCAAAAGCTGTCCACACGGTCGGCTTGCTCGCCGTCCAACTGTTCGGCCGACAAGCCGTAAAGAGCGGGCAAAGCCAGGGCCCAGACCGAATAGTCCTGCGGTTTGCGAACCAGGGCGGCGCCTGGCCCGAACTTCAGCAGATGTTGGGCGCGGCGCAACCAGTGATCGGGATCGCGTTCGCGCATCCAGTCTGTTCCCAGCAACTGAAAGCACTGCCGCGGGGAGCGCTGCCATAGCGCGATAGGGACTTCTTTCAGGCTGTCGTCAGTCCAGGCCTGGGCGGGACTCAGGCCAAACAGCACCTCGCAGCCCATTTTGACAGGGTCGGCCAAGGCATAGGCAGCCAGTAAAGGGGAGTGGGCCAGCAAAAGATTGGCCACGGTATCTTTGCCTGAACGCGCTTTGGCGGCCAGCCCGATCAATAAGCTCACTTCATCATCCTTGGTAGTGGAGCAGGCATTTTACCGGTTCATATTACAATGTGCGCTGAGCCGTTCAGGCAAGGGAGACCATCTTGTCTTTCTGGCGTGAATCAGGCCTGTTGATGTGCAACCTTGAGGCAATACGGTGTCTGATAGTTTGACTTTTCTACCCTGGCAAATCGAGACGGCTCAGGCCTGGCTGGGTAATCGAGAGCGTTTTGCCCATGCCTGGCTGATCCATGGTCTGCCCGGTATCGGCAAGACGCAGTTCGCCCGGGCGGCTGGAGCCAGTTTATTGTGCGAGCAGCCTGTTCAGGGACTGGCTTGCGGCCACTGTCAGGCCTGTCAGTGGGTGCGTGGGGGCAATCACCCGGATTTGCGTCTGTTGCGTCCTGATGCGATTGCCTTGGAGGAGCAGGGACCCGACATGCAGGAGGGCGATCTGGCCAAGGACGCGGCAGCCCGTAAAAATCCGTCTCGGGAAATCCGGGTGGAGCAGTTGCGACAGTTGCAGCACTGGTTCAATACGGCCACGCATCGGGGAGGCTGGCGCGTCGCGGTCGTGTATCCGGCTCAGGCCTTGAATCTGGTGTCTGCCAATGCCTTGCTGAAGGTGTTGGAGGAACCGGCCGATCGTACTGTTTTTTTGCTGGTGGCCGATGCCCCCGATCGACTGCTGCCAACGCTTGTCTCACGCTGTCGCCGCTTGCCTTTGCCGGTACCGGATGCTCAGCAATCGGTGCAATGGCTGCAGCAGCAGGGGCTAGAGCACGCATCTGATTGGTTGGCAGCCTGGGGGGGGGCTCCTTTAAAGGCGTTCAGCGCCAGTGAGGCGATGCAGGCGCCGTGTCCGGACTGGCTCAGTGCCTGGATCGAGGGTGTCTTGAAAGCTGGCCGTGAAGCGGACTTGTCGCTGGCCGATACGCTGGAAAAACTTCCGGTTCAGGAATGGGTCGATCATTGGCAACGTTTGTTCGTTGATATTCAGTTAAGTGGTTTTGCCCAGTCGGCGCGTTACTATCCCTCGTTGCAAAAACAGATTGATGCGCTGGCGGCTCAGGCCAATTCGGCGGCCCTTACCGAAGCGCTCAAATGGCTGGCTCAGCAAAAGGCGCTGGGCAATCATCCGCTCAATGCTAAATTGTTGGTTCATCATGCCTTGGACCGCTTGCACCAGGCATGTCGTCGTGTTTAAGAAAAGTACCTCTCATCATGTTTGTTGATTCGCATTGCCATCTTAACTTTCCCGAACTTGCTGAAAATCTGGACGCCATTCTGGATAAGATGCGTCAGAACCAGGTGGGCTGTGCGCTAGTGGTCAGCGTCGATATGGACGACTGGCCCGGTTTGATGGAGTTGGTCCGTCCGCATACCCATTTGTTTGCCTCGGTCGGTGTACATCCGGACTACGAAAAGGTGACCGAGCCCACCGTGCAGGAGCTGGTGACGCTGGCTCAGGACCCGAAAGTCGTGGCTATCGGAGAGACGGGCCTGGATTACTACCGTTTGCAAGAGCCGTTGGAGTGGCAGCGCGAGCGCTTCCGTACCCATATACGGGCCAGCCGTGAATCGGGCCTGCCCTTGATTATTCATACGCGTTCAGCCAGTGAGGACACGATTGCGATCATGCGCCAGGAGCAGGCTCAGCTTGCGGGGGGCGTCATGCATTGCTTTACGGAAACCTGGGAAGTGGCGCAGGCGGCCCTGGACCTGAATTTCTACATTTCCTTCTCGGGCATCGTCACCTTCAAAAATGCCACCCAGCTCCAAGACGTGGCGCAACGGGTGCCGCTGGACCGCTTGCTGATTGAAACCGATTCGCCCTTTCTGGCTCCAGTTCCGTATCGAGGTAAAACCAATAATCCTGCTCTGGTCATTCATGTGGCCGAGAAGATTGCAGAATTGCGGGGTATTTCCGTCAAGGAGGTGGAAGAAGCCAGCACAGAGAATTTTTTCAGATTATTCAATAAGGTACGGCTCTAAGTTAATCTGAATTAGAAATTCGTTTACTACTCTGCGGGATTGAGTAGAGCATAGCTAGCAGAATGTGGGATGCCTTTTGATTCTTAGGTAATGTGTCAAATAGTCAGGCTAAGTGATTGATTTTAAATAAGTAGTGCCTGTGTTTTCAGGATGGGGTGAACGCGGATAAGCCCTCGCTCCGGTCGGAGGCATAGGCGGCGATATTGACAAACAAGGCAGCGCGGTCATGCTAGCCACGCACGTCTTTGACGGGCGCTTAGTGTCTGAGGTATTTCCAGATTTTTAAGACTATATTGCTGTTTATTATCAATTTCTTAGCGGATTTATATGATCCTTTTTCTGAGAAAATACCTACTGCCAAGAGGGAACGGCTTGAGATTCGAAAGAGCTTGTTTTTCCGCTTCAATACCTCATCAAGCACCTTAAGAAAAGGACTTAAGATAATGATTTTTAATAAAAAAGTAATAAGAAAGCCTGTTCTTTCCATGATGCTGCCTCTGGCCCTGCTGATGTCCACCTCTGTGCAGGCGCAGGAGCCTGAGTTGGAAAGCCGGAACTGGTATTTGGCGCTGGAAAATGATCGCCCCAACATCATTGAGCAGGAATTCATCAAAGGGGCGAACCCTAATGCGGTGGACTCCAAGGGCAATCCCTCTTTGATGCTGGCGATCCGCAACAAGTCCTGGAAAGTGGTGGATACCTTGCTGGCCAATCGCCAAACCAATGTGAACATCGAGAACGAGGCCCGTGAAACCCCCATGATGTATCTGGCCCTGATGGGGGAAACCGACCGTTTACGTGATTTGCAGGCACGAGGAGGGCAAGTGAACCGAGTGGGTTGGTCGCCCTTGCACTACGCAGCCTCTAAAGGTCATGAAGACACGGTACGCTACCTGCTGTCGCAAAAAGCGATTGTGAATGCGCCCGCACCCGACGGTACCAGTCCCTTGATGATGGCGGCCTTATCGGGCAAACGTGCGGTGGTGGATCTGTTATTGGCGGCCGGTGCAGACCCAGGCATGCAAAATGCCCAGGGTTTGAGCGCTGCAGACTGGGCGCGTTCAGCCAACCACGATCAATTGGCCGCCTATCTCGAACAGACGCTTGCCCGCAAGGCCGGCTCGACTCCTCCTCCCGCAGGATCATCTTCGGGAGAGAGTGTACAGACCTATGGTGTGCCCGAACGCGTGGAGCAGCCCGATCTTAATCGGGTCCAGACTGTCACGGTCGAGCCTGCCGCTTCGCCTGCGGCGGACAGTACAAGTTCTGCTCCCGCCGCTTCCAGTGGTACCAGTCGTTACTTTGATCTGGATCGTTTCGACAAGCCCGTTCAGCCTTAAGCCTTGGGCAATAAAAAAGGAGCCTTCAAGGCTCCTTTTTGCTGAGACGGCGAACTTGTAAGGCTTGCTGGTGCTGGTCCCACCGTTTTCTGTTGTACCTGTGCGTGTCGATTTGCTTTGTAAAAGCGATCAGGCCACCCGGCACTTCTGGCCGTGTCGGTTACGCGCTTGTTTGATGTGCTCTGCTTGGCTGGGAGGCCTGGACAAAACGGTGGAAACCCTGCAGATACGTGCTCAGCAGGTTCAGGGTGTGCTCATCGTGTAACGTGCCCGCTGCGTCAAAGGAGTTCTGTGCGCGAGACACCATCAAAGAGCCCCCGCTGTAGAGGGACACACCCAACATTTTCAGTGTGGGCAGCCAGGCCGCCTGGGATGAAATCGTGCCAAATCCCCCCATGGAGGCACCGACCAACCCCGTTAAACGTCCTGAGAAAATGGCGTTCCTATCAGTGCGTGATAGCCAGTCAATGCCGTTCTTGAACACGCCGGGTACGCCATTGTTGTATTCGGGGGTGACCAGAAGGAGCGCGTCTGCATTCAGAATTTTTGCTTTCAAGCTCAGTACCGCCTCTGGAATGCCGTTGCTGCTTTCGAGATCGCCGTCATACAGGGGGATGCCGTGCAAGGTTGCCACTTCAACCGTCATGCCCTGAGGGGCCTGGGCTTGGGCTGCATGAGCCAAGGCGGTATTGAAAGAGCCCTGGCGCAGGCTCCCAGAGAGGGCCAGCACACGACAAGGCCTATCTGAACTTACGACGTCCCTGGTCTCACGCAGCGCTTCGCTGAGTTGATCAATGACCTGAATCCATTCGGGCGCATCCTGCAGGCGTTTTTCCCGA
Organism: Alcaligenes ammonioxydans; assembly: GCF_019343455.1. Classification (NCBI taxonomy): domain Bacteria; kingdom Pseudomonadati; phylum Pseudomonadota; class Betaproteobacteria; order Burkholderiales; family Alcaligenaceae; genus Alcaligenes; species Alcaligenes ammonioxydans. The sequence continues at coordinate 2,048,330 of NZ_CP049362.1, read as the reverse complement.
ATGAAATCCGCCTGGGAGGCATCCCAAAAAGGGGCATCCGCCAGCAGGACGTCGTTGGGCAAGGGGCGGTGTTCGTTCAGAAAGCGGGCAATCGCCTCAGGTGAGTTCGGCAAACCCAATTGGGCAAACAGGTCGTGAAAGCGGAACAAATTATCAGACATGATGGCGGGACCAGGTAAAGAGGGAACAGGGCGCTGGCAGCAGGCTGGGTTTCGGATCGGCAGGGCAGCGATGCCGGGCTTGGGGTAGCGTGCAACAGCGTGTGGGCTAGGACAGGCAGCCAGAGGAAGGCCGCCTGTCTGCTCAGTCAAGCGGTTTGGCTAGTTGGCGGGCAGATAGTCGGGGCGCAATATGCCTTTCAATTGGGAGTAAGGCAGCAAGAACTCAGGCTGACCGAAGGAATAGGGGGCGATCTCATAGGGGTTGTACTTCACCAACAGCCCCTGGTCCGTCAGCGCAATATTCTGAGCGGGCTGGAAAGGCCACATTCTGTCCCAGCCGGCGCGATCCTCGCGCGCTTCGCTCAGGCCGGAGAGCCAGTTCTGATGGGCTTGACGTACCAGTTCCTGGAAAGGTTTGATCTTGCCTGGGGCGATAATACGATCCAGGGGCAGGGCCATTTTCAGGCGATTGTCCCAGTTGATGAACTGCGTGGCCGTAATACCGTGAGCGGCACCGGTCATGTAAATGCCTGAACTTAGCTCTACAACGGTCAGATCGCGGTTGCGGTAGCGCGTACGGGCTGACAGATGAACTTCATCGCGATGATTGGCCGTGGCCCAGTAGTAGTTCTCGAACTCTTTCAAACCACGATAACCGGGATGGCGGTCGGTGATGACGGTCATGTGTGCCAGGCTTTCATCGACCAGCCCGGTTAGCTCAGGATTACCGGGGAAAATCAGGGATTTGACTTCCAGGCGCGGGCATTCGCCGGTACAGCCAGGCTTGATGTGCTTGTAGTTCAGGGATTGGGTAAAGACACCGTCTTTTTCCGTCTGATCCTGGGTTTGCGTGGGGATCAGGGAAATATTGGAGCTTGGCGTGCTGGAGCACGCCGACAGAGCCAGGGTTGTCAGGCCAATAAGCAGCAGCTGATAAGGGCGCTGTAAGGTCATGGAGTCGTAGTCCTATCGAATGGTTTTGGAGTCTTGGCCAAAAAGGATTTGACGGGCTTTCTCATCATGGACGGGAGAGCCTGGGTTGATTGTCTCGACCAGTGCGTAGGCACGACCCGTAGCTGGTCGTTCGGCAATACGCTGGAACCAACGCTTCAAATGGGGAAAGTCGTCCAGGTTCTGGCCTTGGCGCTCATGCGAGACAATCCAGGGGTAACTGGCCATGTCCGCAATGGAATAGTCTCCGGCGATAAAGTCGCGCTGCGCCAGATGCTTGTTGAGCACGCCATAGAGGCGACCTGTCTCACGCACATAACGATCTATCGCATACTCGATTTTTACCGGGGCATACACATTGAAATGATGGTTCTGACCGGCCATGGGGCCCAGCCCTGCCATTTGCCAGTAGAGCCACTGCAAGGTTTCGGTGCGGATGCGCAAGTCTGCGGACAGGAATTGTCCGGTTTTTTCGGCCAGATACTGCAAGATGGCGCCTGACTCAAACAAGGAGATGGGCGCGCCGCCGTCTTGCGGAGCGTGGTCGACAATGGCGGGAATGCGATTATTGGGGGCGATACGCAGGAACTCGGGTTTGAACTGGTCGCCCTGAGCAATATTGACGGGGTACAGGGTGTAAGGCAGACCGGACTCTTCCAGAAACATCGTGATTTTATGTCCGTTGGGAGTGGTCCAGTAATACAGGTCGATCATGGGTTCTCCTGGCTGAATGAAGATGCGGGCCTGTTTGCCGCAAGCAGGCCGGATGACGGGGCCGGCAGCGCTGGGCTACTATTGTTTGCCTGAATACGGTTTATAGGAAGTCAAAGACTGTTATGAGCAAAATCTATCATAATCCGCGCTGCAGCACTTCGCGCAATGCCCTGGTCCTGATGCGAGAAAAAGGACGGGAGCCCGAGATCATTGAATACCTGAAAACCCCCTTGTCGCGCAGCGAACTCAAAGCGCTGATTGCGGCCACGGGTCTGACGGTGCGTGAGGCCATGCGTAGCAAAGAAGCGATTTACAGCGAGTTGAATCTGGACAATCCGGATTTAAGCGACGAGGAGTTGCTCGCTGCCCTGGAAGCCAACCCCATTTTGCTGAATCGTCCCATTGTGGTGACGGAAAAAGGGACGCGTCTGGCGCGTCCCCTGGAAGTGGTGCAGGAAATCCTGTAACTGGATTTCCTGCAACGGCGGGCAGGTCTGGATCAGGGCGCGATGGCCTCCAGGGCGATACGGATGGTGACCTCATCACCGACATGGGGCACATTGGCAGCCATGCCAAAGTCGCTGCGCTTGATCTCGATCTTGCCATCCGCACCCAGGGCGGGTTTATTCAACATCGGGTGCTTGGACATGGTCAGGAACGACTCAATGTTCATGGTAACGGGCTTGGTAATGCCCTTGATGGTCAGATCGCCTTTGGCGGACACAGGCTTGTCGCCGTCGAATTGAATTTCCTTGGATACGAACGTGGCTTCAGGGAACTGGGCCGTATCAAAGTAATCCTTGCCTTGAATGTGTTCATCGAACAGGGGAAAGCCGGTGCTGACCGAACGGGTGTCGACTTTCATGTCGATGCTGCCGGTTTTGGCTTGCTGATCCAGGGTAACCGTGCCTTGTGCTTTGTCGAAACGCTGGTTTTGAGTGCTCAGGCCCAGGTGCTTGTAGCTGAAGTGTACAAAGGTGTGGCTGGGCTCAACCTGATAGCTCACCGGCGCGGCTTGAGCGGCAAAGACAAGGAGGAAGCTGGCGGACAGAGCAATCACTGGTTTGATCATGAGGGTGTAATCCTTGCTGATGCGGGTAGAAAAGAGGAATGAGGGCTGATGCGTCGTTTTACCGGGCATCAATCTTGAAATTGACGGTGATCTCGTTGGCCACGATGTCGTAACTGGACCAGGAGCCTTCACCGATCGAGAAGTCGCCACGCTTAATGTCAAAAGCGCCGCTGAACGTAGCTTTATCGCCTTCGGGTGCCATGGTTGCCATGACAGTAACGGGCTGTTCACGGCCTTTGATCTGCAGCGTGCCTTGCACTTCATATTGCTGGGCGCTGACGGCACGGAAACGCTTGGAGCTGAAAACGGCCTGGGGATGCGCGTCAATGTCGAACCAGCGTACGTCCTGCAATTCGTCATCGGCTTCTTCCGAGCCGGTATCCACGCTATCCAGTGCCACTTTCAACACCACCTTGGACTGATCCAGGGCGTCGGGGTTGAAGTTCAGCTCGCCTTCAAACTTGCGAAATTGGCCATCCAGCTTCACGCCCATTTGCGAATACTGAAAGCCGATTTCGCTATTTTGGGCATCCAGCGTCTGGTAGTTCTTGGCATTGGCCGCCAGACTGAGACTGAGACCCAAGGAGCCGGCCAGAAGGGACACGAAGACAGATTTTTTCATGATTTGGCTTTGCCTAAAGTAAAGGTGATGCGGCCGAGCAAGCCGTCACGGTCAATGAACTGATGCTTGAGGGCCGCCAGAACGTGCAGGCTGACCATGGCAATCAGGGCGTAATTCAAAAAGATGTGTACTTGGACCAGCAACTCTCCCAAAGGTTTGTCTTTGGAGACCAGATCGGGCAGGGGGATCACGCCAAACCAGACCGTCTGGAATCCTTTGGCCGAGCTCATCAGCCAGCCGGTCAGAGGGATGGCCAGCATCAACAGATACAGGAGGGCATGGCCGCTATGCGCCAGCGCCCGGCTCCAGAAAGACATGCTGGCGGGCAAGGCAGGGGGGCGGTGCAACAAACGCCAGATCAGGCGCAGCACCAGCAGTAGCAGCAGGGTGATGCCAGCCCACTTGTGCCAGGAATAGACTTGCAGTTTCAGGGGGGACAGCGGCAAGGTTTTCATGGTGTGGCCCACGATGACCAAGGCAGTCAGCGCCAATGCCATGATCCAGTGCAAGATGCGGGCGATGCGGGTGTAACGGGGCTGATCCTCTGGGACAGAAGTGTTGCTCATTGATAATGCCTTTCATTTACGAAGCCTGGAAACTTTAACCTGTTTGTAAGCTTCCTAAAAGACCAGATTTTGCAATGCAGTAATGCAAATTTGAGGGTAGTCGCGCTGCGACCTTGCTATCGGCGTCTTTTCTTGTCAGCGTGTGACAAGGCTGTTAGGGTGGTGCGAGCGCGGGATACACTCGATTTTTCAGCTCGCGAGCAAGGAAGTATCTATGTGGAAGACAGCGTTGGTCGTTGGGGCAGCCGCCTTGTTGGCAGGGTGTCAGGACTCCAGGCAGGCCAATGAGGAAAATTTCAGCACAGCTATCCAGTCTTATCTGGATAGCCGGGATGGTTTATGTGTCGGTGTGCCGGGACGAAGTTATCCTTACCAGGCTGAGCATGACTCGCCCCTGATCGTGGAGGATCGGGCTCGTCTGGCGGCCTTGGCCTCGGTGGGGCTCGTGCGTCAGGTGGGGACAGAGCAGGCACCGCGCTACGAATTGACGCCTCAGGCCGATACCTATTTGCGACGTGCAGGCTCCGAGCCGTCCCAGGGCGAGCGTGATGCCTTTTGTACGGGCCGTCTGGTTCTCAAACGCATCAACTACTTCACAGAGCCGGCCAGTGCAGGCGGATTTACCGTCAGCCAAGTTAACTATGTTTATCATCTGGCTGATGCCGCGCCGTGGATTACGGATGGAGCCGTTCTGGATGCCTACGAGGACCTGCGTGCACTGACAGCACCAGAAGTTCAAGGGCAGGCACGGTTGATTCTGACCAATAAGGGTTGGGTACACCAAAATCTCTTTCGTTAAGTCAGGCGGTCTGGCTGCCGTCTGTCTTGCTTGGGGGGCGGCGCGCCGGACTTGAACAACCAAGACCAGGGGAGGGCACCGATGGCAGTACCGCAAAACAAACAGGAGTTACTGCAGGCTATCTCTAGTAGCTATCAACAACTCAGGGCAGAGTTGCTGACGGTTCCTGAGGAGCGATGCCGCGAGCGCAGCCTGCAAGGGCATGTCAAAGGAACACAGATGAGCGTGTCGGATCTGGTGGCTTATTTAATCGGTTGGAACGAACTGGTATTGAAGTGGAGTCACGCCAAAGTTCGGGGGGAAGCGGTCGATTTTCCCGAACGTGGTTTCAAATGGAACGAGCTGGGGGCCTTGGCACAGAAGTTCTACGCGGATTATGCCGATCTTTCTTATTCGGAACTGCTTACCCGTCTCCAGGATGTCTATGGCCGGATTGTGGAGCTGGTCGGACACTGTACCGACCAGGCCTTGTACGGTGCCCCTTGGTACAAGACCTACTCACAGGGGCGCATGATTCAGTTCAATACGGCCTCGCCGTATGCCAATGCGCGAAATCGGCTGCGCCAATGGAAGAAAGCAAATTCGCTGGCCTGAGCCGGCCATATTGCACGCTGCTCCCTGGGGGCTTATCATAAAATGCAATTAACGGAAAAAACAGGCACGCCATGAAAAAAAGGTCTACACGCGAAGAAGGGCAGTTTGACCTGCCACTATTGGGCGTAAAAGCCGCCGACATTTCGGCGGAAGCCTTGTTTGATACTTGGCTGCAGCATCAGCGTCCCCCCATGGCAGCCAGTACGCAACGAGTGTATCGAACCTTATGGCGGCGCTTTTTGCAGGCCCTTCATGAGCATCAAAAACAGTACACGCAGATTCAGCCCACGGATATTCGTGACTTTTTGAGCAATCTGGACGATGTGCGCCGACCTCAGCGCGAACGCTATCAACAAGTCATCGCCCGCGCCTACGAGGAACTGTGTCGTCAGGATGGTCGCTCCGAAAACCCCGCTCTGGCGCCAGCCATCAACGATCCCTTCAAGGAAAGCTGGCGGCAAGCGCCCGACAATCAGGCCACTCAATTTCTGTCGGTCGAACAATGTCGGGCGACGATCAAGTCATTGTGTCATCGGCGCCGCGTTCTGGAGCTGGCCACTGATATGACGGTCGCCACCCGGTGGCGCGAATATCGGGACATGACCATTGTGGCGGTGATGCTAGCGACGGGTCTGCGTCCGGTGGAGTTGGAACACCTGCATCCCTCGGCCATCAGAGCCACCCAAGTGGGGGTTGAACCCCTTTCTGACGGGCAGGCCGATGAGGACGAGGGCATGGCCCTCTGGCGCGATGGCTCCCTGCTCATCAGTCTCTCGGGCGTGGCAAAGCGCGATGTCAGGGTGCCCGTATGGTGTGATGAGATGTTGCGTAGCTGGTTGATCTTCAGTGGCCTTCAAGACGCTGGAGCCTGGGTGAAAGAGAGTCGCGTCTTTCCGGGCAGCCGTCAGATCAGCGCGGCTCGTCCCCAGGCGCAGATGAATCCGGCCACCCTGGCGCGTATCGTCAGTAAATGGGGCATCAAGCAGATGGATTTGTTGATGACGCCACAACGCTTGCGCAACACCTTTGGTGCTGGCCTGATTGAACGCGGCTTTTCTCTGCCAGAAATTGAAGAGGTGATGGGTTACGCCCCGGGCGCGGCCAGCGCCTGGCGTCTGCAGGCTGCCTGGCTGGCTTGGTTGCAGGCGCAAAAAGTGGTGGCGACCTCATTAACGAGGCCCAGTACGCAATCAGACTGAAGGGCTAGTCATGGTTTGTTCGCTTCCAAGGGGCATAATTTCAAATCCATTAAGCCGGTTTTTTGACCAAGGAGTTTGAATTGACATCCACACCTGTTTTTCGTCGGGCGCTTGCAACCGATCTTGAGGCGATCGTCACCATGTTGGCCGACGACATTTTGGGCCAAAAACGCGAAGATACACGCTTGCCCCTAGCCCGGTCCTACCTGGATGCCTTTGCCGCCATAGAGGCAGATCCCAATCAGTATCTGGCCGTGGTGGAACTGGATGGTCGTGTGGTGGGTACGTTGCAGATCAGCTATATGCCGGGACTCTCTCACCAAGGCGCATGGCGGGGCGAGATCGAGTCTGTTCGTATTGCCAGCTCGGCCCGTGGTTCCGGCCTGGGCCGTTTGATGATCCAGTGGGCCGTCGAGCAGTGCCGTCAGCGCCAATGTCGTATTGTGCAGTTGACTTCCGATATGGCCCGAACGGATGCACATCGGTTTTATGAACAGCTGGGCTTTACGGCCAGCCACAAGGGTTTCAAGCTGACTCTGTAAACCTGTCTTGTTGAGGCAGTTTGCCAGGGAGCGCGGTGCGAACAAGAACGATAAAGACCGCTCAGACAGCAAGGAGTTTTTTCGAATTCAAGAACAAGCGCTAGAGCCTGTCTGTAGGCAGAATAAGGCGCAGCCGAGGTGTTATGGTTTTCTGACTCTGAACCATTTCATTGAATATGGATTTTATCTATTCTTCGTTCAAAAAATATGTTCTCGTGTGTGCGCAAAAAAATCCGGCGTGACGCTGCCTGATGATGAACCCGGCGTTATTTCTAAAGGGCCTGATAATAAGGAATCAATGAAACTGAGTATTCTGGTTTGATTGACGTTTGACTCTTGCTCGATCTATCTTTCCTGTTGCTGCTTTCTATTCTTAATCACCCTAAAGTCAAAGACGGAATGGATTGACGCTGCAGTACATGTCTTAGACAGGGAGAGAGTCCGATGAGTGTCAAAGCGAAAACAAGGGAGATCGCCATTGAGCCCGGCACGACCGGCGTGTTTCTGGGCTACAAGTCCGCTGGTGTCAGCGCCAATGACAAGCGCTATCGCAGCACGATCAAGTCTTATCCGGAAGGCAAAAAAGACGATTGGTCGGGTTTGTATGTGGCGGAGGATAGACTCACGGCAGAAGGGTATTTACCGGACGCTTTACCGCCGGATGGTACCGGCGAAGCCTATATCAATCTGATTTATATAGAGACCTCAACCGTTAACAAGTTCGCAGGTAAGGGGAAAAAAACCCATTTTGTTGATATTGCCGGTAATGAAATCGCAGATCCTGAAATTCCGCAATCAGAAAAATCAAAATTGGTCAGGGAAGCATTAAGTGAAATTGGTATAAAAATTCCAGATGACAAACCGCTGATTCAGAGTCTGGGACTGCAAGGTTTCATCTATCGAGGGCCGCATACCGCCAGTGAAGAGGAAATTATCATCCCTTTCCATTTTATTAATGGTATACGGGCGATTTCATTGGCTAATTTTCAGACTTTCAAATTCAGAGATCATATGCCGGTAGGAAGTCCGGTACTGAACCCTGCACTTGGCATTCGCAACCCCGATGCCTCCATGCGATCCAATGCGGCTCTACCCTTAGCGCCTTGAGAAAACAGTCCCAGAAATAACCGGTTCCCGTCTTATCCAACCTTCCCGCCCCCAGACTCCTTGATGATGTCAAGTGGCACTGTTGTCTAGCACATCCGCTTTGCGGGAGCTGCAGCCAAGCTGCGGGTGTAAACGGCTGAGCGTTTACCAAGTGTTTATTGAATCGTCTCAAACGGTGAAACAGCAACAATAAGATTTGGACGGTCATTAAACGTGACATTTCTACACTAGGTTCATCAGTAGCAGATCGCCGTTTTTCCGGTGATCCGACTCAGGGAGCACGTAGAGATGTTGGACAAGCAGCTAGGCGTACGGGCCATCAATGAAACACTCACTCATGGGCACATGCCGCGTGACGGTGAGACATTTGCGTCGCTTCAGTCTGAAGTCGGAAAGCGTGTGGACATGCATGCCGCCACGCCGGTGGACTGGTCACTGGTCGCCTCTCTGGCAACTCAGGTACTGGATAAAGAGGGCAAGGATTTGAGTGCCGGGGTGTGGTTGTGCGCAGCCTGGTTGCATGAGTACGGTACGCGTGGTCTGGCAGCTGGACTGCAGGTGATCCGCGATCTGCATACGGTGTACTGGGACGTCATGAGTCCGCCTGCGGCACGCATTCGTGGCCGGCGCAATCAGGTGCAATGGCTGCTGGACGAATGTGACGCAGTATTGTCCGAGCCCGATTGGGACACAGAGGGATTGGATTCGCAGCAACGCGACGAGGTTCTTGCCCTGTGTGATGAGCTGGATGCGTTCTGGCAGGCTAAAGACGATGAACCGCCGGCGTGGTGGCGTTTAGGCAAGCGTCTGGGAGAGTTGTTGCCGACCGTCCAGAGCGAGGCCCCTGATGCACAGACTTCGTCTGAAACGCCTGTTCCTGATTTCCCGCGTTCTGAACCGGCTCAGGACGAGCCTGCGGTAGCGACCCAGACGGCCGCCCCGGTACGTGTAGCCAAAGAAGTCGCTCAGCCTGTGCACTCTGAGGTGGCGCCTGATTCCGTGAGCGACAAGGCCCTTGCCATCGCTGCTGCAACGCTAAGCGACGTGGTCGCGGCCGAGCGCTATGTAGAGCAAAGTGTCGCGACGATCCAGGAGTCTTTGCTGACCCTGGACGATGCACTATTGGCTACGGCCTGGCTGCTGCGGTTGAACCGGCAAAGCGCCTGGCTGTTTCTGGATACCTTGCCGCATGCCCAGGAAGGGGTGACGCGTGTTGCTCCGCCGCCTGTCGCGGACTTGGCAGTGCTGGAGCGCCTGAGCGAAGCCCAGGACCCGGCGGCGATATTGCGCTTTGCAGAGTCGCGCCTGGGACGCATGCGTTTCTGGCTGGATTTGAACCGCCTGTCCTATCAGGCGGCGCAGGCTTTGCCTCAGGGACAGCCCGGTGCGCAAACCATTCTGATCGAAACGCAAGCGATCTTGCAGCGTTTACCGGGGCTGGAGCGCTTGGCTTTTAGCGATGGGCGTCCCTTTGCCGATGAGCAGACGCGTGCGTGGCTGACCGCGTCCGGGACGCGGGTGACTGAGCCTGCACCGGCCGCTGGCCATGCCGAACCGCCTACAGAGACGGCGCGGGACGGTGAAGGATTGGATGTGTTTGGCCTGACCTCTCTGGTCATGGCGGCTGGAGCCGAGGCCGAAGCTGCGCGACGCTTGCTGGATGGAGCGTTGGCGCGGTTAAAGACGGGTGGCGAGCAACTGATGCGCGCCCGATGAAAGAACAGACCCCGATTTTCTAAACAGGAGAAACCGACATGGCTGCTGATGGTTCCGTCGCCCCCAAAGAGCGCGTCAATATTGTGTACAAACCCGCCACGGGTGATGCCCAGGAGCAGGTGGAGCTGCCGTTTCGCCAGTTAGTGCTGGGCGACTTTACCTTGCGCGAAGACAGTACGCCCCTGGATGCGCGTACGCCGGTCAGCGTGGACAAGGATACGTTCAACGACGTGCTCAAGGCCCAGAATCTGTCGCTGACCTTGCTGGTGCAGGACAAGCTCAATGAGCAGGCCGGGCCGGACGATCAACTGACTGTGGACCTGCGGTTTGAGTCCATGCGCGACTTTCAGCCCGATGCGCTGGTCGATCAGGTGCCCGAACTGCGCCAGTTGATTGCCTTGCGCGACGCACTCAAGGCATTGAAAGGGCCACTGGGCAATCTGCCTGATTTTCGCAAGCGTCTGCAGGGACTGGTACAGGACGAAGGCACGCGTCAGCGTCTGCTGGCTGAGTTGGGCGTACAGGACAAGCAAGGGGAATAAAGATGACTGCAAACACACCGGAACAGCAGGCTCAGACTGCGCAAGGCGCCCAGGAAGGCGGCTCGCTGCTCGATGAGCTGATTGAATCGACTCGCCTGCGTCCTGATGATGAGGCCTATGCCATTACCCGCCAGGGGCTGGAAGCCTTTGTGGCCGAGCTGCTTGAGCCAGGTCGCCAAAGCGAGAAGATCAGCCAGGGCCTGATCGATGAAATGATCGCCAATCTGGATCGCAAACTGTGCCGTCAGGTGGACCAGATTTTGCACCATGCCGATTTCCAACGTCTGGAGTCGGCCTGGACAGGGCTGAAATTTCTGGTCGATCGCACGGATTTTCGTGAGAACAACAAGCTGGCCATTCTGAATGTGTCCAAGCAGGCGCTGCTGGAAGACTTTGAGGATGCCACCGATATCACCCGCTCGGGTTTGTATACCGCTGTCTACACGGCGGAATTCGGACAGTTCGGTGGTCAGCCGTTTGGTTCGATCATCGGCAATTACGAATTTGGTCCCGGCACCCAGGACATCAAGCTGCTGCAGTCCTTGGCCAGCGTGTCGGCCATGGCGCACGCGCCCTTCATTGCATCGGCCGGACCGCAGTTTTTTGGCGTGGACAATTACTCGGCACTGCCCAATCTGAAAGATCTGAGTGCGGTTTTTGAAGGCCCGCAATTTACCAAGTGGAATTCATTTCGCCAGTCCGATGACGCCCGCTTCGTGGGCCTGACCTTGCCGCATTTTCTGCTGCGCGTGCCTTATGGCGAGGACACGGTACCGGCCAAGACCTTCAATTACAACGAAGATGTGTCGGGCGGCAATCAGAACTTTCTGTGGGGCAATGCGGCCTTTGCGTTTGCAGACCGACTGGCCGACAGCTTTGCACGTTATCGCTGGTGCGCCAACATCATCGGTCCGCAAGGCGGCGGGGCGGTCGAGGATCTGCCTATTTACAACTACGAGGCCATGGGCGAGACCCAGACCAAGATCCCGACCGAAGTGCTGATCTCCGAACGACGCGAATTCGAGTTGGCCGAACAAGGCTTTATCGCCCTGACCATGCGCAAGAACACGGACAATGCGGCCTTCTTTTCGGCCAATTCCTCGCAAAAGCCCAAGTTCTTTGGCAACAACAAAGAAGGCAAGGTGGCCGAGACCAATTACAAGCTGGGCACGCAACTGCCTTACATCTATGTGGTGAGCCGTCTGGCGCACTACATCAAGGTGATCCAGCGCGAGAACATCGGCACCTGGAAAGAGCGCAATGACCTGGAAGCCGAACTGAACGAGTGGATTCGTCAGTACGTGGCCGATATGGATAACCCGAGCGCGGGTGTACGCAGCCGTCGGCCTTTGCGACAGGCCGAGGTGACCGTTTCGGATGTGGAAGGCGATCCAGGCTGGTACCGCGTGGGCTTGAAAGTGCGTCCGCACTTCAAGTACATGGGCGCATCGTTCACCTTGTCGCTGGTGGGCAAGCTGGACAAAAACTGAGTTTGAGGGCGGGCGATCCTGCTGACACAGGATCGCCGCCTTGAGGCACCGGCGCGACGCCAGCCAGACGTCGTGGTGTACCCGGTATTGGCAACTACTGCTTAAGTCATCACACAGTCAGTTAACAACAGGAGTAATTTACCATGCCTATGCCATGCTATCTCACGCTTGAAGGCGAAACCCAGGGCAAGATCGAAGGGTCCTGCGAAGTTCAGGGTCACAGCGGCAAGATTCTGATCCAGGCCGTCGATCATCGTATTGAACTGCCCAAGAGCCCCCAGACGGGCCTGCCCTCGGGCAAGCGCCAGCACCTGGGTATTACCTTGACCAAGGAAATCGACAAGTCCTCGCCCAAGATCTTCCAGGCACAGTGCTCGGGCGAACAACTGAGCAAAGTCGAGCTGGAGTTTTACCGCATTAGCCCCAAGGGCACGGAAGAAAAGTACTACACGATTCGCCTGGAAAAGGCCGTCGTCACCAGCTCGCGCACCTGGGTCCCTAACTGCCTGGCTCCCGAGAACCGCCAGTTCGGCCACATGGAAGACATCGCCCTGACCTACGAAAAAATCGTCTGGACCTGGGAGCCGGACGGCATCGAGGCCGAAGACTCCTGGCTCACACCAAAGTAAGAGGGAGAAGGGATGCGCGAGTTGCGTCTGCTGGAGCGCATTGCTGCGCTGGAGACGGGACAGATCCAGACCCAGGCCACGCGTGCCCAGGTGCTGGTGGTCTCGATACGCGAGCATCTGCAGCGCATCCTCAATACCCGGCGCGGCAGCGTGCCACTGGACCCGGAGTTCGGGGTGCCGGATTTCACCAATCTGGCCGGCTCCTTTAGCAGCGGGTCCACGCGCGAGATCATCGACAGTATCACCCGCATGATCGAACGCTACGAGCCGCGCCTGAAAGCGCCCAAAGTGCAGGTCAGCGAGCAGGGCAGTGAAGTGCTGTCCTTGAGCTTTTCGCTCGAAGGTCTGGTGCAGGTAGACGACCACGAGCTGCCAATACGGCTGGCTACGTCAATCTCCTCGTCTGGCCGGGTGTCGTTGCAAGCGCAATGACAAACGTGTTGGCCATTGCGTGTGCTCCAGGGAAATGGGAATGTTGAATCGATACTACGAACAGGAACTGCATAATCTGCGCTCCTTGGCCGCGGAGTTTGGGCGTCGCAATCCCGCTCTGGCCCCCTTGCTGGGCAGTGCGGCCGCGGTCGATGCGGATGTAGAGCGTCTGCTCGAAGGCGTGGCCTTCATGACGGGGCTTGTGCGCCAGCGTCTGGACGACGATTTTCCTGAGTTTGTGCAAAGTCTGGCGCAACTGATGTTTCCGCAGTTCCTGCGGCCGGTGCCGTGCATGACCATCATGCAGTACAGTCCGCGCAGCGTGACCGGTGAAACCTTGCAGGTGCCGGTCGGTACGACTTTTTCCTCTTCCGGCGAGCGCGGTGAACGCGCGGTATTCAATGCGATTTATCCGGTCGCTGTTGAGCCTTTGCGTCTGGAACACGCCTATTGGGATGCAGGCCAGCGCGCCAGTCAGGTGCCGGCGCTGGTGCTGGAACTGGCTCTGACAGGCTTGGATGCCGCTCAATGGGAAGGGGACTCGTTACGGCTGTGGCTGGGCGGCAGCGAGACGGTGGCCAGCGGCTTGTTTCGAATTCTTATGCGTGACACGCGCGCCATCTATGTCGGCTCGCCCCAAGGCAGCATGGTGCGGCTGGAGCCGGCGTGTCTGCGTCCGTTTGGCTTTGACCCCGCCTATCCTTTATTACCCTGGCCGGCAGGCGCGCATCCGGCCTGGCGCATTTTGCATGAATATTTTGCCCTGCCCGAAAAGCTGCGTTTTCTGGAATTAAAGGGGCTGGAGCGCTGGCGTGCCCGTCAGGGGACGCGGCTGGTGTTGCGTTTTGAGTTTGACCGTCTGCCCGACTGGGCTCCTGAGGTCAGCGTGGACAATTTTGTCTTGCATGCGAGCCCGGCCGTCAACTTGTACCCCCTGGATGGCCAGCCCTTGTACGTGGATCACCGGCAGCCGGAATATCGTATCCGGCCAGTCACGGGGCGTCAGGGTGCTCAGATTTACAGTGTGGACCGGGTGGACTTGCGCAGTGCGGATGGGCTGGAACAAGGCTATCAGCCGGCCAGCGACTGTGTGCCGGGCGCCCAGTCCTATCACATTCGCGTACGTGCCTCGGCACTGGGCTCGGGTTGTGAGCATTATTTAAGCTTGCCAGGCGCTGGGCTGGCGCAAGACGGTGAGCAGGTCCTGTCCTTGCGCCTGAGCTGCACAGACGGCAATGGGCCGGATGATCTGCGCCTGGGCGAGATCTGCGAGGCGACCGACCGGTCGCCGGTGCGGGTGACCTTCTCCAACATCACCGGGGTCACCTCCTATCGCGAACCCTATCTGGCGCAGGATTTGCTCTGGCGCGTGCTCTCGCACATGCAGGCCAATCAGATGGCGCTGTCCAGTGCCGAGAGTCTGCGCAAATTGCTGTTGCTGTATCTGCCCGAGCAACGCGGGGAGTCCGGGCAGCGGGCCGCCGGATTGCGCCAGATCGAATCTATTCAGCAGGTGCAGGTGCAAAGCCAGCGGCGCATGGTGCGCGGCATGCCTGTGCAGGGCAGTACGGTTCGCATCGAGTGCGCAGGAGATCATTTCTCAGGTCCCGGCAGCCTGTATCTGTTCGGTTCTGTCTTGAACGAATTTTTGTCCGGCTGCGCCACGATGAATACCTTCATCGCCTTGACGCTGCATGACACGGTCCATGGGGAGACGCTGCAATGGCCAGCGCAAATCGGTCAGCAACGCCTGTTGTAGAGGCTGGGCTGCTGCAGGATTTGCAGACCCAGGCCCCCCAATACAGCTTTTTCCAGGCGGCGCGTTTGCTGCGCCAGCATCTGGGCGACGATGCGGCCTTGCGCGAGCGCGTGCGTATTCGGCCGGCACTGACATTGGCATTCCCCGAGTCGGATCTGGCCAAGGTCGAACGCGGTGTCGATGGCCGTTTTCATATTGAAGCCAATTTCTTTGGCTTGTATGGGGTGACCTCGCCGCTGCCCACGTTTTATACCGAGGACCTGATTCAAGAGGCGATGCAGGGATATTCGGCCCGCCGCGACTTTATCGACATTGTGCATGCGGCGCTTTATCCGCTGCTGTATCAGGCTTGGGAAAAGTATCGCATCTGGCTGGCTGTGCACGAGCGTCGTGACGGCCAGCGCCTGCGCCAACTATATGCCCTGGTAGGGCTTCGTGAGACGCCTGAGCGCCAGGATGATGCGCAGGCGCTCCTGCCTTTTGCCGGCAATCTGGGCATGAAGTCACGTTCCGCCTTGGGTTTGCAAAGCCTGTTGGCAGGTTTGTTGGGGGGCTTGCCGGTGCGGGTCCACCCCTGTGCACCGCGCTTTGTCCGCATTGCCCCGGTCTATCGCAGCCGCTTGGGCGGACAGGCCTGTAGTTTGGGTGAGGACAGTGTGCTGGGCGAACAGGTGCTCGATTGCGCCGGCAATGCCGATATCGAAATTGGCCCTTTGCAGGCCGAGTTGTTTCACGACTTATTGCCGGGTGCGCCCTTGTTTGATCGGGTCAGCCGCACCGTGGCCTGGTATTTACAGGCTCCGCTGCAGTGTGAGCTGCAGTTGTGGCTGGAGCCGCAGCAGCGCCAGGGGGCCTGTCTGGGCCGGGGTTGGCAGCGGCTGGGATGCAATACATGGCTGGGCCAAGGCCGTAGCCGCGTACTGGCCGAGCGGCCGGTGCGTTTCGGCTTGAATCTTTTTACTGCGGAGAACGATGATCATGATGCTCGTTGACTTAAAGCCTTTGTTTGCCAGGCTCAATCCCTTGTGCACAGCGGCCGTGGAGTCTGCCGCAGGCCTGACCCTGGCACGGGGGCATTATGAAATCAGCATTGAGCACCTGTTGCATCGCCTGCTGAGCGAGACGGGCAGCGATCTGGCACACATTCTGGCCCAGAGCCAGATTGATAGCCTGCGACTGGCCGCCCAATTGGAGGATGCACTGGCACGCTTCAAAAGCGGCAATCCGGGTCGCCCGGTGTTCTCGCCCATGCTGACGGAGTGCTTGCAAGATAGCTGGCTGGTCGCCTCGGTCAATCTGGGGGCCCGCCATGTGCGTAGTGGTGCCGTGTTGCTGGCCTTGTTGATGCGGCTGGGTTATTACGCCGCAGGTACACCGTGGGGCGAGAGTTTGCGCGCCCTCTCCAGTGAGCAATTGCACAAGCAGTTTGCCGCCTGGACCGGGACGTCGGCTGAGCAGGCTTACGAGCCGCTCGACGCGTCCAAGGGGGCACCGCCCACGGCGACCTCGGCCGCTGATAGCGCACTGGCGCGGTTTTGCGAAGATTACACCGCCAAGGCGGCGCGCGGTGAGATAGATCCGGTATTCGGGCGTGACGATGAGATCCGCCAGATGATCGACATTCTGGCGCGTCGTCGCAAGAACAACCCCATTTGCGTGGGTGAACCCGGCGTGGGCAAGACAGCGGTGGTCGAGGGGCTGGCCTTGCGCATCGAGCAAGGCGATGTGCCGGAGTTTTTACGCGGTACCCGCTTGCTGGGCCTGGACCTGGGGCTGCTGGAGGCCGGGGCGAGCGTCAAGGGGGAGTTTGAGCAACGGCTACGTGGTGTGATTGATGCCATCAAGGCCTCACCGCAGCCCATTATCTTGTTTGTCGACGAGGCGCATATGCTGATTGGCGCCGGTGGCGCCAGCGGTGGCAGCGATGCCGCCAATCTGCTCAAACCGGCCTTGGCGCGTGGTGAGCTGCGCACCATTGCCGCGACCACCTGGGCCGAGTACAAGAAGTATTTCGAGCGCGATCCGGCCCTGACGCGACGGTTTCAATTGATTCGACTGGACGAGCCTGACAGTGCCACGGCGGTGCAGATACTGCGTGGGCTCAAGAGCCGCTACGAGGCGGTGCATGGTGTGAGCGTGCGCGACGATGCCTTGCAGGCCGCAGCCACCTTGTCGGAGCGCTACATCACGGGTCGACAGTTGCCGGACAAGGCTGTGGATTTATTGGATACGGCAGCAGCCCGCGTGCGTATCAGTCTAGGAGTCAAGCCTGCCGGGGTGGAGCGGATAGAACGTCGTCTGGCGGGTTTGGCCCGCGAGCGTGAGGCCCTGGAACGCGATCAGGCGCACGGTCATCGTATCGAGGCGGCGCGTCTTGAGCAGATCGATGCACACGTGCAGCAGGACCAACAGGATCTGGATGCGCTGGTCGAACGCTGGCAGGCCGAACGGGCAGCTGCCGAGCAGGTCCTGGATTTGCGGCAGCGTCTGGCCCGCTTGCAGGCAGACCCCGACAAGGCCGGACCTGAACACGGTGATGCGGCGGTGGAGCCGGACTTGTCGCCCGAGGATTTGACCCAGGCGTTGAGCCAGGCACGCGAGCAATTGTGCCGCCTGCAGGGCGATGCCCCTCTCTTGTTTACGGAGGTCGGGCCCGATACGGTCGCGCAGGTGGTCTCGGACTGGACCGGCGTGCCACTGGGCAAGATGCAGCGCGATGGGGCCAGTGCCGTGCTGGGACTGGCGGGGCAGTTGTGTCAGCGCATCCGGGGTCAGGATGAGGCCCTCGCGCAGATAGCCCAGGTGCTTAAGGCGGCGCAGTCCGGCTTGCGCGATCCGCGCCAGCCGCTGGGCGTGTTTTTGTTGGTCGGTCCTTCGGGGGTGGGCAAGACAGAAACAGCGTTGGCGGTGGCCGATGAGATGTTCGGCGGTGAGCAGGCGCTGACCACCATCAATATGAGCGAATTTCAGGAAAAACACACTGTCAGCCGGCTGGTCGGCTCACCTCCCGGCTACGTGGGCTATGGCGAAGGCGGCGTGCTGACCGAAGCTGTCAGAAAACGGCCCTACAGTGTGGTGCTGCTGGACGAGGTGGAAAAGGCTCATCTGGATGTGGTCAATCTGTTTTATCAGGTGTTTGACAAAGGCTCGCTGGCCGATGGCGAAGGTCGGCTGATCGACTTTTCCAATACGGTCATTTTCCTGACCAGCAATCTGGCCACCGACATCGTGACGGCCGCCCGGGCCGAGTCCCCCCCGCCGCAGACTGATGAACTGGCCGAGCGTATCCGCCCGACACTGTCGCAGCATTTCAAGCCGGCTCTGCTGGCGCGCATGACGGTGGTACCCTACGGCACGCTGTCGGATGAGGCTTTGGCGCAGATTGTGCAGATAAAGCTGGCTCGCATCGTGCAGCGCTTGCAAGTTAGCAATGGGTTGAGTCTGGAATTTACCCCCGCAGTTGCTCAGGCCATTGCGGCGCGTTGTACCGAGGTAGACAGTGGCGCGCGCAATATCGACTTTATTTTGCGCAAGAGCCTGTTGCCGGCGCTGTCTGACCGGGTGTTGGCCTGGATGGCCGACGGTGATGGCTCGACCGCCTTGAGTGTAGATGTGGGCCCGCAGGCATCGCAGCCCTGGGTGATACGGATGGGGAGCTAAGGCATGCTCAATGACTACGATACCGAACAGGCCTTGGCCAGCTTCCGTTGTGGCCTGGCCGATCCTGACCTTTTTCTGGTGACGCGCTGGTCCGGCGAGGAGGCCGTGTCGCGGCCTTATCGTTTCGAGATCGAGCTGGCCTCCGCACGCGACGATATCGATCTGGAAGAACTGCTGGGAGCGCGTGCTACCTTGAGCGTGCTTGATGCGCAGGAGCGTTGGCTGCCCTGGCACGGCATTATTACCGAATTGCGGCAGACGCATCGTGATGATGGCTTTGCCCATTATCGAGCCGTGCTTGAGCCGCAAATGGCGCTGCTGCGCATGTTTCGCCTGTCGCGAGTCTATATGGAAGCCGATGCACAGGCAGGCGGTAAACCTGATCTGGGCACCATCATTCGCATGGTACTGGCGCAGTGCGGCCTGAGCCGGCAAGGCGAGCCAGCCCAGGATGCCGGCGCGCAGTATTGCCTGCGTTTGTCCTCCGACCTGTTGATGGCGACGCGCACTGCGTTTATTTGTCAGTTCGAGGAGAGCAGCCTGGACTTTCTCTCGCGGCGACTGGAGCACGAGGGCGTCTACTACTGGTTCGAACAGGGCGCAGACCATGAAATTCTGGTGTTTGGTCATGAGCGCACGGACCAGCCTCGGCAGGCTGTCCCCCTGTATTGGCGACCGGCCGGTGCCTTGAGCGGTGAACAGAATCGGATTGGGGTTTCGCGTTTCGATCATGCGCTGAGTGTGTCGCCGCGCTCGGTGGTGCTGCGGGATTTCTCGGTTAGCCAGCCTTCATTGAATCTGACCATGAAAGCGGCTATCGACCCGCAGGGGCAGCCGCCACAAGACAGGTTCGATGGCGTGGGAAGTGTGGAGATCTATGGGGCCCACTTCAGCAAGCAGGACGATGGCGAGCGCATGGCGAGCTTGCGTGCCGAAGAAATTGCCTGCCAGCGTAGTCGTTTTCAGGGTGTGGCTTTGGCGCCGGGAGTACGGGCCGGTTATCCCGTGCAGTTGCATGAGCATTTCCGCCACGATTTCAACCAGCGCTACTTTGTGATTGCGCTGCGCCACGAGGGGCGCCAGCCCTTGCCGCGCCAAAGTGGTGCGGCGGGGCATGAGCAGGTTTTTTATCAGGCTTCCTTGACGGTGCTGCCCGAGGTGCGTCAATTTCGCCCGGCGCGCGTCACTCCCAAGCCCCGTGTGGTTGGCTTCTTGAGCGCGATCGTCGTGGCCGAAGGCCAGGGCGAATATGCCCAGATCAACGAGCACGGTTGTTACCGCATACGCTTTTTGTTTGCCCCTGTTGATGCGAATCGCCCCGATGGTGGCAACTCCGCCTGGGTGCGCATGGCCACGCCGTATGCGGGCAGCCAGCATGGCATGAATTTTCCTTTGCTCAAGGGAACGGAGGTGCTGGTGTCGTTTCTGGGCGGCGACCCGGACCGGCCGGTGATTGTTTCGGCCATTCCAAACGAAGAAAATCCTAGCATTCGCAATCAGGATACGGCGACTCAGCCGGGCTTGCGCACGGCCGGTCAGAATGCTCTGGAGTTCGAGGACAGACTGGGCGCCCAGCATACGCGTTTGTCCTCGCCTACGCTGGGGAGCACTTTCCATCTGGGCGCGGACCCGGCCAGCCCCCATCGCTCGGGCGTGCGTCTGAGTACACAGGGGCATATGGGCCTGCTGGGACGCTCGTTCATTCAACAAGTGCCTGGTGTTTACCACCTGGAAGTGGGCAACAAGGGCAATGTTGATACCGATCCCGAACCGCGCGAACGCCTGAAGCAGGCACAGAATCAGGCCATGGCCGACTTTCTGGAAGAGGAGGCCAGCTTGCCGACGGCCACCGCGCCCGTGCAGATGAAAGCCCTGGAGGCCAAACGGGCGCTGTTGGCGCAGATGTTGGCCCAACTGCAAAAGAATGCGCAGGCCACGGCAGGCGGGCAGCCTGATCTGGATGGGGCCTTAAAGCAGTTGCAAGCCCTACTGGCCAAACTAGATAGCGCTTTGGACAGGCTCGAGCAAGGCAAGTCCGTATCTGAGGAACCGAAAAAAGAAGGGGAGGCAGCGGGCGAGGATACCGGAGACAAGAAGGATACGACGGAGGCAAAGAAGGAAAAAACGTCCAGCGAAAAGTTCAAAGAACTGATGGATGAGATCAATCAATCGGCCAAGAAGGTCAAGGAAGGGACCGATGGCTGGGTGGATGTGTCCTACATCAAGGCACCGGAAAAGGTGCTGGATATTTCGCTGCTGAATGTCAATCCCATCAAGATATCCACGTCGCTGGGCGCGGAAGTCAGTGCCTCAGCCTCGCTCAAAAGCAGCATTACCGTGGGCTATAGCGTGGGGATCAAGTATAGCGGCTCCAAGGAGCTGGATCTGCGCGACTACACCAAAGTCGAGTTGAGCGATCAGAGCCGTATTACCAAAGGCGATGAGAAGAAGATCATCCTGGGGCCGAGAAACGGGTGGTGCGCAGTCAAAGCACCAAGGTGGTGGATATGGAGGGCACCTATGGCAAGCAGTCCATTACGGTGGCCAATGCCTACTCGCTGACCAGCCGCACAATCAAGTATGTCGTGGGAACCGGAGGAATCGATACGCTGATCGCTGGCAATGCCACCGTAACTGGAGCGCCCACGTCTTTGCTGTCCTGGGAAGTCCTGATCTCCAAGATCAAGATCAGCAAGGCTCAGGTCGTGATTAAAGCGGGTAATGCCGGTGTGATTCTGGAATCCATGTCCATGACGGGGCAGCTCAAGGTGAAAGACACGGTGGTTTACATGAAGGCTCCCATGATTGATGTGGCCGGCCAGAACGTACGCATCAATGGCACGGCCTCGGTCAATATCAAGGCCAACGGCATTGTGAAGCTCAATTAGGAACATTGCCCCTATGGATATCGACAAACCCGATGATGTGCTGCTGATGCAGGCCTACCATGCCCAGGCAGGTCAAGCGCGCTGGGTGGTGACCTTGGGCTATGTCTGGCAAGCGGGCGGATGCCTGCCCGAAGCCCAGGCCTGGCCGTGGTTGCTGGCGCATTTTCCGGATGAGGCCTTTGATGCGGGTTTGAAAAAGACACGGGGCAGTTATGGCGTAGCGGGACAGGCCTGGGCGCCCCCTGGGCAGCACACGACGGCCATGGCGGTCCAGGTCCAATTGGGCCACTTGCAAAAAACCCTCCATGTGCATGGCACGCGTCGCTGGCAACACACGCTGGCAGGTTGGCGTGCCAGTGCTGCCGAGCCGTTTCAGTCGCTGCCCTTGACCCTGCGCCAGGCGTATGGTGGCGCAGGCTACAACGAAAACCCATACGGTTGCGGGTGGTTGAAAGACCCGGAGCAGGCGCAGGGTGTCTTGCTGCCTCATACCGAACATCCGGATACGCCGGTGCTTTCGCCGGCTGACCGATGGGGGCCGGCGATATTGACGCGTCTGCCCGCTGGCGCTGGCTCACGCATGCGTTGGGTGGGGACGGTGGATGAACGCTGGGAGAAAGAGCGCTTTCCCTGGCTGCCTGATGATACTGATCCGCGATTGTTCGATGCTTTTCCTCAGGATCAGGTACGGGATGGTTACTGGCAAGGCACGGAGTCCTGGCGTGTGCAGGGGATGCATCCGCAACGACCGGAAGTGTCGGGCCGCCTGCCAGGCCTGCGCCCCCGTTTGCTGCTGCGCAGAAAAGGGAGTGAACGGATTGAGGAGGCGGTCCTTGATCTGGATACGGTGTGGCTGTTTCCTCAAGATGAACGTGTCCTGATGCTGTATCGGGCCAGCATCCCGGTCCAGCGTGCCGATGCGGCCGATGTTGCCGCTGCGGCAGTCTTTACCGAGTACGCGCACGAGCCGGCTGGCAGCCTGCCTGATCTGCAGGCACGTTGGACAGCGCTGCATGCAGCCGCTGGTGCGCAGGGTATGGCGCACGAAACACCGCAGGACAAAGAGATGGAGCCGTTGAGCGACCTGCCGCAGATGGCCGACGCGTCGCAGGCGGACCCGCAGATCCTGGCCCAGTTGCAGGACAGCCTGGAGCAAGGTCGAGCGCAGGGCAATGCCTGGATTGCGGATATGGAAGAACGTCTGGCTCCGTATAGCCCGGTTTCCTTGCCGCGCATTGCGCCTTTGGCCGCTCTGGTTCTGAGCGAAAAGGCCGAGGATAGCGATCCGCTGCAAAGCATCGAACATGCCTTGCAACAGGGACAGGACCAGTTGCTGGCGCAGGTCAAGGACGTGGCCACGCGTCTGGAGCTGGATGAAAAGTCCTTGCTGGCGCTGGCGCAATTACCTCGCGCCCCCTCGACCTCCGGACCGGTGGACATGCTGGCCGAGATACAGGCTGCCAAGGCCGGTTGGGCCGATGTGCCGCCTTCCGCCTTTGATGCCTTGGAGGAGCAAGGGACTAGCCTGCACGCTGAGTTGGCCGAAATGGATCAGCGTCTGGACAGTCTGGCTGCCGAGCTGGCCGTGTTGCAGGCTGGGTTGGCTGCTCAAGGAGCACCGCAGCAGTTTATCGACACGCTGGAGCAATTTCATGCCCACCGACAGGCGGGCCATAGCCTGCGCGGGTGTCATCTGATGGGGCTGGATCTGCGGGGTGTGGAGCTCGACGGGGCCGATCTGAGCGGCGCCGTGTTGGAAGCATGCATTCTGGCGGGCAAAAGGATCGATGCATTGAATCTGACCGGTGCTCGTTTACAGAACTGTGATTTGCAGGGCGTTGTTCTGAGCGCGGCCCGACTGGCTGCTGGGCAATGGGAAAACTGCTCGCTGGAAGGTGGCGGCTTTGCCCAGGCACAGGCCGAGCGCCTGGGAATGACGAGTTGCCGTCTGGCAGGCAGTAATTGGCATGCCGCACAGTTGGATGGCGCTGATCTGTCGCAATGCACGCTGGATCGGGCGTGTTTCTCGCAAGCGGTATTACGGGGCGCCACTTTTTCCGGCGCGCAGGGCCACGCTGTGGACTGGGTGGGCGCGCAGATGGCCGATGTGCGCTTGGACAGTGGCTGCATCTTGCGTGAGGCCGATATGCGGTCTGCCGATATGCGGGGGGCCAGTATGCAGGACAGTGACTTGGGCGGCAGCCGCTTCGACCAGGCTGATCTGAGCGATGCTTTTTTACAGATCTGCGATTTACGCGCTGCGACGGGCTGGCAGGTGCAAGCTGCACGAAGCATTTTCAAAGAAGTGAATTGGACAGGAGCGCGCTGGCCTGGCGCCAATTTTCTGGATGCGGCGTTTGATTACGCCTTGATTGACCAAACCGATTGGCGTGGAGCCAATCTGTATGGAGCGCAACTGGGCAGTGCCACAGTGCGTAGCGTGGACTTGGAAGGGGCGCTGCTAGGCCATTTGCCTGACTGGGCCCGACACACACAAGGAGGTAAATCACGATGAGTTTGAGTGCAGAGCAGTTGCTGGCCCTGATCGAGCAGGGCCCAATTCGAGATCTGGATTTGTCCGGCGGTCAATATAGTGGTTTGAAATTCGACGGTTTGCGGGCGGACGGATTGAACCTGCGCGGTGCCGATCTGAGCGCCTGTGATTTATCGGATGCGGTGCTGGTCGACTGCCAGTTCCAGGGGGCGCGCTTGAGCGGGGCCGCACTGAGCCGGGCGCACTTTGAGCGCTGCGATTTCAGCGGCGCGGATTTGAGCGCGGCCTCTTTGGACGATGGCTGGTGGCTGCAGTGCAATTTGAGCCAGGTGCAGGCTAGTCAGGCACTCATGCACGGCGTGACCTGGCAACACTGCGATCTGAGGGGCTTGCGCCTGCCCGAGCAAATCGGGCCGGCCTTATGGATGGATTGTGAGGCGGCTGGCTTGCAGGCGGTGGCCGCGCAGTGGTTTCAGGTTCAGGTGCGTCGCACCAGTCTGGCGCACGCGCATCTGGCACAAGGCCGTTTCGAACAATGTGCGTTTGAGCATTGTGATCTGGAGCGAGCCGACCTGTCGCAGATTGTGGCTCCGTTTCTGTCGCTGGCTTACAGCACGCTGGATGGAGCCTGCCTGGACGGGGCCCGTCTGGAGGGGGCCATATTCAATTATGCACGCTTGCCGCAGGCCAGTGCGCGCGGAGCCCGTCTGGCACAGGCCAGACTGGGGCATACGCATGCGCAGGGGCTCTGCCTGTCGGGCGCCTGTCTGGAATATGCCGATGTGAGCTATGCGCGTTTGCAAGGGGCTGATCTGAGCAGCGCGCAGGCCAAAGGCATGCGCGTACACGGAGCCGATCTGCATCAGGTGTGCTGGGATGGCTGTGACAAGCAAGATCTGCAGGGTGACGATATCCCACGCCTGCAGGCCGAGCGCTGGCGTGCCGACGCGCGCTGGACTTTGTCGGCTCTATAAAAAGGAGATGCAGATGTCTTGTCTGAGTTCAGGTTCTGAGCAGCCGTCCATCGCGCAGGAGCCCTCGCAGGTCGCTCAGTGGCAAACCGTGCCGGCCAAAGTCTATGTCCAGGCCGGCCAGCGCTGGGGCGTGCTTGGCACGATGGGCAGTTGCTTTGCACCGCTGGCAGCCTCCTGCCTGTTGCAGCCACAAGTAGGCGATCTGGTCTTGCTGACGTTCGATGGGCGGCAGGCCTACATCCTGGCGGTGTTGGAGCGCACCGGTCAGACGGCGCAGCTGCATCTGCCCGCTGATACCGTGGTGCGCAGTGCTGGCAGCGTCCGTGTCCAGACTGGCGGCGGTTTGCATTTTCAAGCGGCGCAGGCCGTAGTGCTGCAAGGGGCGGATGTGGCGCTACAGGCGGAACAGTATCTGTTACAGGCCCGGAACGTGCATCTGGCCGGACAGTCCCTGCACAGCTATTTTGCACAGCGGCAGGAGTATAGCGGCCAGCGTCAGCAGGTCGATGGCCAGAGCCAGCTACATGCTGGTCAGCGCGTTACGCGTGTGGCGGGACACGATGACTATGCGGCTGCCTCTCAGCGGCTGGTCATCGAGCGGGATTGGCGTGTGCGGGCCCGCAGCGCTGAGCTGCGTGGCGCCCAACGTGTGGTCGTGGACGGCCAGCAGGTGCATCTGGGCTAGGCCCGGTATTGCCAAGGAGATTTTTATTTATGTTCATGCTCAACAATGGCGGGGCGCAGGCCAATGCAATTCCCGATGTGTGCAAGGTGCCGACTCCGGCCGGTCCCGTGCCTACGCCTTTTCCCAATCTGGCGACGACGCAGATGGCCCAGCCCTCGGGCTTGGTGCGCAATGTGCTGGTGGTCAATATGCCGGCTTTGAATCAGGCCAGCAAAATCATGATGAGCAGCGGTGATGAGGTTGGCACCGTCGGCGGCGTAGCCAGCAATCGAATCAAAGGTGAAGTGCAGTTCATGAACGGCAGCATGACGGTGATGGTGGGTGGCAAACCGGCTGTGCGGATGGGCTGCATGACGGGCCACAACGGCATGCCGGTCAATTCGGTCGGGACGGTGATCAGCCCTAGTCAAAGTACGGTGATGGTGGGGAGCTGAGGATGAGGCACAGTCATAGTGTTCGTATGGGTCGCCGCGCCGCGCTGGTCTTGCTGGCCGCACTGGTGTTGACCGGCTGCGGCATGTTCAAGACCAAGTCCAAGGACGAGGCCTTGAAGGATCTGCAGTGGGAGTACGAGCGTGATGCGCTGGTGCTGGAGGTCAATGCCGACCCACAGTTGAACACCTGGGGAGGGCAGGCGCATACGGTGCTGATGGTGGTGGCGCAGATGGTCGAACCCTCAGTGTTTGAGCCGTATTCAAGCAGGCCCGATCAGCTCTCCAGTCTGTTGATGGCCGATAGCGCGCCGACGGGTTTGCTCAGTCTGGATCGTATTTTTATCGAGCCGGGCGTCAAGCGGCGCATCCGGCTGGCACGCATGGACAAGGCCCGTTACGTCGCCGTCGCGCTGGGCTATCAGCACCTGGACCCCGCCCGCAGCACCCGTCTTTATCAGTTTGGCGCCAAGCTTGACAGCCATGGCCTGATGTTCCGTGAGTACGAGGCCCGGCCCGAGCCGTTGCGCATTCGTCTGCGGCTGGGCCCGCAAGCCATCATCGAGAGTCAGACTGATACTGTCATTCCGCCCCCGGCCACCTTGCCGGCAGCGGGCCCCTGGCCCGTCGGTCACCAACACCCATAGAGATTTCATGAGCGTTCATCCTTTGCAACCGATCTTCTGGCACCAGGGTCTGTTTTTGCAGCCCCAGCATTTCCAGCATAACGACAATCTGTTCTACCAGCGTCTGGCTTTATTCATGGCCCAGACTCAGCCGTACCCATGGGGTGTGCTGCAACTGGAGTTGGACGAGGCGGCATTGCAGACGCTGGATTTCAGGGTGCTGGCCTTAACAGCGCGGCTGCGCGACGGCAGTTTCATTCAGTATCCCGGCAATGCCGTGATTGAGTCGCGCGGTTTTGAACTGGCGGATCTGGCCACTGGCCGTACGGTGTACCTTGGACTGCGGCGCATGATGCCTGGCCAGGCAAATGTGAGTGTGGTTGACGATCCGGGCCAGGCTCAGACGGTGAGCACGCGCATGGTGGCGGCTGCCGATCCGGTCACGGTGGCGGATGATTACGCGCAGGGCCCTGAGGGGCAACTGGACTTGATGAATTACGTCTTGCGCGTGTTCTGGGACGAGGAATTGCCTCAGCTGGGTCACTATGAACTGCTGGCTGTGGCGCGGCTGGAGCAGGACGGGGATCAGGCGCGCTTGCAGCGCCAGTACATCCCCCCAGCCTGAATTTGTCGGCCAGTCCCTGGCTGATCGAGACGATACGACGCATCCGCGACGAGCTGACCGGACGCGCACGGCAGCTGGAAGTCTTTAAACCTGGCGGCTTGGGCAGGACGGAGGATCTGGACGGTAACCACCTGAGCTTGCTGGTGGCTTTGCAGGTGCTCAATCGTTATGGCCCCATGCTCAATCATGTGCTGGAGGCTCCGCAGACGCATCCCTGGCAGGTCTACGGCTTGTTGCGGCAGTTGGTCGGCGAGCTGTCCACGTTCTCGGAACGCTACGACATGATGGGCGAGACCCGGGACGGCAAGGTGCTGGCCCCGCCGTATCAGCACGAAGATCTGGCAGCGGGGTTTCACGCCATGAGCACCCTGATCAGCGCCTTGCTCAATGAAATTGTTGCGGCTCCTGAATTGCTGATCCGTTTGCAGCCTGTTGGCGCCAGCGCAGGCTTGTACGAGGCTGAGCTGCCGGACGCGTTTTTTGCCGCTCGGCAACGCTATCACCTGGTGGCCTATGCCGGAGTCGAGCAGCAAGAGCGTTTGCAATCGCTGGCGGGCGACTTCAAGCTGTGTGCTCCCGATCAGGTTGAATTGATGGTGACCCATTCGCTGGGAGGGGTCGAGCTGCTCAAACTGGCCGAACCGCCACGCGGCATTCCTCGTCGTCCGGGAGCCTTGTACTGCTACATCGATCCCATGTCGCCGGGCTGGGCGGCACTGGAGCAGACACGCGCAGTGTCCTTGGTTGCGCTGGGCGCGCCCGAGAACCTGCAGATTGAACTGATTGTCAGCAAATGGTGAGCGCGATGCCCGTGATACAGGACAGTAGCCTGGCTTCTTTCTTTTTGACGGTCATGCGTCAGGCGCGTACTCACTTTTCTCAGGAAGCCGATTCAGCCCAAAGCGGTGCGGCGTTGATCGAGGCGCTGGATCAGGCCTGCGCGCGCGCCCGTGAGCGCGGCTATGAACAGGCCGAGGTCGGCGCCGCCCTGTTTGCCATTGTGGCCTGGATTGACGAGGCGGCCATGACCAGTCCCTGGCCCGGAGCCGGACACTGGCGTTTGACGCCGTTGCAGCGTCATTACTTTGCCACCACGCGCGCTGGCAGCGAGTTTTATCAACGGCTGCAGGCCCTGCCCGAGAATGCCACGCAGGTGCGTGAGGTGTACGGCCTGGTGCTGGTTGCCGGATTCCAGGGTGAATATGCGGCGCGCGCGCCCGGTGAGTTTGAGTCCTGGCGAGTGCAGTTGCTCGAGCAGATACGTCATGAGCAGGGCATGCCGGGTTTTGCGGCGGGACAGGCGCTGTTTCCGCAGTCGGGTACCGGACAGGCCACGCCCCCGCGGCCAGCCGGGCGATTGACGGGGCGGCCCAGTGGATACACGGTGACGCTGCTGCTGGCACCCTTGCTGCTGGTGCTGGTGCTGTATCTGTATCTGGATCACTCACTGGCCAATCTGGCCAGCGCTTTGTTGATGGACCATTGATATGTTGAAACGAAGTTTGCGTGTGCTGGGCTTCTTGGCGCTGCTGCTCGTGCTGACGGGGCTGGCCTGGTTGTATGTGATGCACAAGGGCTGGCCGCTGTGGGCCTTGCCAACGCTGGTGCTGGTCGCGCTGTTGCTGATCTGGCTGGCTGCGGGGCTGCGTCGGCGCTGGCTGGCGTGGCGTTTGCGCCGGCGTCTGGCGCGGGACATGCCGCGTGTGGCGGGCAGCCAGCATGCCGCGTTTGACGCCCAATGGGGAGCCGGCTTGCAGGTGCTGCGTCAGGCACGACTGGGGGGACGGCGTTCATCGTTGTATGCCTTGCCCTGGATGCTGAGCCTGGATGTTGGACCTTGCCAGACTCAGGACGATTATGCCCGGCTCGCGGTGCAATCGCTGCCCGCAGCGGGGCCAGGCCTGGATCAGGGCTTGGGCTGGTTTTTCATGAAAGCCAGTGTCATGGTGTGGGCTGGGCCGGTGCTCGGCGCGGATGAGCACACGGCCCAAGAAGCGGCATGGTCGCGTCTGTTGCACCAACTGATGCGCACGCGCCGACGCGAGCCGCTTAACGGCTTGGTTTTCAATATCGACTTGTCCTGGCTATTGCAGGCCAATCAGGAACAGTTGCAGGCGGCGGGCAAGCAGATGCGGGCTCGCCATGATGCCTTGGCGCGTGTTTTTCAGGCGCGCATTCCTGTCTGGCTGATGTTGCAAGGGGGCGAGAAGGTTCCCGGTCTGTCTGCCTGGCTGCAGCAATTGCCGCCCGAGGTCTACGATCAGGCGCTGGGCTATATGGTGGGCGGACAAGGGGCCGAGCAGGGCTCGCTGCAGTTTCTGGCGCAGGCGTTCGAGTCCGTGGGGCGACGAATGGCGCAATTGCGGATTGTACTCGGTCAGCATGGAGTGCAGCCTGCGCCGGTGTTTGAATTGCCCGAACGTATCGCGGCACAACAAGCCATCCTGCAAGACTTGCTGGCCCCGGCTTTCGAGGCCACGCCGTATTCGGCCACCCCTTTATTGCGTGGCCTGTACTGGCAGGTGCGCACTCCGCATCAAACTCGTGAAGGCATTGCCTTTGCCCGCGACGTGCTCGATCGCATCCTGCCGTCTTGCCGGTATGGCTGGCAAGTCTTCGACCGCTGGTCGCCCTGGCGCCGTGTGTTGCGTCATTCTCTGGTTCTGGCCTGGCTGCTCTTGTGTGGTGCGCTGGCAGGCGGCTTGTTTTACTCCAGTGAACGTGCCCGCTCGAGTTTGCAAGCCTTTGCGGCCCAACCGTTGCAGCAGCTCGAAACACGCATGCAAAAGGGTGCGCTGGACGAAGATGTGCAGTCGCTCAATATCTGGCGCAGTGCCATTGGCAGGCTGGACAGCGCCAATCACGGCATCCAGGCCTGGTTGCCGTTTCAGGGCCATGTGCGCCAGGTACAGCAGTTTTACCAGCAACGTTTTGTGGATGCGTTCCGGCGCGAAATCCTGCAGGCGTTTCTGGACCCATTGATTGTGCAGGATCTGCCACGCGTCAGTCGTAGCGGCAGCGAGACAGAAGTGGCTGCCTGGAGTCAGTATTTGGTGCGTCGCATCAATCTGGTGGCCGGCCAGTTACGCGGCAGCCCGCTTGAAGGTCGGCCTTTGCCGGGCATGGAGCTGGCGACCTTGTATGGCGACTCGGCCTCCCGGCAAGTCGGTCTGCAGACGGGTGTGCTGCTTGGTCAACAATATGTGGATTATCTGCGCTGGTCCCC
The DNA here is from genome assembly GCF_019343455.1 of Alcaligenes ammonioxydans. NCBI lineage: Bacteria > Pseudomonadati > Pseudomonadota > Betaproteobacteria > Burkholderiales > Alcaligenaceae > Alcaligenes > Alcaligenes ammonioxydans. The sequence goes on along the minus strand of NZ_CP049362.1, from coordinate 2,017,826 downwards.
CGAGCGGGTTCAACTGCAAGGGGAGCTGGATGCGTTGCAGGCTGCGCTGCGCCAGTTGGGCTTGCGTGCTCGCTCGCCCTCCTGGTTGCTGGCCTGGGCGGATTTTCAAAACAGCATCCGCCCGATTACGCTGGCGGATTTCTGGAGTGTCCGGCCCGATGCTAGGGCGCCTGTGATCGCTGCCGGTTTGACGCAGACCGGTACGGCAGCGATCTCGGGTTTTGTCCAGGAGCTGGCCGAAGCCTCGGGTGAGCGCAGTTTCTGGATGGGGCAAAGTGATGTGCTGGAACAGGGTTTCCGGCAACTGTCCTACGACGCCTGGTATCGCTTCATTGTGCGCTTTAACGATGCCCGTTTTTATTTGCAGACCGAATCGGATTGGGATGGCGCCATCAGCAGTCTGTTTTCAGTGGCTGATCCCTATGCCCGTCTTTTTGAAGCGGTCGATGGGCTGTTTCAGCAGGTGCCTGCCGGAGAACGCCCGGCTTGGGTGGCTAGCATGCTGACGTTGCAGCAACTGCGTCTGGCCGCCCGTCAGGCCCCCGCCCAGGAGGGTCTGGCAGGCTGGCTGGATCAGGCTCAACGCGTCAATGCACTGGGGCATGTGGGGCTGCGCTCGGTGCAGCAGGGGGAGTCGTTGACACAAAGCGTGCAGGGCGTCAGCGCCAGTCTGGCGGGCATTGCGCCGTTGCGTGCCTATCAGACTCAACTTGCCGATGCGATCAAGCGCTTGTTGCAGGGGCCGGGCAGCGCGCAGGAACTGGCACGCCAGACCTGGGGGTTTGGACAGGACCCGCAAGTGCAAGAGTCGTTGCTGCACGATGCCCAACACAGTCTGGATGACTTGCGCACCCAGTTGCAGCGCGATACAGCCCGTGAGGATGCCGTGTGGACTCTGATGCGTGGACCGCTGGCCTTGGTGCTGGATTACACCGCCCGGCGCACCGCCTGCGGTTTGCAGGATCAATGGGCCGCTTCGGTCTTGAGTGTGGTACAGGGTGTGCGCAGTCCCGTCCTGGCCTATGAACTGTTGTACGGTGATCGTGGCACCGTGCCTCAGTTCTTGCAGGGTGATTTGCGCTACTTTGTGAGCCGTGATGCGCAAAGTTACGGACCGCGCAGTGCGCTGGGGCAGAGCATGCCGCTTAGTGGGCAGTTCTATGCCTACGCGAACGCCGTTCAGGCGCGGCAGGTGGCGCATGCCGAAACGCGCCTGCACGATGAACAGGCGGCGCGTGTGCGCGGTAGCCAGATCGAAACCTTGCAGCAGGAGCTGGCTGAGCTGGATAAACAGGCCAAAGCGGTTCAGTCCTTGGCCGCTGCCGTTGTGATCGATGCCGAGCCGCCGCTGCTCAACACCGGGGCGCGTCAATTGCCTCAACGCACCCGCCTGAGTTTGCAATGTGCCAGCGGTGTGACGCGGCTGGATAACTTCAACTTCCCCTCCAGGGCTACCTTTGCATGGGCACAGGGGCAGTGTGGTGATGCAGTGCTGCAGATTCAGTTTCCAGGCTTTGTGCTGGAGCGGGTCTATCCGGGCGCAGAAGGCTTTATCGACTTTTTGCACGAGTTCAGCAGTGGTGAGCACCGTTTCCAGGCCAGCGACTTCCCGCAGCAAGAAGAGCGTCTGATCGATGCCGGCGTACAGTGGCTGGTCTTGAACTGGCGTTTGCAGGGGCAACGTAATCTGGTGGATAACGTGAACCAGTTGCATCGCATTCAGGCCCGACAGGCTCAGATCAACGAGCAATTGCTGACCCTGCGCGAGGCGCAGTCCGGCGTGAGCAGTCCGATGGCGCAACCGAGCTGGACGCAGGATCTGGTGCCCGAGCGCATTGTGACCCAGTGCTGGCGTTCGCCAGTAACGGTGTTTCAGGAGGAGGGACCATTGCCGCCCGATTCGGCCCCGACTGCACCGGCACCGCAAAAGCAGGCTGTTCAGCCCGCTTCAAAACGGGCCGCCAAACCTGCGCCCGAGCAAGTGGCGGCCTCATTAGCGACGCCGGCTCAGGAGCGGTCGCAGCAGGGCTGGCGTGTTCAGGTGGGGGTGTTTGCCGATCCCCGCGCTGCCGTTGAGCAATTGGATGCGCTGGGGATTGACGCCGTGCAGATTCCCTTGCCTCGTCCGGGACGCAAAGATCTGTACCGGGTGCAAAGCCCGGTTTATGACAGCCGCGAACAAGCCCGCATCGTGGCCAGGCAGATTGCCCAGGCCTTGCGGGTCAACCCGGAATTAGTGCCTGGCGATCGTTAAGCCAGTGCTGGTAGGCCAGCAGCCCATGCTGGTCCATGCTTTCCCGGGCCTGCTGCCAGTGTTGGCTGGCCAGGTCCGGGCATTGGCGCTGTAGCCAGATATCGCCGCGCAGACACTGTATTTCTGGAATCATCAGCACGGAACCGTGTTGTTCGCTGATCTGTTCGGCTTCGGCCAATACGGCAAACGCGGCGTCGTCGCGCGCCAGGCTAAGCAGGGCGCGAGCCAGCATGCACAGTTGTCCTTCCACAGCAACAGGCATATCCATGCGTATACGTTCGATCGCGGCCTGCATGGGCTCAATCAGGTCCGCGTTGCGGGTCTGTAGCACAGCGGGTAGTAATTGATGCATCTGCGCCAGTGCAATCCAGACCGTATCGGACTTGGCCGGTGACTGCGTTCCAGTCAACGTCAAACTCTCCTGAGCCATTTCCTGCAGATTTCCGGCCAGGTAGTAAATACGCATCAGATGTAGCCGGGAGGCAATGGCGCCCGCCAAAGGATGATGGTGGTAGCTGGCCAGGGTGATGGCGTGGCGGGCATTTTGCAAACCAGTGGAAAAATGGCCTTGTAAGGCCTGACACAATCCCAACGAGGCATAGGCCAGCGCCTGCGAGGGCTTCTGGGATGGCAGGGCCTGGGCATCCTGGGGTTCAGCCGACATGCCGATCAACGGCAGGGCCCGCACCAGCAACGTTTCTGCCTGTACCGGATCGCCCCGCCACAGGCGATGCTGGGCCAATGCGTACCAGGCCCAGCCTTGCCAAGCCTCGTTGAGTTGATCCTGAGACAAGCGCAGTACTTTTTCGGCAATCGGCAAGGAGCCGTCCAATTGTCCGCGATTGTGGCGGGTCAACCATTCGCCCCACAGGCTGGCCAGCAAGGTCAGGGGCTCTTCAGGGTCCCTCAGCTCGTTGACCTGCTCGAAGGCTTCTACCGAACGGGGAGAGCCCGGGCCCGTGGCCGCGGTGCTTAAGGAGGCTTTAGTCAGGTGCAGTGCAAAACTGGTTTGTGAATGCACGGTGGGATCGGCGATGAAGCGCCGGCTGCGTAAAGCCTGTGACAGGTAGCGCTCGGCTTCCTGTAACTGGCCGTGTTCGAGTGCGTGCTCGATGGCGCGTTGCCACCACTGGACCGTATCCTGGTAGCGAACTTGCCCCAGTAGGGTGGCAATAGCCGATGGCGCGTGATTATGCTCGACCATATGCTCGGCCAGCCGTCGTCCGAGTCGTTCACGCTCGGGACGGATAATGAGCTGGCGCAGACAGTTGCCCAGTATATCGGGGCAGCGCCAGCGGGATTGCTCGGTGGACATCAACCATTCATGCTGCTCCAGGATCTGCAAAGCGGTACGGATGGTCGATTGGGGTTGCTCCAGCAAACGGCTGGCAAGGCGCTCGTCAATATTGGGCAGCAGGGCTGCCAAGTAGGCCAGTTCGCGTTGGAGCGGCGTCAGGCGGCGCAAATGGGCGGCGCACTGGTCCAGCAAGCGCGGCACCAGGGTCAGGTCCTGACCGAGCTGATATAAGTGCAGCAGTTCGCGTGCCAGCATGGGGCTGCCTTCACTGTGCTCGATGATGTGCGTGCGAATATCGCGAGGCAGCTTGATCGAGCGGCTGCGCTGACTGATCAGTTCATTCATGTCCTGGTGGGCGAGTGCGCCAATCCGCAAGGGCAGGACAGGCCAGGACTCGGGCAAGGCCTGGCGAGAGGTGGCCACGATGCGCAGCCGCTCCTCGCCTGCCAGCAGACGCTGCAACAATTGTAGGCTGGCGGCATCACACCAGTGCAAGTCCTCCCAGGTCAGCAACAAGGTCTGGTTCCGACAAAGCGCGTGCAACAGGGCCAGCAAGACGTGTTGCGTTTGTTCACGCACTACGCTCTGGCCGAGTGTGGACGGTTCAATCAAGGTCTGATGCAGAATATCGGCCTGCGCAACGCTCAGGTCGTACTGGGCCATCAATCGTTGATGTAGCTGCGTGTCCTGCTCGCCGTTACGGGTGTCGGCGGTATTCGGTGTGACATATCGCAGCTCTTTTTGCAGCCAGCGCAGTACCGGCGCGTAAGGGCTGCGTACATCATTTTCCTGGGTCTGCAGCGCCACGACGGCACCTTCCACATTGCGCACATAGTCCTGCAGCGAACGCAGCAGCTTGGTCTTGCCCATTCCGGTATGACCATGCAGCAACAGCATGCGTGGCGCCGCGCTAAGACGACCGCTCCAGTATTGAAGCAGAATATCGAACTCGCGCAGCCGTCCGTGAATGCGGCCGGTATCGGTGGCGGTTTCGCTCAGGCGTAACTGGTATGAGGATGGTTCTTTGCCTGATGGCAAGGCCTCCAGAGACCAGGACGACAGGCGTGCAGCCGCCTGACTGCTGAGCAAGACCGCCCCATTGTCTGCTTGCCAGGCCAGGGAAATGACGGATTGGCAGAGCAAATGGTGTGCGTTGATGGGCGTGGTCGGATCAATGGGCAGTACATCAGCATGAACGGCCAGGCCAAGACTGACTTGGGCTGGCCGGCTGAGACCGGCCAGCGTGCGCGCCAGGGTCAGGGCAGGGGCCACGGGACGCTCATTGATGGCGGGGTAGCCGAAATGCGCCAGCAAGGTGGCGTTATGTTCCTGTTCTATCCAGGCCCCGTGTTCGCGAGCACAGCGCACCACCCGCTCATGCGTTTCGCGCAGGAGAAAGGTTCTGGTTTCGTAATCCGTCTCCATGGAATCGTCGCCGCTGTCAGGGTTGGGGCGCCAGCCAATGGCAATGGCTACCGTAGCCATGGCCCGAAAGTGGTAGCCTTCGGGATCGGACGGCCCATGTAAGGCGGGCGCTGCGTTAACACCGGTGCCCAGCAAAGCGCGCGTCTGTGCGTCAGGTTGTACACCCAGACGCTGCTGGAGCACATCGCAACATTGCTGATAGGCCAGCATGGCCGCGTCATGATCATTGTCCTGCACCAAAAGTCGGATAAGTAAGCGGTGGCAGGATTCATCCTCAGGCCACAGATTGACCCAGGTTTTGGCATACGCCAGGGCTGCCTGCTGCTGTTCGCTGGCCATCAATGCCTTGATCAGATGGTGTCGGCATTGCGCCAGCTCGATGTCCAGGCGTGCATTCCAGTTGTTGTGCCAGCTCATCAAACTGTCACTACCGGGCAATTTAAGGCCCTCCAGAAATGGACCTTGGTACAGGCTTAGTTTGTTGCGCGCTTCGTCCAGCTCGGTCGCCGTGGAACTGCCTATGTACAGAACGTCACTCCAGACGGTATCGGACTCCAGTGTCAGGCTTGCCGTGGAGCTGAGCAGCACCTTGGACAGGGGGCCAATGCCTGACGCAACACATACAAGGCATGGCGCACCCGAGCGCGCCCCTGCTCGGGGTCGCTCTCGGGCCAGAGCATATCGGCCAGCTTGACTCGTGCTATTGCCTGGCCCTGTGCCAGCACCAAAAGAGCGAGCAGCAGCTTGACCTTGTCATAACTTAGCAGGTGACTGCGGTCCTGCCCGTCGATCAATAAACGAAAGGTTCCCAAACAATAGAGTTCAATTCGGTTGGGACTCTGTCTCGAGATCCCCGTTTGCATTCCCATCTTGTTTTCCATCCCTGCCGACTGCACCCTGCGTTAGTAAATGTTAGAGTGATGCAACAAAAGGCTTCATTCTGGTTTGCAGGCGTTTATTTTTGGTTTAACCGGGAAGGAAACCTGATCCCCAATACCGCTATGAGGGACCCATCAAGCTTGGCCGCGCGAACACAAGGCATGCAGCGGGCCGCGTCGGCTTGTAACAAAACTAATTAGGCCTCTGATTTATTACGCGGCTGTGGCAAAACCCAGATCACATGGGGGGCGATAATTGGCTGTTAATGGCTTTGTGAGGGTTACGGCGGCTCAAACGCGACATCACATGGCGCTGAAAAAACGACTATTGGCGGGCCGGTCTGCGTAGCAGGATCGACGGGAGCAGGGTACAGGTCCCGATAGAATGGCGTCGCTCCGGCCGTGCTCAGATTCGCCAGAAATGTCGCGCATGGCTGGTCTTGCGCTTTGCACGCAAGGCTCAGGGCGGTTGCCCTTGTCGGCTCGGGTCTGCGCCCCAATCTTATGGTGCTTTCCTTGTCGGGATTTGACGTGTACTCAGAACGGCTGGGGCACCAGAAGTCATTGTTTCTCCCTGTACTGGGCGCAGACCGTTCCTCTCCATGTGGGATTGTTCAATGCTAGTTACGAGCAAATCACTACACGCCGTATGCAGTGGGTGTCCGCTTCCCTCTAGAAGGCAAACAACCCAGATACTTTTGACCTTGCGTTTAAAAGAAGGGGCTTGCCGTACACAGTTGCGTATTAAAACGACTATGGCGATTGTGGAGGCTTAATGGATATGGGCTGAGTCGTTGAGTGCTTAGCCAGGCGTTTCGTCATAGTCTTGCAACATGGCTATGAGTGAAAAAGAGTGCAAATTCTCTTTGAATTGTTTTTATCGAGCATGCTTTGGAAAAGAGAAAAATTTTAAGCCTGAGCTTGCAGAATGTGTGTTAAAAACGCGTGGCTTTTGGAATTATTCCGAGCTGATCGTTTAATACAATTTGTATCTTTTTATATAAAATGACACACATCATAAAATTAATTATTTCGTTTTTAACCCTGATAAGTCTTGGTGGCTGTGCTGCTGAAATAGGCTCCGCGTTAGGTATTCAGCTCATAGAAAAACCGATGGTAAGGGGGGAGAGCATAGAAAAATATCGTGATGCTTTTGGTCGTAGCGGGGAAGTTGAAACCGTTTTGAATGGAGAGCCTGCCTATAAGTGGAATCTTTCCTACTACCAACGAGTCACCGTGGAGGCAGATACTTACGCATACCATAACTTGGATCGACCAGGAATGACGACAGGTATTATTTATGAGGACAGAGACATACTCCGTCCCTGTCAGCTAACGATGTCCTACGATCCAAAGACGCGTTTGGTGACGGATTTTGAACTCACCAATCCCGCAAAATGTGGAGAAGTCCGTAGTGCATTGCGGAACCTATAACAACAAAAAATATTAATGATCATAGAAATCAAGAATCAAAAAATCAGAATGTAAATAGTAATAAATAGCGGTTTATTTTTATAATTAAAATATATGTTAAAGACAATTTTATCTTTCGTTTTTCTGGTGTTGCTGATAGTGGATGCACCAGCTGTTTTTGCCGCTGACGTCAAAGGTTCTAGCGATCATCAGCTTTTGAGTCGATTCCCAGGGGCAGAGATTCGCAACTATTTGAGAAAAAACTACGATGCCGCCGTGTTGCCTGCGGGAATCATTAAGGACAAGAAAGCACCGGGGCAATTGCTTGAATTGGAGGGCAAGGTCACTCGCATCGCTTACCGGATTCCGGGTGAGCATTCAGCATTGGAGGTTCTGCGAAATTACGAGAAAGCGCTGCAGCAAGGCGGGTTTGAAACGCTGTTTGCCTGCCATGGCCCAGAGACGTGTGGTCCGGATATGATGCCCTTTATTTCCCTTGAGGGACGCGTTCGACCTACTGCATTTGGCGATGCGGTCTTTGGTAGTTCAAGTGAGCGTGTTTTGCTCACCCGTCGTAGTGATGAGGCAGGAGAGGTCCACGTTTTTCTGCATGTGGTGGATGATGCGTCCAATAACAGGACCTATCTCTATCAGGAAATCGTAGAAGGTGCCCAATTGGAACTGGATCAAATTAAAGTGCTACAAGCGGACGAGTTGCAACAATCACTCGAACGCCAAGGGTATGTCACGGTTCCAGGCATTTACTTCGATAGCGCTAAAGCAGAGATAAAACCAGAATCGGATACGGCCTTATCAGAAATGGCTAAATTGCTCTCTAGCCATCAAGACCTAAAAGTATATGTGGTGGGCCATACGGATAATCAAGGTTCGCTTGATGCCAATCTGACCTTGTCGCAGAGTAGAGCTCAGGCAGTTGTTCAGGCTTTACATACTTCATATGGTGTTAAGGCGGAAAACTTGCTGGCTAAAGGTGTCGCATCTTTTTCTCCGGTAGCAAGCAATGCAGACGAAAAAGGGCGCGCGCGCAATAGACGAGTTGAGTTGGTAGTGCAGTAACACCATCTCAGGCGCAAGCAACGAGATGACCAGAACCAGTGTGCTGGCTGCGGGCTCGGGCGATCAGGGATAGGGCTTGCGTTCGTTCCGTCGTCCTACACCGCTCTGTATCTGTGGCGGGTTGATCTTGAGCGGCTGTGCTTGGCGTGCTTGTGGTGGCTACACTCATGCCACAAAACACATCGAGCCCAGCCCTAGGGGCAATCAATCCGATATAAGGGAACTGAAAGCGCGCATTGCCCAGGATTGGGTGTAGACCTTATGGGTGCAGGTGGCCGGTGCACCGAAGCAACGACAGGCGGCCGGATTTTGACTGTATTGAATGCTTTTTTGCTTGAAAATCAGTTGCTTGAAGGTCCCGCGAGATTGCTGTGTGGGACAAATAAAGACCTCTTGTTTAGTTCGCTGGCAATTATCGCATAATGTGGCTTTATGTTAAGTCGCCTGTTAATTAGAGTTTTTTATACAGTAATTTAAGCAGAGATTTCGTTGGTTTTTCAACGAGGTTTTTTAATGCTTACATTCACAACTGTTGCCACTAAAGGTGGCGTTGGCAAAACCACATTAACTGCCAATTTGGGCGGATTGCTTGCTGATTTCGGATATCGCGTTCTTTTAATTGATGCGGATATTCAGCCATCTCTAACACGCTATTACAAACTGGCTCATCAAGCTCCTCATGGCTTAACGCAAATGGTGATGTCGGGAGCACTCACCACGGACTGCATTAGTCACGTCGAATTTCCACCTGCTGAATTTGAGAGTGATCGTTCAAGTTTGAATGTGCAGGGCGGTTTCTTGCATATTGTGTGCTCCGACACTCAGCGTGACGACAGCCCCCTTCAAATCTGGTTGTCTAATCAGCTTGATCGCCTGGTGCGTATTCGGATGGCCCTAAGTAACCCGGATATTCGTGCTCAGTACGACGTCTGCATCATCGATACCCAAGGGGCAGTGGGCCACCTACAAGACGCCGCCGTCAATGCGGCGGATGTGCTTCTCGCTCCTGTAGCCCCTGATGTTCTGTCGGCCCGTGAGTTTGTTGACGGCACGATTAAACTGGTGGCTCGTCACGAATCTGCCTCCAATCTTGGCTACAAGGTGCCCGCCATTCAGTGCGTGATAAATCGCACCGAAAATACCGTCGATAGCCGCACCATGTCCAGCCTAATCCGCAATCAGTTCATTGAAATGAGCGGGCGTGTCACCGTGCTGGCCACCCAGATTCCACAAGCGGTCGCGTACAAAAAAGCCGCTACCGCTCAAGTCCCGGCTCACTGGATTGATCCGGTCAGGGCAGGCGATCACATGCACAGTTTGCTATGGGAATTGATCCCCAATCTGAGCAATAAATTCACTCCCAATCACCGCAATGAGTTAGCTCCCGCGCTAGCGGCATTGCATGTCCCTATCTCCACGTCTGAAGAGCCAGACAGCCCGCTAACGACTAACTCGTAGAGCGTGCCATGTCTAAAACTCCGGAATTGCTGACCGCCAGTCAGCGTGCCGCGCAGTTGCGCATGAACGCTGAGTTGGGTTCAACATCAAGAGAGACCAGTCCCGTGTCCTCAAAAAAATCGAACTATCAAGACATTGCAAAACGCTCCCTGATGGGTACGCCTCCACCACTAAATGCCATGGGAGCTATGACGCCCATGGATGTGGTCGATGGCAGTATCTCAAATTTGGCGATTACCGATATTGATCGGTACGAATTTGATCCGCGTACCGAAATTAACCCACTCTATGACGAGATCAAGGCGTCGATTCGGGCCAATGGCATCTTGAACCATATCAGCGTTACTAGGCGTCCTGGTCAGCCGCGCTATATGGTTTACGGTGGAGGAAATACACGGCTGCGTATTGCGAAAGAGCTTTACGAAGAGGGTGACCAACGCTTCGCACGCCTGACGGTTATCGTCAAGGTCTGGAAAGGGGATGCTCCGACTATTGCGGCGCACCTGGCTGAAAACGAGCAGCGTGGCGACATTTCGTTTTGGGAAAAAGCCCAGGGAGTGCTGTCGTTTAAGGAGCATTTTGAGAAGGAATCGGGCAAAACACTTTCGACTACAGAATTGAACCGAGAGTTGCGCCAGGCCAGTGGCCTGAATTTCGGCATGAGCATGCTGCAAAACTTCCTTTTCGCTGTGGAGTATTTAGCTCCAATAGGTCCTTGGCTCAAAATTAGTGACGTTAATCTGGTTCTTAAACCTCGTGTAACACAGCTTTTAAAACTAGCTGACAAATTCAACCAACAGCCTATTGCTGAAACAGCATTACAAACAATCCTGCACAAGTATGCCGCGTTACTTAGCCAGCAATCCGCTGCCCGTCAATTGAGTAACCGTACTAGTGCGGAAGAGGTCAGCGATCGGGATGTACCTGCACTTTTACAAGTGGAGCAACTACTCGAAGAGGTCACCATAGCGGTTGCTGCGGCTTTGGAAGTGATTCCCGATAAGTTATTAGCCATGGCTCAGGCTTTGGAAGCTAACCCACGTATGGCGGTTGAAACCCTTACGTTGATTGAGGCGACAGTTTCAACCTCCGTAGGCCAATCGTCCGCTGTTCCTGAACCGTCAATAAAGCAAACTCCAACGCAACCTCCGCTAGGTCGAATGTTGGCCAGTGTGCCTGCTCCTATGAGTAAGCCCGACAGTTCTGGCGGTGCCTTCCTACCAGTCTCCCCATCGGTTTCGCAGAGCGTGATTATGAGCGGGGAGAGCGAAGGATTTGATCCACAACCGATATTTACGGTGTTAGGAGAGTTTCAAAGTCTGATCGATATGTCTGATGTGCTTTTTAAAAGCGATCAGCCACATCACATCTTTGGCTTTTATCTGGACTTCCCTGCCCAAGGTATTGGATATGTCGATGGGATTGAGCTGGAGCCAGAATTGGTCATTTATCGCAGAGCCCTCTGGAAAATCCTGATCAGTCTCACCGGTCAGCTTGATCGTCGATTTACGCAGCTCATTCCACACGAAGCCGATGGCTTCACCATTGCTTGGAAACAGCTTTGGGAGCAGGGCGAGGAGCAGTTTCAGGAAGGAGCGCTGGAGTTACTGGGCGAGGCATTCGACCATGTCTCGCTCCAAAGCGTGAGCCTGGTATTGCGGCATGAGCAATTGGGGCCGTTGGTGACTCGTCTGCTCACAGAAATGGAACGGGTTCGTACTCGTTACCCAGAGCGCCAACTGGACGGGTTTATGCCCTTGTTCATGCCGGATGTGACGGAGGAAATTTCATGAATAAGATTCCTATTCAATGTCCTGTTCTACGGCGCATGTTACTAGCCCACATTATTGAGCAAATCGATGGCGGGCACATGGACTCTCTGCTGCGTGCAGGCTACTCCCCCGAGTTTCTTGATGATCTGCGTTACCGGACTACTCGGGACATCACGAATCTGGCCAACTCACCACAGGAAATGTGGTTTTCACTGTCTGAGCAGGTCATTAGCAAGGGGCTACATCTGCTCGATATGCGTCGTGAACACGCCAAGTTACGCGAATACTTCGTGATTCATGGCGCTTCGCGTCGGATGGTGTGTGCGTATTTCAAGTTGTCCCACGAGGAGTATCGGGACTTGCGCGCACAGCTCAGACCGGGAGGGGAGCCCGGTGGCCGTACAGCCCTACCTCCAGTCGCTGTGCGTGATGCCATCCATCGAGCCTGGTTCGATATTCAGCAATCGATGTCTGATAAACCCTGCCGAGACCGAATCTACGCCTTACACCAACAGTTTCCTGAGCTGCGAATCAGTGTACTCCAGCAAACCATTGTCGAGTTTGCTGAAGATGATGAGCTTGGTTTGGAAATAAAGCCGACGACGCCACCGCTGCAAGGATAAAGCCACATGGACGAAATTATGACTATGCCAAGTACTTCTACAACTGCGTTACATCCGGCGACTGTCCCTGCGTCAGAGCGTGATTACTGCGGTCAGGCTCAGGGCGAGTGGGCCTTACCGTCTCCTCATGTCGGTGACTCTCAGAACAGTAAAGACGCGCCAAGGGAAGACTTTCTAGCGCAGGCGGCGCTGTTGAATTTGATGGGGCAAACGCCAATCAGCTTTCATCGTCTGTATGTCGACATTACGGGCAATGTCATCACGGGCTTATGGCTTTCGTCTGTGTTGGAACGGGTTGCTCAAGCTAAGCCTGAGGAGTTCCAGGAGGATGATTATGTGTTTCGACTATCAGCGACGCAGTGTCATCAGGTCACAGGGATTACTGCCTCTCAGCAGCGGACATGCCGACGAGATTTGATCTCATTGGGCATGCTAAGTGAACAGTCCGGACCAGGTCGTGTACCGGAATACCGCTTGCATCTGAATGTTGTCGCAGATGCCATTCTCCAAGCGTCCGCTTCTTTGGCCAACTCGCTCGAGGAGGTTCATAAACAACAAGGCTCATCGTCGTCACAACCCGTTCTTTCCAAGCGATACGGATGAGATGGCTATGGGTGCCGCATTAAACACCGATACAACAACGGCGTCTCTAATTGATGAGGCTATGCAGTTGCTCACCAGCCAAGGGTTTGTGCAGTACTACCCAAACCTGGCTGAAACGCTGGGCAATTTCAAAGCTGCTTTGTTTTTGGGGCATGCGCTCTATTGGGCTCGGCATACTGCCGTTCACTATAAAAATCGTGATGGCTGGTTCTTTCTGACGGCAAAACAGTGTACGCAAGCAACGGGATTGACCACCCGAGAGCAGGAGAGCGCTCGTCTCTTGCTCGTTCAACATTCGCTGATCCAGGAAAAGTTGGCTGGTAGACCGGCCAAGCTCCACTATCGTATCAACCTTGATCGTCTCGCTTCTTGCCTGGGGATCTCAGTTGTTGATCAGAAAGCAAACTGGGCGCAACTCGCACCATTGCTGAAACGCTACGTGAGCTTCTATCGGCCATTGGCGGATATTGCGGGCAATGTGGCCTCTGGCTTGTACCTATCGTATCTGCTGATTCAGCAACGGCATGTTCTTACTTACAGCCGAAGCATCGAAGGTGAATTTACGCTGTCTCAACAGGCGATTCGTAACGCTCTATGCTTGACCAGTAAAACACAACGCAATGCCCGTGATCGCCTGAAACAAATGGGTTTACTCCAGGAGGCAGGTAATCGCATACGCATTAACTTGTTGGCCTTATGCCCTTTATTGCACGGTCAGGAGCAGTACCCCCTCAAGTCTGAGTCTACTGATCAGCCACCCATTGCTGCTACACCGAAACTGACATCGGCATCCAAACCTGACCCTGTGAATGGGCAGAAGCCTGCGCCATCACGATCAAGCAAATTATTTGGAGCTGGCACACAGTCACAAAGGCCGCTGTTTGATTTGGATAGTGCTGGCGCAGCACGGGCAAACGATACCCTCCAGCACGCGCTGCGTGACCCTGCCAGTATGAATCCTGGACGTCTCTTTGCTCAGGCCTCAGTCAGTCCTGGTGCAGCTTGTGGACAACTCACAAAAGCAAGCGACCTCACAACTCGCCCAGTTGCCCAAACCGCGAAACTTGATGCCCAAACCGCAAAACTAACTTGCCCAAAACGCGAAACTAAGCTGCCCAAACCGCGAAACAACAATACAACAATATCTCTTCAAACAACTACAAGACCCGCCATCACCACGGCGTCTGCAGGGGATAAGTCCAAGGCACTGGCCGAGATAGCGGGTTGTCGTCGTGATGATTTGAATTTTCAAAACGACGAGGTTGATATCAGCCTACCCAGTGTGCTTGGCAAGCAATGGCATGAGGCTGTACGGAAAGTGCTGGCCACAGCTAAACCCGAACATCGTCAGTGTTTACTGGATGAACTGGAAGGCCAGTTGCGCAATCCAGGTAAGCAAATCGCAAATCCTCCTGGTTACTTGCATTCGCTGCGTGTTGGCTTGGAATCGGGGCGTGTGCATCTGGCGTATGCACAAAGCATCGCGAGCCAGCGTGAACAAAATCGACATGCGCAGGACGCCGTCCAAGAGCACATCAAGGCGCTCAATACAAACCTAACGACTTCTCTGCCTCCAATGACAAAAGAGGAGGCTTTTGCCCAGTTGCGCCAGCAAGTGCAAGCCATGAGGAAGCAGTCATGAGGACCTGGCTGACCAGAACTTCATTCAGTAGGACATTTTGTCCTAATCCCCAACAGTTGGGAGGTAGCCCATTTTGGGCCACCGCACACAGTGTGGGAGGTGGCCCGTTTTGGGCCACTTAACAGAACACATTCAGGAGATCGTATTAATGACCAACGAACAATTGTTTATCCATCTTCTGCATAGACTACAGAAATACAGCGATGCCCTGGTTCTTCATGTACTGCTACAAGACCACGGAGATGAGCGCCGAGTTCGGACGTCCGCTACCAAGATGGCTTTGGACTCATTGTTAGGTCAAATCAACCGTCGTCAAGTTCAACGCGCCTTAGAGCGATTGGAGACGATGGGACTTATTAATGTCATGCCTCAGCCCAATTACCGCACCTTGGTCACAGTCAACAGTGACGCCTTGTTGGAGTTCCTCAATCAAGACCCTTTGAGCGGCATGTTACCTGGATTTCGTGCCAATACGTTCCCGTTTCTGGATGCTGTCAACGCAACACCGCTGGCAGATTTCAAGGGTTCGACGATCTGATGATGTCCATCACCACCCATTCATTTTTCTCTTCTCAGTGACTACCTATGCCTACTTCGACTGATAAGCAGCCACGACTCAAGTCCGGCGACAAGCCCGCTGCCATTCCCGCACCCAAGTCTCTTATTGGGTTCTCTACGGAGGAGAACTCCCCATTCACCGATGGGTATTCGATTACCGGCGAAGAAGCTTTGCTGGCTGCGTATATGGCAGGTCCGATGCATGAGGATGATCCTCTTTATGAACGGTATATCGAACTGGAAGATCGCAAAGATCAATTGGCTCGTATGCAGGCCAAGTTCCACACACGCAAGGGGTCTGATCCCGACGTTAAGCCTGCTGAGTTCTTCGCTATGGATGACCTGGGCTCACTGGTTGATTCAGAAGACGATCTGATGACCTTGCATACCAAAGAAGCGTTCAGGTTGTTTATGGGGCGAGTTCGTGAGCCTGGCTCGGATGTGGCACCTATTGTGGGTGGTCGCCGTGTCGCCAGTTCGTTGCGCAGCTTATGGCTGCTAACGGGCAATGACAATCCCTATGCCGATTGGTCTTTGCTGCGTCATGAGCAATCCATGGAAGAAGTGAATGAGCGGCTGCAAGAGGAGATCAAGGCTGCCGAGACTTTGCTGTCTAGTCAGCAGCAACGAGGGTTGAGTTATTCCGTCCTGAAGTCTGCACAACCGCAGTCTTTGCAGCTGGGGTTCCGATCTCCCTACGGATACAGCATCAGCCGCTTGATTGTTGATTACGACTACTTCATCCGTTTGCAAAAGACCCTGGGCCGCAAGACGCTCTTAAGCGATCAGCAGATGCGCCGCTCAATCACGGAAATGACTCGCTTTATCCGTCGCGTATTCAATGAAGTCGCCAGGTTTTCACGTTGGCTCATGCAGCCAGATATTAATGCGCTGTCCCGACTGGACTTCATTACGGAACATGCTTCAGAAGAAGGCAAGCAGCGGGTAGAGTTCGTGCGCGAAGTATTCGGCATGGTGCCTGCCGATGTGTTCACCGCCAAGCTGCAACCACGGCACTCTCGACGCCGGTACACATTGACTGAGAAGGAAAGGAACCTGTTGCAGTCAGTTGGTGTGCAACTGGCTGAAGCTGAAGCAAAGCGCGCAGCCGATGAGTATCAGGATGCCGATTCTGATTTGGTGTGAAGAAAGGGTTTTGTGAAGAAAGGGTAAATGAATGGCAAAGCAGACTCGAAGTCAACGTGTCAATGTAGTTGAGTGGGCAAGGGGGACCTTGGAGAACGAAACGTGTCAGAGCGTGATTGACACAAAGCCCTTTACGGGTAGGGGCACCGCCCAGACGCTGCGCCACCATCTTACGCAAGTTGACCAGGTTGAGGCAGACATGGTCGCTCTCTGTGCTGCCACAAAGAAAGTGGCTGGCTATTCCATGTATCTGGCCGAGCACCGTCGTAAAGCGGATGGCTATATGGCTCTGCGTTGGCGAGAGATTGGCACAAGAAAGCATCTGTCATGGGAAGAGGCGCATGCAAGATATTCAGTCTTACCGACCGTGCTGCGGCAGTGGTACGAGCACGCCAATGCCCAGGCACAAGAATTCAATTCGCAACACCTCAAATTGCGCGGGCTCGTACGTGAACTGAAGTTATTGAGCCAGCAACGCAAAGTGCCCACTTTTGCTAGGCCAATTCCGAGTCGAAGTAGGGCGTGATCCAGTTAACGCAGGGCAATCCGACCATATGGTCAAGTCGTTTGTTTTTCACCGAAAGGAGTTGATATGCAGAACTTGTTTATTGGTAAGGGCAACCTGGGCGACTCACCCACCTTGAAACGTATTCCTCGTAAGAACAATTCGGGGGAAGAGTTTAGTGTGTGCAGTATGCGTGTGTATTTTGGGCGTTATGGGGTGGACCAGGCCACCGGCGAAGTTGGGCAGATTGGGGGCTTCTGGCGCGAGGTCGAGATCTACGGCAGCAAGGCCGAGGCGTGTGCACAGTTCTTGCGCAAGGGAGCTCGCGTACTGGTAATTGGAGAGGAGCGGGATTTCTTTGCCAAAGATGAGACCACGAATGCCGAGGTACAAGTCATCAAGATCGTTGCTGAGGATGTAGCCCTGCAGCTCACTCGTATTGAGTCGATCACCTACAAACAAGCAAACCGACCTTCGTCAGCCCGTGATCAGGAGGCATCGTTGGATGAGGATGTGCCCGCTTGATCAGTAAAACAGTGGCCTGGTCTACAGAAACGGAGGAAATATGCAAGTAAAGTTGGCGTGGCTTGTTACGCAGGTGTCAGTGTTAACAATGACAGTAGTTGTGATTTGTTACGTATTCAATAGTGTTCTTGAGATTGAAATCAATGGCGGCTTTCTTTTCTTGGCCTTGTGTTCGTTAATCTTAGCGGTTGTGGTTCCGATTGTGCGTTTTCTGTATCTGCTTGAAAGGGAAAGAGAATCGAGTGTTTGAGTGGGAGGCAGGCGCCCTGGTACCAGCAGGGTGCTTGCGCGGGAATGGTCCCGATTCACTAAAAAGAGGAAGAGGTGATGAAGCCTAAATATGACGTAATTCTCATTACGGGCAAAACAGGTGTGGGTAAATCTAAATTGATTGCTTCTGTATTTACCGGGGAGGGCATCTTGCTACTCGATCCCTTGGTGAACCCCATTGAAAACTGGCTGTGGCCAGATCCAAAAAAAACCAAAACGATTGTTATTGATCATGCCCTCCATCTCGATAAGGAAATATTGAATGAGGTTATCGGTTGGTGTAAGTGGAAGGGCGTTGCTCTCTGGATTGCGGAGCAGAATATTTCTGAATTGAGGACGCGTGGCATTCAATTGGACGGAGAGGTTTTCGAATTAAATTTAGTCTATAAATCTGAGCGGGAAAGGGAGGGAGCTGTAAGAGATCATCGAGGCATTGCGCTTGCCAAGCAGCTTCATAAAACAAATTGTGCCACACAAGCGATCTCACCCGAGATGCTGGATACCGTACTTGATAACACAAGCACAAGAATCGTTCTCCAACCTGATAGTGCTCTAAAGGGTTCAATATGAATTATGCAGCTATGCAGGACGCATTATTTTGGATAGTTGTTTTTTTAGCTGTAATCGCTTTAATTGCAAGTCTCGTATATATTTTTTGGGTTCCAGACCCTAATCAACCGGCAGAGAAAAGAAGGATAAGGAAAGCAATACGTATCCATCCACAAGTTGAAGTCTTAGTTCGGAAAAGACTTGATAGCGGCGAGGTGGTGACGAATTTTGATTTAGACAAGATTGTTGAAGAAGTTAGCTTAAATTGCTGGAAAAAAACAAATATTGAAAGACAGCGCCAAGATGTTGGCGAAGTCTCTTCTTAATTGGTGCCTGGAGCCTTAAAAATGTTAATTTTTGGGATATCTGCGATTGTTTTTTCAATAGGTGCTCTTGCCCTAATCTATGGGCTAAGCATGCATGGCAGTGATTTAGGGCTCTTCTCTTTCAGTATTGGTGGTGTTACTTCAGCCCTCGGTTTGATTGCTATGGCTGTTGCTTCGTTTTCGGCGTTTTAGGTGCTGCCATTGAGTATTGCGCCAATCTCCCTCAAGGCCCCTGAGTTACTGATTCAAGCCGTTTTTGACGGTCGTAGGCTTGGGCTACAGCTGTTCAATATTTCAGGAATGGCTGCCCGGTTGTCCAAAGCTGGAGCATGGTGGTGTCCAGGACGGCGAATGTGGGTATTGGAGCAGGCTAACGCGGACCATGCCCTGGCTTGGTTAGAAGCGCTCTATCTGCGTGAGCATGTTGAGTTTGACGGGGTTGCTGCGCTATTAAAAGCAGCTATAAGGGCACCCGAGCCTGATTACTTTACCCAACTGCTCGACGTCCAAATTTTTGAGCTGGCCAGAGGCGACCTCAACCATGGCCAACATGCCGTCAGCTTTTCGTACGATGGGCTGTGCGTGCGTGCCATGCGTGCGCTACAGGGGAGATTTCATAAACCCGCTGCAGCGTGGCAAGTACGTGGTGACGTAGCTCACATCCAGAAGATGCTCCGTGACCTGGCAGGCGTGGCCCCTGAATTTTCGTTCGTGCATGAGCAGCCCGTCGTACTCGAAGAGCTGGTATCACCGAATGCTGACGAATCTCCCATTCAGGTTCCTGCTGCAACACCTGAGCGAGGAGATGGCAGTCCTGGTCAAGATGTAGACGGCGCGGGTTTTTTGTCTGCTGACCTGGAACAAAGTAGTTCAGTTGACATCGATGAGGCTGTGCTGGCCGCTGCTGCTGTGGGCGCGGGCTTACGAGACTATCAGATCGAAGGGGTACGTCACCTTGCTGGGCAGACAGGAGCATGCTTAGGCGACGATATGGGTCTGGGCAAGACACGCCAGACAGTTGTGGGTGCTCGCCTGGCAGCAGGGCAGGGAAGAGTGCTTATTGTCTGTCCCGCCTCTCTGCGTATCAACTGGGAGCGTGAGATCCATGCCGTGTACCCCGATGCTATTGTCGGCTTTGCAGGGGATGATCGAATCTCGACGTTATACGGCTGTCAGTGGGTCATTGCGAACTACGAACGATTGGGTGGCCTGGTACGAGAAGTCGGGTTGGCGTTCGGGGCCATGGCTATTGATGAAGCGCATTACCTGAAGGAGCATAAATCTGGGCGTACACGCAATGCCTTTGTGATGGCCACGCGTATTCCGAAGCGCTATGTGGTGACCGGTACACCGCTTCTGAATCGTGAAATTGAGTTGCACACGCTTTTGCGTTTGACGGGCCACTCACTTGGCCATATGGAGCTGAAGGAGTTCCGCAAAGAATTCACTGGATCCCGTGATCGTCGAGCTGCATTAGCCCGTGCCTTGGGCGGTTGGATGCTGCGCAGGCGAAAGGACGTGCTCGACCTTGGCGCCAAAACGCACTCGGTGCGCTATATCTCACCTAGCGAAGGCTTGGCTGCCTACAAAGAGATTTACGATGACATGAGCCTTATGGCCATGCCTAAGATCACTAAGCTGCGCCAGTGTCTTGAAACGCTTAAAACACCGTTCCTGATAGAAACGGTTGAGAGCCTACAGGCCGAAGACAAGATCATCATCTTTTGCGAGTACATGAGCACGGTCAATGCCATGCATGATGCCTTTACGGCCGCTGGTATTAAGGCTGTGCGTCTGGTCGGAGCTGACTCTGCTATCAAGCGGCAAAAGGCCATCGACACATTCCAGGATGACCCCGAGGTCCGGGTGTTTATCGGCACTACGATGGCAGCTGGTGTCGGTATTACTCTAACCGCTGCTAACTACGTGGCCTTTGCATCGATGCCCTGGACCCCCGCGCTCATGCGCCAAGCCGAGGATAGGGCGTACCGGCTGGGCCAGCAGCGCGATGTGATGGTTATCGTGCCGCTCATACCCGACACGATCGATGAGGCTGTGTGGAAGATCCTGGAGGGCAAGCGTGAGACAGAAATTGATGTCGTAGAGGCTGTGACAATGACACAAGCAAATGAAGCCGCTGCGATCACGAATGCAGCATTGCAACGATGGATGCAAGGGGAGTCCGCCGCGCTTGCTCACGCTTGAAATCTGGTTAAAGCCAGTTTGACTGCTGCGATTAAATCGAGTAGGTTGATTCTGTACCGTTTACCGATTGAAAGCGGTTCAGATGTGCTCAACCCTGAAAGTGCATCGAGGCATTGCCTGGGCTTTTTACACCCTTGCGGGCAGCAACCCGCAAGGGCTGCTGCTCCTTTTTTTTTAGGAGCGAATATGCTTTTAATTACATCCTCTCCAGGGGACATTCTGATGGCCAAACTTCACCTGGTTTATGCGGACTGGGATGCCGAGGCTGGTGTTTGGGTCGCAACGTCTCAGGACGTACCTGGCTTAATCACCGAGGCACCTACGATGGAACAACTGACACAAAAGTTGGACGTAATGGTGCCGGAGCTTTTGGACGCCAATGGTGTTCATAAGGATGCCACTGGTGAGAGTTTTGAACTCATTGCTAGGCGTGTTGCACCCCTCCAACGTAGCCAAGCTTGAGATGGGTGCGAGCTATACGCCGCAGCTGATAAAAATTCTCATACAAGCAGGCTGCGTCGAAGTACGCAAAGGGAAGGGCGACCATGTTATCTGGTATTCGCCTCTTACTGAAACCCACTTTCCAGTGGACTCTAAGATATTGTCTCGACACACTGCCAATGGTGTGCTGAAACAGGCAGGGCTGCCTAAGCAGTTCTGAGGCATCCTTTGTTTTTTGGCTCACCCTTTCCGTGGGGTGGGCCATTTTTATTATTCCGGTCATTAAATGGTTGAAACGTAGAATTGACTTCGACATTAATCGCTGATAATTTACTGTCGTGAATCGCCATAAGGCACCCCACAGCGGCGTCTCAACTCTTGAAAGACGCACGTACTGATCCTCTAAGACAGTACCAGAGTACATCTTCTTCTTTGCTACCCGGACAGGGAACCCGCTTTCCCTGTCCAGGCCATTCGGCTCTTGGGTGGGTGCGTGTTCCTCCAGTCCATTTTTCTGGAGTTCACTATTATGACTAACGCTTCCACTCAAACTTCTAACCACTTCAATCTTCACGTTAACGGTGTCGGTTATCTGAACCGTATTCGCTGGGTTGAAACCAAGGGTTCTGGCCGCAAAGCAAAGCCTTTTCTTTCTTGCTCGATTTCTGCCATGCGTGGAAAGACGGACGAACCTGACTACACCTACTTTGACCTCCGGGTCTCGGGGAGTGAAGCCATCGAAATGGTGGAAAAACTCAAGGGTGATGTCGAGGCTAAACGCAAGGTTTTCGTCTCGTTCCGTGTGGGTGATATTTACGCCCATTCCTACATGCGCAACCTTCGAGATGAGAATGGGCGCACTACTGGCGAGCAAGAGCCTGCCGCACTGATCAAGGGACGTCTGTTGTTGATCAACAGTGTCACTGTTGATGGCGTTAATATTTTCCGACGTGAATCGCAAGAAGAGTCCAGCGTGGATGACACTCCTTTTCAAGAGGAGGCTCCTCTGCAGAACCCCTCGACCGATGATGAATCTTCTCAGGATGTGCCTGAGCAAGTGCAGTCTGAAAATAAAGCACCACAGGAAAACGCTCAAGGTCCAGCAACGCCAAAGTTCAACAGCAACAGCACTCCGGTGCCGGTGAACCAAGGCGCTGCGGCATATCAAGCAGGATATGGAGCAAGTAGTGCGCTTCAATACGCTGCAAACTATGCTTATCAGAGCGTTGCTTAACCTACGCCTCATCAAAACCCTCGTCACTGTTCCCATTTGGACGGTGCGAGGGTTTTTTCTTCGGAGCTGCTATGACACAAAATAATCGACAGTTCTCTCAGTCTGCTTGCTTTGATCGCGAGAACCTGATGAGAGCAATCGTAAAGGCAGGGCAACGAGCTGGGATTATCCGTCTGGATCTGGAAACATGTAGTGTTGCTGAGTGTTTACATATCCTGGATTGTTTAAGTGAGCCTATGGTAAAAACAGACAACTAATTTCAGTTGGCTTTTTTCTTGAAGTCGTGATGATTAGCGACTAAACTTCTTCGGTTTTGCGAGTGTTTTCAGGTGTCACTTGAATAACCTGGTCGCCTTCGGGCACGACACGTCAACCCCTGAAACGTGAACGCTCTGTATAGAGTTGGGGTACATATCACACGAGTACGTCCGTTGAATTGCACGTTCAAACAGGAACCTCACGTGCTCTAAATTACTATCCGATCGCAAGTTGGATAGCCACCATTTAAGCCCCCCTGTACCCGTCCGGCGTATGCTGCACGGGTACTTTCATTTCACACCCCACCGGGAGATCTCTTCCGGCTGGATTTGGTCTCCCTGTCTTTATGAAGGAGATCACGATGATCCGTATAGATGGAGCGCAGCTGCGCGTAAAACGGATTCGACAAAGTCGAAATGGTGCGTTCTGCGTTGCAGACCTCTCAACTGCTTATGGTGAGTTCAAGGTCAAAGACCCCCTCCTGGATCAGTTTGAGGAAGGTGAGTACCAGGCAACTGTGTGGATTAGTGAAATCTATCTGTCGCAATACATCGCGTTTGGCAAAGGTGTGACAGAAATTCGTGCTCGTTTGCACGATTTACAAGTTGAGAGCCAGGCCGAATTATCGACTGCTCATGAGCAAGCTGAGCCTGACCCCATTGACGAGCAAAGACCTGTACGGGTTGCACCACCTAAAAAGCCAGTTCCCCCTCCATCTACCGCAAAAGACTTTAGCCACTTTAACAAGGGTGGGAAGCCCCAGTCAGGGTCTTCGGGTTCTGGACCACAAGAGTCAACGCAGGGAGGGCACGATGGGTTGCTTGACGCGGAGATGCTCCGAGCCATTGTCAACCGAGATCCCATCAAACTTGATGCGACTGTAGAACGTGCGCTGCTACGACGGCAAGCAGCTGAACTTGGCCAACGTCATGGCTACCGTTTCGATGCGAAACAACAAATCTGGTTTGCCCAGTAAACCCTCATTTCTAAACCGCCCAAAGGTGGCGGTTTGACTTATGTTCTTGATGCTATCGAGACCATGAGCCAGACCGCACAGTGCATTGGTGCATCGTTGAATCTGGGAGGCGGCGTCCTTATGCGTCCGCAGCTTTTGCGCTAAGCCGGAGCTGGTGATAGCAAAACCAGCCACGTACCTTGCGCGCCGTTTCTTTTGTCACCAGGACCTCCATTTCGGTGACGCACACCTTGGATTCGCCAAGGGGAGTGAGGGGGTATGAATTTTAATTTGTTATTTAAGCCCGGAACCTAGATGGGTTCCCTTGCGAGCCAGGTTAATCATGCCCGGCCTTCAAGGGAAATCATCTAAGCAAACCAACGATGGTTTCAAACAGGTGCGTTCAACCCTGGAAACGCACCAAGGTGGCTTTGGCTACCTGGGTATTTGCTTTTAACCGATGCACGCGGGGTTCTCCTGCGCTTCTTATTCACCCCATGGGGACACCGTGTCCCTGGGGGCTTGGTCGTCCCCTTTTCTTAGAGGACGATCATGGCTCAACTGCATTTTTTTCCTATCACCGTGGCTCAGCGTAAGAATCTGCACTCGATCTTCAATGACTGGCTCTCTCAGGCGAGTGATGAAGGTTTTGAACAGTTCCTGGCGGTTCGACATGAGCTTGCACCTGCACAGGTGTGCTCCTTCGTACGCCTCGTTCAAGGTTGCTCCGTTCGGCAGGATCTGGCTCAACGTCTACCTGGCGATCTCAAACAACGTCTGCAAGCTCATCGTTGGCTGCGATTCGGGGCTACAGTCGTAGCCGCTTAACGTATTAACCCACCCTTGAGGGCTTTGACCCTCAAGGGTAATAGCCCTCTTTATTTTTAAAGAGGTACGGTATGTCACTACAGCCATCTGACTTGTTCCTGCTACGGCAAGGTCTGGTCGATGCCGGTATGAAGCAAGAGGTTGCCGAAAACAGTGTTAAACACGACATTGCCATGCTTCGCACTGAGCTGCAGCACGACATTGCTATGTTTCGCATTAAGTTGACGCATGACATTGAGGTGAGAAGGCGGGAGATGATCACCCTCGTCTGTTTTATCTTGCTACTTGTTGCTTGTGCCAGCCTGATTGGCATCGTCATAAAGGCGCATTTCGGTGCGCCGCTATGGCAAGTGCTACTGCGGTTAGCCGCTTAATATTTAATCCACCCTTGAGGGCTTTGCCCCTCAAGGGTAATAGCCCTCTTTATTTTTTAAGAGGTACTATATGCCAATGAGTCCATCTGACTTGTTCCTGCTACGGCAAGGTCTGGTCGATGCCGGTATGAAGCAAGAGGTTGCCGAAAAGGTGGCCATCGCAATGGAGGGTGCTATGGCACTCACACTTGATCAAGTGCTGGAGAAGTGGTCAGCCAAGGTTGAACACGACATTGCCGCGCTTCGCACTGAACTGAAGCACGATATTGAAGTGACCAGAAAAGACATTGAGGTGACCAAGCGGGATATGACCATCCGTCTTGGCTTGATGCTGGCTGGTTTTGCCGGTCTGATCCTAAGCGGCATGAAAATGTTCATGCTCTAGCGTTTAGCACGCGATTGTTTCCGCACACCTCGGTGTGCCTTGATGAGGAGTGCGCTCCTCCTAACTAGCGAATGTATGCCAGGTCTTTCATCGGTCTGGTGACATTCGCTTTTCTTTTGTCTTTCCATTTTCACCCCTGCGGGCACAGACCCGCATGGGTATGGCCTGCGCATTTTTAGTGAGGCCGACTATGACTGAACAGACTCAACCTGTGTGCAGAGATTCCTTCGATCTCTCGCCTCTTGCCAATGTGCTGCCGCGCTTTGAACTCGGTGTGGTTGTGGCTACGCCAGGTGTTACCAAGCTGGATCAAGAAGGCACGATCAACGCTTGTGAGTACCTGGCTCGTCACGCTGTTGGTGATTGGGGGGATCTGTGCCACGAAGATTGGCGATTTAACCAGCGGTCCCTAGCGTGTGGAGGGCGACTGATGTCGTCGTATCGCGTCAATGACCAACTCAAAATCTGGATCGTTACAGAATCGGATCGATCCTGCACCACGCTGACATTGCCATCGGAGTACTGATCCTCTAACCCATGCAAACCCATCAGAATGGGTTTGCATTATCTCTATCACTTTCCCGG
Organism: Alcaligenes ammonioxydans; assembly: GCF_019343455.1. Taxonomy (NCBI): domain Bacteria; kingdom Pseudomonadati; phylum Pseudomonadota; class Betaproteobacteria; order Burkholderiales; family Alcaligenaceae; genus Alcaligenes; species Alcaligenes ammonioxydans. Next base: position 1,992,240 of record NZ_CP049362.1, on the reverse strand, counting down.
CGGGATGATCCGTCTGGGTCTCTCGTCGTTTATTTTTCGGAGGCCCACATGATCGTTGTCCGCTATTTCACCTTACCGCTTTACACCACTGACAGAAACCGTACCGATGATCGACTGATCTGGACCGGGCCAGAGCCTGTTCCAGCCATTGGCGAAACTGTGATGGTCAGGCTCAACAATATTGGTAAATGCAGAATCGTTTGCTTTGCCTCACAAGGTCCGTACCTTGGGCTGCTTGTTTACCCCCTTCAACCACCCAGTTGGTGGGTTTCTCAGAATGGCGAGCCTTCACCTGAAACAGCAGGCCTGGTGTTTGGCCGTGAGATCTCGCTCATTGATGCTCAGGAGGCGTGACATGGCTCTTTTGTTCACTCGCTTGGCACGTAACTTCGTCAAAGCCGGATACTACCCGACCGATGATGAGACTTTGCAGCGGATTCAACACTTCCTCATGCCAGCATCAAGACCCATGCGATTGCTTGATCCATGTTGCGGGGAAGGTGCGGCGCTGGCTGACATCCGTCTTGGCCTACAGGAGCGCGCTGGTGACGCTTCAGTAAGCATTGAAGCTCTGGGGGTTGAGTTTGATAAAGAACGCGCCTGGCACGCGAAAACCCTCTTGGATCGGGTTATTCACGCGGACCTTCATGACGTCGTGGTTAAGGCTCGCAGTATTGGCCTACTGTTTCTGAATCCTCCTTACGGGTTTGGGATCAGTGATGCGGCGAACCTGGCCAACGCTGATTCTGACAAAGCCGAGCGTCTGGAGCGCACGTTCTTAAAGAAAACGGCATCATTCCTGGTTGAGGGCGGGGTGCTTATCTACATCATTCCGTATTACGCCTTAGATGCTGAGATTCGGACATTTTTGGCCCGTAATTTCGACAATTTACGGTTCTTTATGGCCCCCGAGCAGCAATTCAAACAATGTGTGATCTTCGGGACCAAAATCCGAAGCACACATCCACGTAAAAGCGTTCTTGATTGGCTTGCGCAGGCTCAGGCCGGAGAGTTCGTAGATCAAGTATTGCCAGAGGTCTGGGATGATGAGCCCTACCAGGTGCCAGCAGCTGATGCGGAGCTTGACTTTCATGCGGTGCGAATCGATTCTGCTCAATTAAAAGACGAGCTCAATACATGGAAGGCGAGTCTGTTGTGGCAAGGCTTTGATGTTCATTTCTCTCAGGTGCGGACCAGTCACAGAAGGCCGCTTCGTACGATGACTCAATGGCACCTGGCGCTTGCGCTGGCAGCCGGACAGGTGACTGGCTGCATTGAATCCAAAGACGGGCGAGTTTTTCTGATTAAGGGGGATACCTTTAAGAAGAAAGAACGCATCCAGAACCTGGAGGTGGATGAGAAGGGGAATGTTTCAGAGACCATCACGATGCTGGATAAGTTTGTACCTACGATCAATGCCATTGAATTTACTGCCGATCATCGGCTTGGTCAGATAGTAAAGATCAGCTGATGCTTTATCCCTCGGTGCCAATAGGTGGCGCTATTCACCCTTCATTAGAAGGGTTCCTCAAGGGGCCTGGTCCAGACCATTTGGGGAAACCTTCTCATCAAACCTAAAGGGGTTTCTATAGATGCGTTCAACCCTGTAAACGCATCAAGGTGGTCTTTTACTGCCTGGGTAGTTTTTCTTATCTGCTGCAGTCATGCATGGCATGTCAGCAGCCCGTCTTATCCCTTGGGGACATCCGTCCTCAAGGGGCCGGCTGTCTCCACTTTTTGGAGATACCCATGTCTTCTTTTGATACGTCGATTTTACCCATTGCGCCGCCTGTATACGCTCAGGCAGCGCCTGAACCCGCGCAACTGCATGTTGCTGATGCGCATGGGCACTACGTGTTGGCGACTCCAGAGCAGATATTGGAGGCCGCACGTGAGGCGATTGTGTCTTTAGTGCCTTCGGGAACTCCCATGTCAACGCCGAGCATTGCGGAACGCTATGCCGTTGCTCGTTTGGCTGGCCTAGAACACGAGGTTTTCGCTGTCTTCTTTTTAGACAACCAGCTTCGCCTGATCCAGTATCGGGAATTGTTCCAAGGCACCCTGAATCAAACGGCTGTCTATCCTCGTGAGGTCGTTAAAGAGGTGCTCAGGAGCAATGCTGGCGCGGTCATTTTGGCTCACAACCATCCAAGCGGAAAGTTAGAGCCTAGCCAGGTAGACCGCCAAGTCACTGAGCGGCTGAAAAAAGCATTGGAGCTGATCGATGTAAGGGTTCTGGACCATTTGATCGTCGGGCCTTCAGCCGATACCACTAGCTATTCGTTCGCTGAGCACGGCGACCTGTAACTTGAGTCATTTCTTGTTTGTTTAGCCCGCATTTGGGCGTTTTTAACCTGTACCCATGGGGTCGCTGCGGCCCTTATGGGGCGTTGCGACTCATTTTCTGGAGTTTGTCATGAGTCGTCATTACTTTGAAACCACCTATAAAGATCATCCCGTTACCGTGCTGTTAGGTTGGGATAGGGCTTTGGGGCATTATTTTTTGGTCATCGAAAAGCAGGTGGATTTTGTGGATCCGGATGTGACCGGGTTCGATGATCAGTATCTGTATAGCAATCTTTATGAGTCCAACCCATTTGGTTTGAGCCTGGAGCATTTTAAAGCGGTGTTGCACCGGCTCAAAATCACTGTGCCAGCAAATATGTTCACTGAGGTCCAACGCGACTCCTGGAACAACGTGGGGAATCGAGACATCACCTATCAAGCTGACGGCTCATTTGCCGTGCGCTCGGCTTGACCATCTCTCTAAACGGCGCGGCCTGGCCCCTTCCTCCTTTGTGCGAGGAAGGGGCCAGTCGCATAACTATGGAGCTCGGTGATGTACCAAGTAGAGGAGTTTCCTGAGGTCTGGGCAGATGCCTGCATCCGAGAGTCGGACGGTCGCTTTTTGTTCGTTTCGCTGTATGGACGCGATGGATCGCTGATGCAATTCATGGCTGCGATGCAGTTGGGCAATAAGGAAGGCGGTATACAACGCTTTCACTTGCGCGGCGATGATGGCCAACGCCACTTAGTGGAGGTTGGCGGTGTGGATCGCTTAGGCAAACACACCGGCAGGTTGCCTAAGCAAAACCTGTTTGGTCCTTTGGGGCAACTGTGGGTATTTGACAAGAATCTACAGGAGCCAGACCGTGCCAATCGAATCGGTTGGGTTCTTCACTATTCAGCAGTGAGCGACTTGGTCAGCCTTAACGAGGCTCAGGAGAATGATCTCGATGATCGTGCCTGGCAACTGATTAAAAGCTTGTCGCCGGTGGCCCTTCTGGACCATTGGCGTGCAGAGGTTTTGGCGTGGTGCCGTGATAAGCAAGCTGTGCAGATAATGGGCAGCGATCTGTATCCCACGCTTGGCCCTGTCAAGGCAGTTCGGGTGAGTCTAAGTGAGCATTTTCTTGATTTCATCTCTGATGGGGTCAGGGTAGGGCGCCTACGTTTGCAGTTGTAGTTTTTCTAAGCTGATTGGCTGATTTCCGGATCCAGCCTTTTCTACATTTTTTTCTAACCCATGCGGGGAGCAGCCCCGCTGGCTCCCCGTATTCCTTTTGTGGAGAGCCAATATGGGCGCTATACATCCCCAGCTAGATACCCCAGAGCAAAATGCCGATGAGCTGCATATGCCTCTGGCCATTTTTATTGATCAGTTTGGTGAGGGCTTGTTGGAGCAAGTCCGTCGCCAGAACCCGCCTATTTACGATCCGGACCTGGACACTCAAACTCGCGTTTGGCGTGCGCGGCAACACGTTCTGGACAATCTGACCCGTCAGCCATTTGAGGCCCAGGCCCATGCTGTACACGCCGTTGTGAAGCTGTTGTTGGATCACAATGAACCGGCAGCGGTACTCAATGCGGATATGGGCACGGGCAAAACCATGATGGCCATTTGTGTTGCGGCTTTAATGCAGAGTACGCATCCACGTACCCTGATCGTTTCGCCGCCTCACCTGGTCTATAAGTGGCGACGTGAGATCCTGGCCACCGTCCCTGGTGCTAAGGTTTGGATTCTGAATGGGCCAGATACGCTACGCAAACTGTTGGCGCTACGAAATGCCCTGGGTTTGAAAACCAGTAAGCCAGAGTTCTTTGTGCTTGGGCGTGTGCGTATGCGCATGGGGTTTCACTGGAAACCGGCATTTTTGACTCGCCAGGTATTGCAAGATGGTCAACGGTTTAGGTTTGCTTGCTGCCCTGATTGCATGGAACCCATCGAACGTGAGAATGCGGATGGTGAAATGATGCCGCTCTCCGTTGAGGCGGCCGCACTCATGCTTGCTGATAGACGCTGCAAATGCAGCCACTGCGATAGCACGCTTTGGACGTTGATTCGTGCAGGTAAGCGTATCGACTCCATGCACGATCTGGTGTTGGGTGCTTTGAAGCAAATGCCGACGATCGGAGATAAAACCGCTCGCAAATTGCTCTCGATTTTTGGAGAGGATCTGCTTGGGGGAATGCTCGACGATAACGTCTATGAGTTTCTCAACCTCATGGATGAGTCTGGCGAGCTTGTTTTCTCCGATCGGCAGGCCATGCGTATGGAGCGATCCTTCGCGTCCTTTGAGTTCAGTATAGGGGAGGGGGGCTATCAAGCCACTGAGTTCATCAAACGCTACTTGCCTCGTGGGTATTTCGGTCTTTTGGTTGTAGATGAAGGCCATGAATACAAAAATGAGGGCTCAGCCCAGGGCCAGGCCATGGGCGTGCTGGCCAGCCAATGCCAAAAAACACTGCTGCTCACTGGGACACTGATGGGGGGCTATGCCGATGACTTGTTTCATCTTTTGTGGAGAATAAATCCGACACAGATGATTCAAGATGGCTTCAAACCTGCTCGTAATGGGTCAATGGGAAGCGCAGCTATGGCGTTCATGCGTGAGCATGGCGTGCTCAAAGACGTGTACAAGGAAAGCACTGGCCCATCGCATCGCACCGCTAAAGGTAAGCAGATGACGGTACGGACCAGTAAAGCTCCTGGCTTTGGTCCGGTTGGCATTATGCGGTATGTAGTGCCGATCACTGTTTTCCTGAAGTTGCGCGACATTGGCCAGAACGTCTTGCCTGACTATGACGAGCACTTCATTAACGTACCAATGAGCCAGGCGCAGGATGAGGCCTATCAGCGCATGGCAAAGCACCTGGTGTACGAGCTCAAGAAGGCGTTGGCCCAAAAGGACAATAGCTTGCTTGGGGTTGTGATGAATACGCTACTGGCTTGGCCAGAGTGCTGCTTTCGCCCAGAAACCGTCCGGCACCCTCGAAGTAAGGCAGTCTTGTTTTCTCAAGGGCCTGTTTTTCAGGAGTCAGAGCTTACCCCCAAAGAGCAACAGCTCTTAGATCTGTGCAAACAGGAGAAGGCCAAAGGAAGAAAGGTGCTGGTGTACTCGATTTACTCGGGTACACGTGACACCACCGCTCGGCTCAAAAGCCACCTTGAGATGAACGGCTTCAAAGTTGCTGTGTTGCGTGCTTCTGTTGACGCAGCTCGACGCGAAGACTGGGTTGCTGACCAGGTGGAGCGGGGTATTGACGTCCTTGTCACCAATCCAGAGCTGGTCAAGACTGGCCTGGATCTGCTGGAGTTTCCTACGATTGTGTTCATGCAGTCTGGCTTTAACGTCTACACGTTAATGCAGGCGGCCAGACGGTCATGGCGGATTGGCCAGAAGCATCCAGTCAAGGTCGTGTTCTTGGGCTACTCAGGTTCCAGCCAGGTGGAGTGTTTAAGGCTGATGGCCAAGAAGATCGCTGTTACGCAGTCAACGTCAGGGGATATGCCTGATTGTGGCTTGGATGTTCTGAATGATGCCGGTGACAGCATTGAGGTCCAGTTGGCCAAGCAGTTGTTGGCCAACGCATAGCATACTTTTCCTTTTCACTTTGCCCCTCAATATGAGGGGCTTTTTTTTTGGCGACGGATGATATAAATCTCCGGAGAATGCAGGTGGTGATCGAAGCGCAAACACCAGCCTGTCAGCTATTTCCAGACGTCAATTATCTGACCCCAATCTGTCGTGTACGCCGGTGTCATGCGTTCTTGCTTCATCTTCCACACAGCATCAACTGGTGCGAACGAACTAGCCGCTGAAATCGTGCTGCGACCGTACCGTTGATTGATGCCATCCAGCACAGCCATCAGCGCAGATCGGTCGGAGGTATCGACCACTGCACCGGAAGAGAATAAGGTGCGCTGCGCATCCGCTTGCTGCTGCGTAGCGAGATCCAACAGGCAAACCCCCGCTTTTGCGTATTTGAAACCTTCACGATAGATTTGATGCAGGCCCTGCAGCGCAGCTTGTACCAAGCTGGCCGTGCTGTCCGTCGGCGTCAACAGGCGTGCCACTGTGCCGCCGGAGTACTGGGGATCGTTGCGAAAATAGCTAGTGCGAATGAACACGAGAATTGACGCTGTCACGCCCTCCTGGGCACGCAGCTTCTCAGCGGCGCGACTCGTGAACGTGCTGATGGCCTGTTCAAGATCCTGCAGATCAAGAACAGGCTTGCCGAACGAGCGTGAACACATGATTTGCTGCTTGTCTGCTGGCACTTCTTCCCATTCGAGGCAGCTTTCTCCGAATAGCTCCCTGGCGGTCTTGGCCACAACAATTGAGAATCGGTCCCGCATTACACGCCAGTCGGCTTGGGCCAGGTCAGCAGCGGTATTGATGTTTAAAGCCTGCAGCTTGGGCGCCAGCTTCCTGCCCACACCCCAGACCTCGTCAATTGGCACATGGCGGATTGCACGCATCAAGTCCGCCGTGGCCAGCCCTGACAAATCGCACACACCCTGTAAGCGCGGCATCTTTTTAGCCAAGTGGTTTGCCAGCTTGGCCAACGTCTTTGTCGGCCCGATGCCCACGCATGTTGGAATCCCAACCCACTGCCTTACGCGCTGGCGGATCTCGCTTCCAATCTCTCGCCCCGTGCCGGGCACCCCGGTCAAATCAAGAAATGACTCATCGATCGAGTAAATTTCTTGGAGTGGTGAGAATTGGCCAATCACATTCATCATCCTGCTACTCAGGTCGCCGTAAAGGCTGAAATTCGCAGATAGTGCGATCAGGCCATGAGTATCGGCCAAGTGCTTGATCTGGAACCAAGGGGCACCCATTTTGATACCCAAGTCTTTGGCCTCTTGCGTCCTGGCGATAGCACAGCCATCGTTGTTGGAAAGCACAACCAACGGCCGCCCTTCATATGCTGGGCGCATCGCACGTTCGCAGGAGCAATAAAACGAATTCCCATCGATGAGTGCTATGCGGGTAACAGGCCTTTGAGCGTCCATGTCACTACCCCCCAAACGATCAACTCTTGCCCATCACGGAACTCGATATCGGTAAATGTCGGGTTCGCTGCCTGTAGCTTCACCCGACCAGCCCGACGAAACAAGCGTTTGATCGTGAACTCACCATCGATAACGGCTAAGACGACATTGCCGTGCTTTGCCTCCAGAGATCTATCGATTACCACGTAGTCCCCGTCGTCTATCCCGGCGTCACGCATGGATGGGCCACGCACGCGCATGAAAAATGTCGCGTCAGGCTGATGAATCAGCAACTCATTGAGGTCGAGCCGTTTTTGGGTATGGTCTTCCGCAGGGCTTGGGAATCCACACTGTACAGTCGCAGAAATTGCCCAGACCTGAACTGGAAGCTGCGTCACAGGAAGTGGAGTATTCATAATTCTTACTGGATAAATAAACAGTGATTTTACAGAATAAAACTGAAAAGTCATTTCTGCTTGTATCTCAGTAAGTTTTTAGAGCATGGGACACTACGACCCGGCCGACCGCGCCAATGGTTGATGAAGCGCCCAAACTCTCTTGACCTGACTTGCGCTGCATCCGGCCAATCTTGCCGTAGCAGCAATACTGTGGCCTGCAGACCGCAGCGCAATAATCCGATCGTGCATTTGGGTGTCAGCTTTGCGGCCAGCATAGCGCCCAGCATCCTTGGCCAGCGCCACGCCTTGTCGCTGCCGCTCGCGCCGATCTTCATAGTCGTCGCGAGCAATCTGCAACGCCAGCTTCAAAAGCATGTCCTGGACGGATTCCAAAACAACCTTGGCCACGCCTTTCGCCTCGGCGGCCAGCTCCGTCAAATCCACAACACCAGGCACTGCCAGCCTGGCGCCTTTGGCCCTGATCGAGGCTACCAGGCGTTCGGCCTCTACTAGCGGCAAGCGGCTGATTCGGTCGATCTTTTCCGCAACCACGACTTCACCTGGTTGCAGGTCGGCAATCAGGCGCAGTAGCTCGGCGCGATCGGCCCGTGCGCCGCTGGCTTTCTCGCGGTAAATGCCGGCGATGTAAAAGCCGGCTGCTTTCGTGCTCTCTACGATGGCATCCTGCCGGTTTAGGTCTTGGTCCTCCGTGCTCACGCGCATGTAGATGCGTGCCACCTTGAGGGCAGCGCCCGGTGCCTGGTGGTGTTCACTTGGACTCATTATTTATATTTCGCCTAGTAAGCAGAGCAACAATCGCAAAGCCAAAAGCTAGCACTGCGGTTGCTGCATGCCATAGAAATTGTTGGAAGTCCGTGCGAGCCATAAAAAGATGGATGGCCGATACTGCGTTGGCAACGCCACCGCTAAAACAGAGCAATGCCATAAACACCGTAATACTTCTCTGCCTATTCACGCCGTCACCTTTTTGACTGGTCATTTTGGGTATACCCATCTTGTCCACCCTTGGGAAGGGTAGCCAAAAATACTGCTTCCCGATCCTATTGAGCCAGGCGGTTCTTGGCTACTTAAATGAACCATTTTTATGGCTAACTCCCTTTAGAGCCAAAAAACTGACTTCTCAACCCTTCGCTTGTACCGCGTAGTCTTTCTGCACTACGCCATTGTTCGAACCTGTATTGACCATTACAGGTCGTACCCAAACTACTTTGCTTTTCAGGCGTCGTAAATGACCGCGTCGCAGATGCATGCGGGGGCTTGCATGCGTTCCACCAGCTCTGTCGTTTTCAGAAGACGGCTGCACTGAACGTCAGAAGCCGACTGCACTATAGCAGCGGAGGGGTTGGATCCATCAGGCAACGACGGGCTGCTGCCGGCCATCAGCGGACGCAGGGAGGACTTTCCGCAACCGGCCGTTCGATGCGGCACCGATGGCCTTCGCGCAGGGGTAGTGAATCCGCCAGGATTGACTTGCGCTGCCCTACCTCTCACTAGTGAGGGGCGGCAGCGCATCAAGCGGTGAGCGCACTCCGGCACCGCCAACTTTCAGCACATGCGTGTAAATCATCGTCGTAGAGACGTCGGAATGGCCGAGCAGATCCTGCACGGTTCGAATGTCGTAACCGCTGCGGAGCAAGGCCGTCGCGAACGAGTGGCGGAGGGTGTGCGGTGTGGCGGGCTTCGTGATGCCTGCTTGTTCTACGGCACGTTTGAAGGCGCGCTGAAAGGTCTGGTCATACATGTGATGGCGACGCACGACACCGCTCCGTGGATCGGTCGAATGCGTGTGCTGCGCAAAAACCCAGAACCACGGCCAGGAATGCCCGGCGCGCGGATACTTCCGCTCAAGGGCGTCGGGAAGCGCAACGCCGCTGCGGCCCTCGGCCTGGTCCTTCAGCCACCATGCCCGTGCACGCGACAGCTGCTCGCGCAGGCTGGGTGCCAAGCTCTCGGGTAACATCAAGGCCCGATCCTTGGAGCCCTTGCCCTCCCGCACGATGATCGTGCCGTGATCGAAATCCAGATCCTTGACCCGCAGTTGCAAACCCTCACTGATCCGCATGCCCGTTCCATACAGAAGCTGGGCGAACAAACGATGCTCGCCTTCCAGAAAACCGAGGATGCGAACCACTTCATCCGGGGTCAGCACCACCGGCAAGCGCCGCGACGGCCGAGGTCTTCCGATCTCCTGAAGCCAGGGCAGATCCGTGCACAGCACCTTGCCGTAGAAGAACAGCAAGGCCGCCAATGCCTGACGATGCGTGGAGACCGAAACCTTGCGCTCGTTCGCCAGCCAGGACAGAAATGCCTCGACTTCGCTGCTGCCCAAGGTTGCCGGGTGACGCACACCGTGGAAACGGATGAAGGCACGAACCCAGTTGACATAAGCCTGTTCGGTTCGTAAACTGTAATGCAAGTAGCGTATGCGCTCACGCAACTGGTCCAGAACCTTGACCGAACGCAGCGGTGGTAACGGCGCAGTGGCGGTTTTCATGGCTTGTTATGACTGTTTTTTTGTACAGTCTATGCCTCGGGCATCCAAGCAGCAAGCGCGTTACGCCGTGGGTCGATGTTTGATGTTATGGAGCAGCAACGATGTTACGCAGCAGGGCAGTCGCCCTAAAACAAAGTTAGGCAGCACAGAGCGACCATTTCATGTCCGCGAGCACCCCCCCCATAACTCTTCGCCTCATGACCGAGCGCGACCTGCCGATGCTCCATGATTGGCTCAACCGGCCGCACATCGTTGAGTGGTGGGGTGGTGACGAAGAGCGACCGACTCTTGATGAAGTGCTGGAACACTACCTGCCCAGAGCGATGGCGGAAGAGTCCGTAACACCGTACATCGCAATGCTGGGCGAGGAACCGATCGGCTATGCTCAGTCGTACGTCGCGCTCGGAAGCGGTGATGGCTGGTGGGAAGATGAAACTGATCCAGGAGTGCGAGGAATAGACCAGTCTCTGGCTGACCCGACACAGTTGAACAAAGGCCTAGGAACAAGGCTTGTCCGCGCTCTCGTTGAACTACTGTTCTCGGACCCCACCGTGACGAAGATTCAGACCGACCCGACTCCGAACAACCATCGAGCCATACGCTGCTATGAGAAGGCAGGATTCGTGCGGGAGAAGATCATCACCACGCCTGACGGGCCGGCGGTTTACATGGTTCAAACACGACAAGCCTTCGAGAGAAAGCGCGGTGTTGCCTAACAACTCATTCAAGCCGACGCCGCTTCGCGGCGCGGCTTAATTCAGGTGTTGGGCGTCAAGGAAAACTTAATGGCAATCCGAATCTTCGCAATACTTTTCTCCACTTTTGTTTTTGGCACGTTCGCGCATGCACAAGAAGGCATGCGCGAACGTTCTGACTGGCGGAAGTTTTTCAGCGAATTTCAAGCCAAAGGCACGATAGTTGTGGCAGACGAACGCCAAACAGATCGTGTCATATTGGTTTTTGATCAGGTGCGGTCAGAGAAACGCTACTCGCCGGCCTCGACATTCAAGATTCCACATACACTTTTTGCACTTGACGCAGGCGCTGCACGTGATGAGTTTCAAGTTTTCCGATGGGACGGCATCAAAAGAAGCTTTGCAGCTCACAACCAAGACCAAGACTTGCGATCAGCAATGCGGAATTCTACTGTCTGGATTTATGAGCTATTTGCAAAAGAGATCGGTGAAGACAAGGCTCGACGCTATTTGAAGCAAATCGACTATGGCAACGCCGATCCTTCGACAAGTAATGGCGATTACTGGATAGATGGCAATCTTGCTATCGCGGCACAAGAACAGATTGCATTTCTCAGGAAGCTCTATCATAACGAGTTGCCCTTTCGGGTAGAACATCAGCGCTTGGTCAAGGACCTCATGATTGTGGAAGCCGGTCGCAACTGGATACTGCGCGCAAAGACGGGCTGGGAAGGCCGCATGGGTTGGTGGGTAGGATGGGTTGAGTGGCCGACTGGCCCCGTATTCTTCGCACTGAATATTGATACGCCAAACAGGATGGATGACCTTTTCAAAAGGGAGGCAATAGTGCGGGCAATCCTTCGCTCTATCGAAGCGTTGCCGCCCAACCCGGCAGTCAACTCGGACGCAGCGCGATAAAGCCGCGCAGCGCCGGTTACTTCTACGTTAGACGGCAAAGTCACAGACCGCGGGATCTCTTATGACCAACTACTTTGATAGCCCCTTCAAAGGCAAGCTGCTTTCTGAGCAAGTGAAGAACCCCAATATCAAAGTTGGGCGGTACAGCTATTACTCTGGCTACTATCATGGGCACTCATTCGATGACTGCGCACGGTATCTGTTTCCGGACCGTGATGACGTTGATAAGTTGATCATCGGTAGTTTCTGCTCTATCGGGAGTGGGGCTTCCTTTATCATGGCTGGCAATCAGGGGCATCGGTACGACTGGGCATCATCTTTCCCGTTCTTTTATATGCAGGAAGAACCTGCATTCTCAAGCGCACTCGATGCCTTCCAAAAAGCAGGTAATACTGTCATTGGCAATGACGTTTGGATCGGCTCTGAGGCAATGGTCATGCCCGGAATCAAGATCGGGCACGGTGCGGTGATAGGCAGCCGCTCGTTGGTGACAAAAGATGTGGAGCCTTACGCTATCGTTGGCGGCAATCCCGCTAAGAAGATTAAGAAACGCTTCACCGATGAGGAAATTTCATTGCTTCTGGAGATGGAGTGGTGGAATTGGTCACTGGAGAAGATCAAAGCGGCAATGCCCATGCTGTGCTCGTCTAATATTGTTGGCCTGCACAAGTATTGGCTCGAGTTTGCCGTCTAACAATTCAATCAAGCCGATGCCGCTTCGCGGCACGGCTTATTTCAGGCGTTAACCTCTGAGGAAGAATTGTGAAACTATCACTAATGGTAGCTATATCGAAGAATGGAGTTATCGGGAATGGCCCTGATATTCCATGGAGTGCCAAAGGTGAACAGCTCCTGTTTAAAGCTATTACCTATAACCAATGGCTGTTGGTTGGACGCAAGACTTTTGAATCAATGGGAGCATTACCCAACCGAAAGTATGCGGTCGTAACACGTTCAAGTTTTACATCTGACAATGAGAACGTAGTGATCTTTCCATCAATTAAAGATGCTTTAACCAACCTAAAGAAAATAACGGATCATGTCATTGTTTCAGGTGGTGGGGAGATATACAAAAGCCTGATCGATCAAGTAGATACACTACATATATCTACAATAGACATCGAGCCGGAAGGTGATGTTTACTTTCCTGAAATCCCCAGCAATTTTAGGCCAGTTTTTACCCAAGACTTCGCCTCTAACATAAATTATAGTTACCAAATCTGGCAAAAGGGTTAACAAGTGGCAGCAACGGATTCGCAAACCTGTCACGCCTTTTGTACCAAAAGCCGCGCCAGGTTTGCGATCCGCTGTGCCAGGCGTTAGATGCACTAAGCACATAATTGCTCACAGCCAAACTATCAGGTCAAGTCTGCTTTTATTATTTTTAAGCGTGCATAATAAGCCCTACACAAATTGGGAGATATATCATGAAAGGCTGGCTTTTTCTTGTTATCGCAATAGTTGGCGAAGTAATCGCAACATCCGCATTAAAATCTAGCGAGGGCTTTACTAAGCTTGCCCCTTCCGCCGTTGTCATAATCGGTTATGGCATCGCATTTTATTTTCTTTCTCTGGTTCTGAAATCCATCCCTGTCGGTGTTGCTTATGCAGTCTGGTCGGGACTCGGCGTCGTCATAATTACAGCCATTGCCTGGTTGCTTCATGGGCAAAAGCTTGATGCGTGGGGCTTTGTAGGTATGGGGCTCATAATTGCTGCCTTTTTGCTCGCCCGATCCCCATCGTGGAAGTCGCTGCGGAGGCCGACGCCATGGTGACGGTGTTCGGCATTCTGAATCTCACCGAGGACTCCTTCTTCGATGAGAGCCGGCGGCTAGACCCCGCCGGCGCTGTCACCGCGGCGATCGAAATGCTGCGAGTCGGATCAGACGTCGTGGATGTCGGACCGGCCGCCAGCCATCCGGACGCGAGGCCTGTATCGCCGGCCGATGAGATCAGACGTATTGCGCCGCTCTTAGACGCCCTGTCCGATCAGATGCACCGTGTTTCAATCGACAGCTTCCAACCGGAAACCCAGCGCTATGCGCTCAAGCGCGGCGTGGGCTACCTGAACGATATCCAAGGATTTCCTGACCCTGCGCTCTATCCCGATATTGCTGAGGCGGACTGCAGGCTGGTGGTTATGCACTCAGCGCAGCGGGATGGCATCGCCACCCGCACCGGTCACCTTCGACCCGAAGACGCGCTCGACGAGATTGTGCGGTTCTTCGAGGCGCGGGTTTCCGCCTTGCGACGGAGCGGGGTCGCTGCCGACCGGCTCATCCTCGATCCGGGGATGGGATTTTTCTTGAGCCCCGCACCGGAAACATCGCTGCACGTGCTGTCGAACCTTCAAAAGCTGAAGTCGGCGTTGGGGCTTCCGCTATTGGTCTCGGTGTCGCGGAAATCCTTCTTGGGCGCCACCGTTGGCCTTCCTGTAAAGGATCTGGGTCCAGCGAGCCTTGCGGCGGAACTTCACGCGATCGGCAATGGCGCTGACTACGTCCGCACCCACGCGCCTGGAGATCTGCGAAGCGCAATCACCTTCTCGGAAACCCTCGCGAAATTTCGCAGTCGCGACGCCAGAGACCGAGGGTTAGATCATGCCTAGCATTCACCTTCCGGCCGCCCGCTAGCGGACCCTGGTCAGGTTCCGCGAAGGTGGGCGCAGACATGCTGGGCTCGTCAGGATCAAACTGCACTATGAGGCGGCGGTTCATACCGCGCCAGGGGAGCGAATGGACAGCGAGGAGCCTCCGAACGTTCGGGTCGCCTGCTCGGGTGATATCGACGAGGTTGTGCGGCTGATGCACGACGCTGCGGCGTGGATGTCCGCCAAGGGAACGCCCGCCTGGGACGTCGCGCGGATCGACCGGACATTCGCGGAGACCTTCGTCCTGAGATCCGAGCTCCTAGTCGCGAGTTGCAGCGACGGCATCGTCGGCTGTTGCACCTTGTCGGCCGAGGATCCCGAGTTCTGGCCCGACGCCCTCAAGGGGGAGGCCGCATATCTGCACAAGCTCGCGGTGCGACGGACACATGCGGGCCGGGGTGTCAGCTCCGCGCTGATCGAGGCTTGCCGCCATGCCGCGCGAACGCAGGGGTGCGCCAAGCTGCGGCTCGACTGCCACCCGAACCTGCGTGGCCTATACGAGCGGCTCGGATTCACCCACGTCGACACTTTCAATCCCGGCTGGGATCCAACCTTCATCGCAGAACGCCTAGAACTCGAAATCTAACGTCCGTTCGGGCATCGAGGTCCATGTCGGGGTGGGACGGGCCCGTGGCTTTAAGATCACTTGCAGTCCGACCGCGATGTCTTGGTTGCGCGAGAGGTTGTCGATATCCTCCACTTCCATCATCAACCCTGGATAATGCCGCCGCCGTCATCGCCGCCGACGCCCGTGCCGGGCTTTTCGGGCCTGTCAGGCTTGCTCGGCCTTCAGCCTGCCTGGGCGAGATCTCCGGCGGACGGATTAACGGCGGAGCTTCGCCGCCTTTCGTGCGTGTGAAGGCCGAAGATAGTTCTCTCAAAAACATCCGTTTATGAGAGATACCAAATGTCATTTTCAGAAGACGACTGCACCAGTTGATTGGGCGTAATGGCTGTTGTGCAGCCAGCTCCTGACAGTTCAATATCAGAAGTGATCTGCACCAATCTCGACTATGCTCAATACTCGTGTGGGCTCTGTTGCAAAAATCGTGAAGCTTGAGCATGCTTGGCGGAGATTGGACGGACGGAACGATGACGGATTTCAAGTGGCGCCATTTCCAGGGTGATGTGATCCTGTGGGCGGTGCGCTGGTATTGTCGCTATCCGATCAGCTATCGCGACCTTGAGGAAATGCTGGCGGAACGCGGCATTTCGGTCGACCATACGACGATCTATCGCTGGGTCCAGTGCTACGCCCCGGAGATGGAGAAGCGGCTGCGCTGGTTCTGGCGGCGTGGCTTTGATCCGAGCTGGCGCCTGGATGAAACCTACGTCAAGGTGCGGGGCAAGTGGACCTACCTGTACCGGGCAGTCGACAAGCGGGGCGACACGATCGATTTCTACCTGTCGCCGACCCGCAGCGCCAAGGCAGCGAAGCGGTTCCTGGGCAAGGCCCTGCGAGGCCTGAAGCACTGGGAAAAGCCTGCCACGCTCAATACCGACAAAGCGCCGAGCTATGGTGCAGCGATCACCGAATTGAAGCGCGAAGGAAAGCTGGACCGGGAGACGGCCCACCGGCAGGTGAAGTATCTCAATAACGTGATCGAGGCCGATCACGGAAAGCTCAAGATACTGATCAAGCCGGTGCGCGGTTTCAAATCGATCCCCACGGCCTATGCCACGATCAAGGGATTCGAAGTCATGCGAGCCCTGCGCAAAGGACAGGCTCGCCCCTGGTGCCTGCAGCCCGGCATCAGGGGCGAGGTGCGCCTTGTGGAGAGAGCTTTTGGCATTGGGCCCTCGGCGCTGACGGAGGCCATGGGCATGCTCAACCACCATTTCGCAGCAGCCGCCTGATCGGCGCAGAGCGACAGCCTACCTCTGACTGCCGCCAATCTTTGCAACAGAGCCAAGTCGCTTGATATCTAGTATGACGTCTGTCGCACCTGCTTGATCGCGGCCGCGATAGCTAGATCGCGTTGCTCCTCTTCTCCATCCGCGTTCCAAGCTGCGGAAAGGCACCCATAAGCGTACGCCTGGTCGAGCAGGCGACGCGGATCGACGTCCAGCGCACGAGAGAATGCGTCCGCCATCTGCGCAATGCGTCTAGGATCGAGACAAAGGTCGTCTCTGTCAGCCGGATCGTAGAACATATTGGCGGCGCCAAAGCCCACTTCACCGACCAGACCGACGGGATCTATCACCAGCCAGCCGCGACTGGAGAACATGATGTTTTCATGATGCAGATCGCCATGTAGCCCACGCAGTTCCGAGGCATTGCTCATCATTTGATCGGCTATAATCGCCGCGTGGACGTAGTCAGTTTGACAACCTGCGTTTTGATCATCGCGCGCCCGCTGAAACAAAGCTGCAAAGCGATCCCGGATCGGGAGAAGGGCAGAAGGCAGGGGTTCCTCAGATGCGGCATACAGCTTCGCCATTAGTTCCGCTGCAATTTCGGTCGCCTGGTAGTCGCCGTGCTCGGCAACGATGTGAGAGAGCATTCGCTCCCCGGCATATTCGAGCAACATCAGATTGTTCTCACGACCGAGCAACCGGACTGCTCCCCTCCCATTGCGCCATACCAGATAGTCGGCCCCGCGCAGTTCATCAGCAATGTCTTCTATAGGTTTCAATCCCTTGACGATTGCAGGAGTCCCGTCTGGCAATGAAACTTTCCAAACGAGGCTGGAAAAGGTGTCCGCAATGAGAACAGGTTGCGAAACGTGCCAATGAGCAGGAAAAACAGGCGGCATGAACATCAACCCCAAGTCAGAGGGTCCAATCGCAGATAGAAGGCAAGGCGTTCGCGGTCGGGGGCTTCGATCCCCAATACATTGAATAGGACAGCGAAGGCGCGCTCTGCTTCATCTGGCGCTGCCCAGTTCTCTTCGGCGTTAGCAATCATGAGTGCCAAATCGGCATAGCGATCTGCTGTTCCGAGCCGCCCAAGGTC
Source organism: Alcaligenes ammonioxydans (assembly GCF_019343455.1). Classification (NCBI taxonomy): domain Bacteria; kingdom Pseudomonadati; phylum Pseudomonadota; class Betaproteobacteria; order Burkholderiales; family Alcaligenaceae; genus Alcaligenes; species Alcaligenes ammonioxydans. Next base: position 1,974,829 of record NZ_CP049362.1, on the reverse strand, counting down.
GATCAGACCCGTGCATTGAAGAGTTTTAGGGTCCACCATGAAGTTCGGCATGCAGGGATCACCATGGCAAACAACCATATCGGTGCGCTCTTGGTCGAGCCGCACCGGTAGCTCTCGTTCGACACGAGCCAAAAGATCGAGCTGCGGCGTACTCTTGTCCTCGTCCGGTAAGAAGTCGGGATTGACGGCATTGCGGGACACCACATCAACGGCGCGTCCGAACATTCGCGACAGCCTGCGCTCAAACGGACATTGATCAACCGATAGGCTGTGAACAGCGCCAAGTTGCTGCCCCATTGACGGCCACGCTTTGAGCAAATCCGCTCCAGACAGATCAGCCGCCGGTACTCCCGGAATTGCCGTTATCACCAAGCATGCACCCTCCTGTTCCTCCTGCCAGTTGATCACCTCGGGGCAAGCCACACCTCGACCTTTGAGCCAAATGAGGCGGTCACGCTCTCCAGCGAGCTCACCGCGGCGGGAAGCAGGTGCGATTTTCGCGAAGGCATGCCCGTCACCACGTCGAAAAACAAAATCACCAGATTCTCCGCCTCTGACAGGCAACCAGTCAGAATGCGATTCACCAAAAAAAATATTAGTTCGATTCAATGGAGGTTCCTTCATGGTCTTGCACCGGTTGTGTTCCGGTCTATCTCTCATTTTAAGCGGCTTTTTTCTCAAATGCCACCGGCGATTTCCAGCCGAGTGTTGAATGTCTTCGGCGTGGATTATAAAAGCCATTTATATATTCGAAGATTGCAATCTCAATATCTCGCCTTGTTTGCCAGTGTCTGCGCCAAATCAACTCAGCCTTTAATGATTTAAAGAAGCTTTCTACTGCGGAGTTATCAAAACAATTGCCTTTCCCGCTCATGGACGGCAGCAATTGATGTTTGAGCAGTAGCTTTTGATATTCATGAGCGCAATATTGGCTCCCACGGTCTGTGTGTTGAATACAACCCGGTGGTGGTTTGCGTAAAGCCAACGCCATATTCAGTGCCCTTAATGCAAGATCCTGCTTTAATCGATCACCTGTTGCCCAGCCAATCACGCGACGGGAATACAGGTCAAGGATAACAGCAAGATAGACCCATCCTTCTCTGGTCCAAACATAAGTGATATCGCCTGCCCATTTCTGGTTGGGTGCGCTTGCGCTAAAGTCTTGTTTTAATAGGTTCGGTGCAATGTTGAAGGTATGATGACTATCCGTTGTCCGTTTGAATTTACGCGTTCGAACAACTGTAATGTTATTCTGGCGCATCAAACGTCCAACCCGACGCTGCCCAACCTGCAGGCCCAGCGCTTTCAACTCTTCTGTCATACGCGGCCTACCATAGCTCCCCAAACACAACCGATGCTGCTCACGTATATGCGCTAGAAGTATAAGATCACGACGCTGGCGCAGTGATGGAGGACGGCGTTTCCATGCGCGTAAACCACGATCTGTTACGCCCATCAAACGACATATGCGTGATTGTGAGAGAGAGCCACGGTAATCCGTAATAAACTGAAATCTCACAGCTTTTGTACTGCGAAAAATATTGCTGCCTTTTTTAATATCTCCCTCTCCTCCCGAAGGATACGGTTCTCTTTGCGTAAACGTTCATTCTCACGCAGAAGATCAGTGTCTTGGGTAGGAATTTTAGTTTCATCGGAAATTGATGCGATCCATTTCCCAAGCGTGGAAAGCCCAATACTTAAATCTGACGCAACTTGACGGCGTGTTAAGCCACTAGTGAGTGCTATGCGAACTGCATCACGCTTAAATTCATCACTATGCTTTAATGACATATATGGTCTCCTTGATAACAAATAATGCTCTCAAAAAGACCGGAACGAAACCGAGGCAAGACCATCAGTTTTCTGATGAAGCGCGGAGGTGGCTCAACCTGCGAAAAGAAACGAGTTGCTACGTAAGTCCGAGAACATGCTTTCCATGGTCTCTGAGCTCGCCTTTGGGACCGACATATCGGTAGAGAGTGACGCGCTCGATGCCGAGTTCCTTGCAGAGATCGGAAACTGAAGTATCGCGCTGGGCCATGGCGGCTTGCGCGAGACGCACCTGAGCTTTGGTGAGCGCGAATTTTCGTCCGCCCTTGCGACCGCGCGCTCTCGCGGAGGCGAGACCCGCCATGGTGCGCTCTCGGATCAGATCCCGCTCGAACTCGGCCAAGGTGGCGAAGATTCCGAACACCATGCGACCGGACGCAGTCGTGGTGTCGATCTGAGCGCCCTTTCCAGTCAGAACCCGCAGGCCGATCTTGCGGTCTGACAGCTCCTTCACCGTGTTGACCAGATGGGCAAGCGATCGTCCGAGGCGATCGAGCTTCCAGACCACCAGCACATCGCCGTCACGCAATGACTTGAGGCAGGCAGTCAAGCCAGGGCGATCATCACGACCGCCGGAAGCAAGATCATCATAGATATTGTCCCGTTCGACACCTGCGGCGCGCAAGGCGTCGTGCTGCAGGTCGAGAGACTGCGAGCCATCGGCTTTGGAGACGCGGGCATATCCGATCAGCATGTATCACAAACGTTGGTTTGAGGCGGCGCTTCGGCCACGATTGCATTGACCTCTGGAAATGTATCTCAACCAGCTTCATAAACAAAGCGTCTTGAACGCTATCAGATTTTGAAAAAGGAACATGTATGCCGCGTCGCGTCACTCTAACCGATCGGCAGAAAGACGCGCTGTTGCGCTTGCCGACTTCACAGACGGATTTGCTCAAGCACTATACGCTGAGTGATGAAGACCTTGGGCATATCAGGCTGCGTCGGCGCGCTCACAACAGGTTCGGCTTCGCCCTGCAATTGTGTGTCCTGCGCTATCCCGGCCGGGTGCTGGCTCCAGGCGAACTGATCCCTGCAGAGGTCATCGAATTTATCGGAGCGCAGCTTGGCCTGGGTGCCGACGATCTCGTAGACTATGCTGCCCGCGAGGAAACACGGCACGAGCATCTTGCCGAGTTACGGGGGCTCTACGGCTTCCGCACCTTCTCCGGACGTGGTGCGAGCGAGCTGAAGGAATGGTTGTTCCGAGAAGCCGAGATGGCGGTGTCGAACGAGGATATCGCCCGTCGCTTCGTAGCCGAGTGCCGACGCACCCGCACTGTCCTTCCCGCGACATCCACGATCGAGCGGCTTTGTGCCGCGGCTCTCGTCGATGCCGAGCGACGCATCGAGACGAGGATCGCCAGTCGGCTGCCTATGTCGATCCGAGAACAGTTGCTGGCATTGCTCGAGGAGACGGCTGATGATCGGGTGACCCGTTTTGTGTGGCTGCGCCAGTTCGAGCCTGGCTCGAACTCTTCGTCGGCCAACCGGCTGCTCGACCGGCTCGAATATCTGCAACGCATCGATCTCCCCGAGGATCTGCTTGCCGGCGTTCCTGCCCATCGGGTGACTCGTCTGCGCAGGCAGGGTGAACGGTATTATGCCGACGGCATGCGCGATCTCCCGGAGGACAGGCGGCTTGCGATCTTGGCTGTTTGCGTCTCGGAATGGCAGGCGATGTTGGCCGACGCAGTGGTCGAAACCCACGACCGGATCGTCGGCCGTCTCTACCGTGCTTCGGAGCGTATTTGCCATGCAAAGGTCGCAGACGAAGCGGGGGTGGTGCGTGACACCCTGAAATCCTTCGCCGAGATCGGGGGCGCCCTGGTCGATGCACAGGATGATGGCCAGCCGCTGGGCGATGTCATCGCGAGTGGGTCAGGGTGGGACGGCTTAAAAACCCTTGTTGCAATGGCAACCAGGCTGACCGCCACCATGGCCGACGATCCGCTCAATCATGTGCTCGACGGTTATCACCGCTTCCGCCGATACGCTCCACGCATGTTGCGCCTGCTCGATCTGCGAGCTGCGCCCGTTGCACTGCCGCTTCTGGAAGCGGTGACGGCCCTTCGTACCGGTTTGAACGATGCCGCGATGACCAGCTTCTTGCGGCCCAGCTCGAAATGGCATCGCCACCTTCGGGCCCAGAGGGCTGGCGACGCTCGCCTATGGGAGATCGCGGTGCTGTTCCATCTGCGCGATGCGTTCCGCTCCGGAGATGTCTGGCTTACTAGGTCCCGGCGCTATGGCGATCTGAAACACGCACTCGTTCCGGCACAATCCATCGCGGAAGGCGGTCGTCTCGCTGTGCCATTGCGGCCGGAGGAATGGCTGGCAGACCGGCAAGCTCGCCTCGACATGCGGTTGCGCGAGCTTGGCCGTGCCGCTCGCGCAGGCACGATCCCGGGCGGGTCGATTGAAAACGGCGTTCTGCATATCGAGAAACTCGAAGCCGCCGCGCCGACAGGCGCCGAAGATCTGGTGCTCGATCTCTACAAGCAGATCCCGCCCACGCGCATCACCGATCTCCTGCTGGAGGTGGATGCGGCGACCGGCTTCACCGAAGCGTTCACCCATCTGCGCACAGGAGCACCCTGCGCTGACCGGATCGGGCTAATGAACGTTATCTTGGCGGAAGGGATCAACCTCGGCTTGCGCAAAATGGCGGATGCGACAAACACCCACACCTTCTGGGAATTGATCCGCATTGGACGGTGGCATGTCGAGGGCGAAGCCTATGACCGGGCGCTGGCCATGGTGGTCGAGGCACAGGCAGCGTTACCCATGGCCCGGTTCTGGGGCATGGGCACGTCGGCTTCGAGCGACGGACAGTTCTTCGTCGCTACAGAGCAAGGTGAGGCCATGAACCTGGTCAACGCGAAATATGGCAATACCCCGGGCCTGAAAGCCTATAGCCACGTCTCCGACCAATATGCGCCGTTCGCAACCCAGGTGATTCCTGCAACGGCAAGCGAAGCGCCTTACATCCTCGATGGCCTGCTGATGAACGATGCTGGACGCCATATCCGCGAGCAGTTCACCGACACGGGCGGCTTCACCGATCACGTCTTTGCCGCATGTGCCATTCTCGGCTACCGGTTCGCTCCGCGCATCCGCGACCTGCCATCCAAACGGCTCTACGCGTTCAATCCGTCGGCCGCCCCGGCGCACCTGCGAGCGTTGATCGGCGGAAAGGTCAACCAAGCCATGATCGAGCGCAATTGGCCCGACATCCTGCGCATCGCCGCCACCATTGCTGCCGGGACCGTCGCGCCAAGCCAGATTCTGCGGAAACTCGCCTCCTATCCGCGGCAGAACGAGCTCGCGACAGCCCTGCGGGAAGTCGGTCGCGTCGAGCGCACCCTGTTCATGATCGACTGGATTCTGGATGCCGAACTCCAACGGCGTGCCCAGATCGGGCTCAACAAAGGCGAAGCTCATCATGCGCTGAAGCGGGCAATCAGCTTCCACCGCCGCGGTGAAATCCGCGACCGTTCCGCCGAAGGCCAGCATTACCGCATCGCCGGCATGAATCTGCTCGCCGCCATCATCATCTTCTGGAACACCATGAAGCTCGGCGAGGTCGTTGCAAACCAGAAACGCGATGGAAAGCTGCTATCGCCCGATCTCTTGGCCCATGTTTCGCCGCTCGGATGGGAACACATCAATCTCACCGGAGAATATCGCTGGCCAAAGCCTTAGCGTAGGATTCCGCCCCCTCCCGCAAACGACCCCTTATTGCTCGTGATGATCGTCCGACAGATTCCAACGGGAATCTGGTGGATGCGCATCTTCATCCTCGGCGCACTTAATATTTCGCTATTCTGGAGCTTGTTGTTTATTTCGGTCTACCGCCTGCCGGGCGGGGTCGCGGCGACGGTAGGCGCTGTGCAGCCGCTGATGGTCGTGTTCATCTCTGCCGCTCTGCTAGGTAGCCCGATACGATTGATGGCGGTCCTGGGGGCTATTTGCGGAACTGCGGGCGTGGCGCTGTTGGTGTTGACACCAAACGCAGCGCTAGATCCTGTCGGCGTCGCAGCGGGCCTGGCGGGGGCGGTTTCCATGGCGTTCGGAACCGTGCTGACCCGCAAGTGGCAACCTCCCGTGCCTCTGCTCACCTTTACCGCCTGGCAACTGGCGGCCGGAGGACTTCTGCTCGTTCCAGTAGCTTTAGTGTTTGATCCGCCAATCCCGATGCCTACAGGAACCAATGTTCTCGGCCTGGCGTGGCTCGGCCTGATCGGAGCGGGTTTAACCTACTTCCTTTGGTTCCGGGGGATCTCGCGACTCGAACCTACAGTTGTTTCCTTACTGGGCTTTCTCAGCCCGGGGACCGCCGTGTTGCTAGGATGGTTGTTCTTGGATCAGACGCTGAGTGCGCTTCAAATCATCGGCGTCCTGCTCGTGATCGGGAGTATCTGGCTGGGCCAACGTTCCAACCGCACTCCTAGGGCGCGTATAGCTTGCCGGAAGTCGCCTTGACCCGCATGGCATAGGCCTATCGTTTCCACGATCAGCGATCGGCTCGTTGCCCTGCGCCGCTCCAAAGCCCGCGACGCAGCGCCGGCAGGCAGAGCAAGTAGAGGGCAGCGCCTGCAATCCATGCCCACCCGTTCCACGTTGTTATAGAAGCCGCATAGATCGCCGTGAAGAGGAGGGGTCCGACGATCGAGGTCAGGCTGGTGAGCGCCGCCAGTGAGCCTTGCAGCTGCCCCTGACGTTCCTCATCCACCTGCCTGGACAACATTGCTTGCAGCGCCGGCATTCCGATGCCACCCGAAGCAAGCAGGACCATGATCGGGAACGCCATCCATCCCCGTGTCGCGAAGGCAAGCAGGATGTAGCCTGTGCCGTCGGCAATCATTCCGAGCATGAGTGCCCGCCTTTCGCCGAGCCGGGCGGCTACAGGGCCGGTGATCATTGCCTGGGCGAGTGAATGCAGAATGCCAAATGCGGCAAGCGAAATGCCGATCGTGGTCGCGTCCCAGTGAAAGCGATCCTCGCCGAAAATGACCCAAAGCGCGGCCGGCACCTGTCCGACAAGTTGCATGATGAAGAAGACCGCCATCAGGGCGGCGACGACGGTCATGCCCCGGGCCCACCGGAACGAAGCGAGCGGGTTGAGAGCCTCCCGGCGTAACGGCCGGCGTTCGCCTTTGTGCGACTCCGGCAAAAGGAAACAGCCCGTCAGGAAATTGAGGCCGTTCAAGGCTGCCGCGGCGAAGAACGGAGCGTGGGGGGAGAAACCGCCCATCAGCCCACCGAGCACAGGTCCCGCGACCATCCCGAACCCGAAACAGGCGCTCATGAAGCCGAAGTGCCGCGCGCGCTCATCGCCATCAGTGATATCGGCAATATAAGCGCCGGCTACCGCCCCAGTCGCCCCGGTGATGCCGGCCACGATCCGCCCGATATAGAGAACCCAAAGGAAAGGCGCCGTCGCCATGATGGCGTAGTCGACAGCAGCGCCGGCCAGCGAGACGAGCAAGACCGGCCGCCGCCCGAAACGATCCGACAGCGCGCCCAGCACAGGTGCGCAGGCAAATTGCATCAACGCATACAGCGCCAGCAGAATGCCATAGTGGGCGGTGACGTCGTTCGAGTGAACCAGATCGCGCAGGAGGCCCGGCAGCACCGGCATAATCAGGCCGATGCCGACAGCGTCGAGCGCGACAGTGCTCAGAATTACGATCAGGGGTCTGTTGGGTTTCACGTCTGGCCTCCGGACCAGCCTCCGCTGGTCCGATTGAACGCGCGGATTCTTTATCACTGATAAGTTGGTGGACATATTATGTTTATCAGTGATAAAGTGTCAAGCATGACAAAGTTGCAGCCGAATACAGTGATCCGTGCCGCCCTGGACCTGTTGAACGAGGTCGGCGTAGACGGTCTGACGACACGCAAACTGGCGGAACGGTTGGGGGTTCAGCAGCCGGCGCTTTACTGGCACTTCAGGAACAAGCGGGCGCTGCTCGACGCACTGGCCGAAGCCATGCTGGCGGAGAATCATACGCATTCGGTGCCGAGAGCCGACGACGACTGGCGCTCATTTCTGATCGGGAATGCCCGCAGCTTCAGGCAGGCGCTGCTCGCCTACCGCGATGGCGCGCGCATCCATGCCGGCACGCGACCGGGCGCACCGCAGATGGAAACGGCCGACGCGCAGCTTCGCTTCCTCTGCGAGGCGGGTTTTTCGGCCGGGGACGCCGTCAATGCGCTGATGACAATCAGCTACTTCACTGTTGGGGCCGTGCTTGAGGAGCAGGCCGGCGACAGCGATGCCGGCGAGCGCGGCGGCACCGTTGAACAGGCTCCGCTCTCGCCGCTGTTGCGGGCCGCGATAGACGCCTTCGACGAAGCCGGTCCGGACGCAGCGTTCGAGCAGGGACTCGCGGTGATTGTCGATGGATTGGCGAAAAGGAGGCTCGTTGTCAGGAACGTTGAAGGACCGAGAAAGGGTGACGATTGATCAGGACCGCTGCCGGAGCGCAACCCACTCACTACAGCAGAGCCATGTAGACAACATCCCCTCCCCCTTTCCACCGCGTCAGACGCCCGTAGCAGCCCGCTACGGGCTTTTTCATGCCCTGCCCTAGCGTCCAAGCCTCACGGCCGCGCTCGGCCTCTCTGGCGGCCTTCTGGCGCTCCTGCTGCGGCGTCCGCTCGTGGGCCGTGGCGCGGGTCCGCGCGCCGGCCTCGTGCGCCTGGCGCTCGCGGGCGAGGTCCAGGGCGGCCGTCTTCACGTTCTGCCTTGCGCAGATGAGATAGGGGAGCCCGCAGAATTCGGAAAAAATCGTACGCTAAGGTTTTCCGGGCATCCGTAAGGGCCGAAACTTCCCGTCTTCCAGTCTGCGGCTCTGCCGCCAGACGTAATCGCCGGTTAGGTTGATGTGCTCCCAGCCCAGCGGCGACAGGAATTGCAGCAGCTCGCCGTCCACCGGCTTGCCGGCCTCGACCAACCCCTGGGTGGCGCGTTCCAGGTACACCGTGTTCCACAGCACGATAGCCGCCGTCACCAGGTTGAGGCCGCTGGCCCGGTAGCGCTGCTGCTCGAAGCTCCGATCCCTGATTTCCCCAAGGCGGTTGAAGAACACCGCCCTGGCCAGCGAGTTGCGCGCCTCACCTTTGTTCAGGCCGGCATGCACGCGGCGGCGCAGTTCAACACTTTGCAGCCAGTCCAGGATGAACAGCGTGCGCTCGATCCGGCCCAGCTCGCGCAGGGCCACGGCCAGTCCGTTCTGGCGCGGGTAGCTGCCGAGCTTGCGCAGCATCAGCGAGGCGGTGACGGTGCCCTGCTTGATCGAGCTGGCCAGGCGCAGGATGTCGTCCCAGTGGGCACGCACGTGCTTGATGTTCAGGGTGCCGCCGATCAGCGGGCGCAACGTCGGGTAGGCTTGCACGCCCTGCGGCACGTACAGCTTGGTTTCGCCGAGGTCGCGGATGCGCGGCGCGAAGCGGAAGCCTAGCAGGTGCATCAGGGCAAAGACGTGATCGGTGAAGCCGGCCGTGTCGGTGTAGTGCTCCTCGATCCGCAGGTCGGACTCGTGGTACAGCAGGCCGTCGAGCACATAGGTGGAATCGCGGACGCCGACATTCACCACGCGGGTGCTGAACGGCGCGTACTGGTCGGAGATATGGGTATAGAACAGCCGTCCCGGCTCGCTACCGTACTTCGGGTTGACGTGCCCGGTGCTCTCGCCCCGGCCACCCGCGCGGAAGCGCTGGCCATCGGAGGATGAGGTCGTGCCGTCGCCCCAGTGGGCGGCAAAGGCGTGGCGATACTGGTGGTTGACCAGCTCGGCCAAGGCCGCCGAATAGGTTTCGTCGCGGATGTGCCAGGCTTGCAGCCAGGACAGCTTGGCGTAGGTCAGGCCGGGGCTCGACTCGGCCATCTTGGTCAGCCCGAGGTTGATCGCATCACCGAGGATTGCGGACAGCAGCAACGTCCTGTCTTTGGCCTCGGCCCCGTCCTTCAAGTGGGTGAAGTGGCGGCTGAAGCCCGTCCAGTCGTCCACGTCCATCAGCAGTTCGGTGATCTTGATGCGCGGCAGTAACTGGCTGGTTTGGTCGATCAGCGCCTGCGCCCGATCCGGCACCGCCGCATCCAGCGGGGTGATTTTCAGCCCTGACTCGGTGAGGATGGCATCGGGCAGCTCGTTGTCCTTGGCCAGGCGGGTGACGGTGGCCAACTGCTCGTCCAGCAGCTGCAAACGCTCTTCCAGGTACTGGTCGCTGTTCGGGTTGATCGCCAGGGGCAGGGCCTGCTCGCGCTTGAGTGCGGCGAACTTCTCGGCCGGCAGCAGGTAGTCGTCGAAGTCGCGGAACTGCCGCGAGCCCTTGACCCAGATGTCGCCGGAGCGCAGGGCGTTCTTCAGCTCGGACAGGGCGCAGATTTCGTAGAATTTCCGGTCGAGGCCTTCCGGGGTGATCACCAGCGGCTTCCAGCGCGGCTTGATGAAGGCCGTGGGTGCATCGGCCGGCACCTTGCGCAGGTTGTCGGCGTTCATCTCACGCAGGGTCTGCACGGCTGCCAGCACGCCTTGCGCGGCCGGCGCGGCGCGCAGTTCCAGCACCTCCAGCAAGGCCGGCGTGTAACGGCGCAGGGTGGCGAAGTTCTCGCCGACCAGGTGCAGGTGGTCGAAGCCTTCCGGCCGGGCCAGCAGCTCGGCCTCGCTGACGCTCTCGGTGAACTCGTCCCAGGGAATCACCGCCTCGATGGCGGCATAGGGGTCGCTGCCGCTTTCCTTCGCTTCCAGCAGCGCCTGGCCGATCCTGGAGTACAGGCGCACCTTGTCGTTGATCGCCTTGCCCTGCTTCTGGAACTGCTGCTGATGCTTGTGCTTCGCGCCGCTGAACAGCTTGACCAGGATGCGGTCATGCAGATCGACCAGCTCATCGATCACGGTCGCGGTGCTCTCCAGCACCACGGCGGCCAGGGTCGCGTAGCGGCGCTGCGGCTCGAACTTACCGAGGTCTTTGGGCGTCATCTGCCCACCCTCGCGGGCCAGCTTGAGCAGGCGGTTCTGGTGGATGTGCCGGCCCAGGCCTTCGGGCAAGTCCACCAACTGAAATGTCTTCAGCCGCTCGATGTGTTCCAGCATGTGCCGAGAGTTGGGTTTCAGCGGTGCCTGGCGCAGCCAGGTCAACCAGGTGATGCTGCTGCCGGCCTTGAGCTTCAACAGCTCGTCCAGCTTGGCCCGATGCGAGTCCGTGAGTGGTTCGACCAGGGCGCGGTAGACCCGCCGATTGGCTCGCGCAATGGCTTCCGAGCAGGCCCGGTCAATCACGCTCAGCGCCGGCAGGATGCGTCGTTTCTGCCGTAGGCTCTCCAGGGCCTGACCGGCCAGCAGCAAGCCTTTGTCGGTCTGCTGGGCCAGCTCGGTTAGCTCGCGCACCAGGGCGCGGAAGTCGGACAGGCCGAACGGGGCCAGTTGCAGGTAGGTGCGCAGTTCCTGGGCATGCTCGCGACGGGTCACGTCGCGCTCGCCGTACTTTGCCCAGCTCGCCGGCTCGGCCTGGACTTGCTTCGCCACCCACAGGATGACCGGCTCGGGCAGCTCGCTGTCGGTTCCCAGCGCGTAACCGGGGTAGCGCAGCAGGCAGAGCTGCACGGCGAAGCCGAGGCGGTTGGCGTCGCCGCGTCGCTGGCGGATCAGCGACAGGTCGGAGTCGTTGAAGGTGTAGTAGCGGATCAGGTCATCCTGGCTTTCCGGCAGCGCAAGCAGGGTGTCCCGCTCCGTGGCCGAGAGGATCAAGCGACGCGGCATGTGTCAGTCGTCCGTGCGGAGGTACTGGTAGAGGGTTTCCCGGCTGATGTTGAACTCGCGGGCAAGCTGCGCCTTGGGCTCGCCGGCCGTCGCTCGCTGCCGCAGGGTAGCAGCCTGCTCATCGGACAGGGCTTTCTTGCGGCCCCGGTACGCGCCACGCTGCTTGGCCAAGGCGATGCCCTCACGCTGCCGCTCGCGGATCAGGGCGCGCTCGAACTCAGCGAAGGCCCCCATCACCGACAGCATCAGGTTGGCCATCGGCGAGTCCTCGCCAGTGAACACCAGGCCCTCCTTCAGGAACTCGATGCGCACGCCGCGCTGAGTCAGCTTCTGTACCAAGCGACGCAGGTCATCGAGGTTGCGGGCCAGCCGATCCATGCTGTGCACCACCACTGTATCGCCTTCGCGGACGAAGCTCAGCAGCGCTTCGAGCTGGGGGCGCTGGGTGTCCTTGCCCGATGCCTTGTCGGTGAACACCTTGCTCACCTGGGTTTGTTCCAGCTGGCGTTCCGGGTTCTGGTCAAAGCTGCTGACCCGGACGTAGCCGATGCGGTGCCCCTGCACGATGTCTCCTTGGTTGAAGGCGGCTTAAGTGCACTTTCTGTTCCGTTGTGCCTCAAAGCCCATTTCTGTCAGGCTGAAATCTATAACCTTCGCGGGCATGTGTCAAAAAATGGGAAAGCAGACTCTATTCTGACGAAGCGGCGCGGCCCTGCCTGACATCAAGTTAGGGTATAGCCTAGATTGACATGCGCGATGCAACCCTTAACTTGCTTGCACCTATCGTTTCCATGCTAGCTTTATCGTAACGCTCAAGAAATTGGGCTTAATGCCGAAAACAATAAAATAAAACAGCCAACCCTTGAGGTTCTTATGCGCCAGAATTTACCAGTGACGGGTCGAAACTTAGAACTCCCAAAAGATGCCAATATTCTTTCGACTACCTCCCCTCAAAGCCATATCACGTACGTTAATCCTGACTTCATTAAAATCAGTGGTTTCACTGAGGAAGAACTATTAGGCCAGCCTCACAACATCGTAAGACACCCAGATATGCCGCCTGCTGCATTTGAGCATATGTGGAGTACATTAAAATCTGGCCGCTCATGGATGGGGCTAGTAAAAAATCGCTGTAAAAATGGCGACCACTATTGGGTAAGTGCTTATGTAACGCCAATAGCTAAGAATGGTTCGATTGTTGAATACCAGTCTGTAAGGACCAAGCCTGAACCTGAGCAGGTTTTGGCTGCGGAAAAATTATATGCTCAATTGAGAAGCGGGAAGGCCGCGAGGCCGAAATTGGCTGCTAGCTTTTCCGTGAAAATACTCTTGCTCATATGGGGTAGTATTATATCAAGCGCAATGGCTGCCGGCATGCTTACTGATACATCAATAAGCAGCTTATTGTTAGCCACTTTAATGTCAGGAAGCTTAAGCTCTGTTAGTGTTTTGGCTATTCTCTCTCCTCTTGGAAGACTGGTTGAAAGAGCCAGGAATATTTCCAATAACCCATTAAGTCAATCCCTCTACACTGGGCGCACCGATGAGTTTGGCCAAATAGAGTTTGCTTTACGAATGATGCAAGCTGAAACAGGCGCCATAGTAGGTCGCATAGGTGATGCATCAAATCGGCTTAGCGAACACACCCGAGGCCTACTAAAGGATATTGAGTCAAGCAATGTACTTACAGTTGAGCAGCAGGCAGAGACAGATCAAATAGCAACGGCAGTAAACCAAATGGTGGCAAGCATTCAAGAGGTTGCGAGCAATGCACAGCATGCTGCAGATGCGGCCGGAAGAGCAGACACTGAGACGGCATCTGGCCAGCGTCTGGTAGCCCACACAAGCCAGTCAATCACTGCCCTTGAAGGTGAAATTAGGCAAGCCACTCAGGTTATTCATGAGCTTGAAGGTCAAAGTAACGAGATATCAAAAGTTCTTGACGTTATACGAGGGATCGCCGAGCAAACGAATTTGTTGGCACTCAACGCAGCAATTGAGGCCGCGCGTGCTGGTGAGCAGGGGCGTGGTTTTGCTGTTGTCGCCGATGAGGTTCGCAGTCTTGCTGCTCGCACACAGCAATCGACAACGGATATTCAAAGCATGATCAGCGCTCTACAAGAGCGAGCGCAATCCGCTGTTACAGTCATGGAGCAAAGTAGTCGGCAAGCGCACACGAGTGTAGCTCACGCAGAGGAAGCAGCTACAGCTCTTGATGGAATTGGCCAACGCGTTAACGAAATTACCGACATGAACGCGCAAATAGCGACTGCGGTCGAGCAGCAGGGAGCAGTAAGTGAAGACATAAACCGCAGTATTATCAATATACGCGATGCTGCTGATACCAATGTACAGACCGGGCAGAATAATTTGCAAAGTGCGAAATCTGTCGCTCAGTTAACTAGCGCTCTGAGCGAACTGGCAAAACAGTTTTGGGAAAAACGAGGATAACGCTTTTCAGTATCTCGACAGGGATAACTTACTTTACCATCGGTTATCCCTTTTAGCCGCACAAATTTTAGCCATGGCTTTTCAGGAAGTCAGGGCTATCAGAATGGCCTTAGAAAGCCTAGTCAAAGAGCTGTCACGAGAACACCGTTAGCTTAGCGTACGATTTTTTCCGAATTCTGCGGTTCCCCCAATACCGACAAAGCGCCGAGCTATGGTGCAGCGATCACCGAATTGAAGCGCGAAGGAAAGCTGGACCGGGAGACGGCCCACCGGCAGGTGAAGTATCTCAATAACGTGATCGAGGCCGATCACGGAAAGCTCAAGATACTGATCAAGCCGGTGCGCGGTTTCAAATCGATCCCCACGGCCTATGCCACGATCAAGGGATTCGAAGTCATGCGAGCCCTGCGCAAAGGACAGGCTCGCCCCTGGTGCCTGCAGCCCGGCATCAGGGGCGAGGTGCGCCTTGTGGAGAGAGCTTTTGGCATTGGGCCCTCGGCGCTGACGGAGGCCATGGGCATGCTCAACCACCATTTCGCAGCAGCCGCCTGATCGGCGCAGAGCGACAGCCTACCTCTGACTGCCGCCAATCTTTGCAACAGAGCCTCCGTCGCCATGCTCACCTCGCTTTGGTGCACACGAGTATTGAGCATAGTCGAGATTGGTGCAGATCACTTCTGATATTGAACTGTCAGGAGCTGGCTGCACAACAGCCATTACGCCCAATCAACTGGTGCAGTCGTCTTCTGAAAATGACAAGCTCCACGCTTGTGAGTTTCGTGTTGCTCATCAGTTAGCTGCAAGATTTTGTAAGTGAAAAACGGTTGCTGGCCTTTCTTCATGCGTTTCTTGTTCAATGCGGCCGGTGCACTGATTTCTTCCGTTGTTACATTGGAGCAGTTGATGACGCTGCAGGCCTGCACAACCGCCTGCACTTCGTCCCTTGAGTCAAGGATGATTTGTGCATATACCTTCTCAATGTCACCACCATAGTTGGACAAGGCTTGCTCATAAAACTCGGGAAACAGATAGAAAGGCTCAGCTCTGAAATGCTTGGCTTTAGAGTTGGATAGACCTGCCTCGATGGTGGCTTTGTGGGCGATGCGGCTTGCTGGTAAGGTCTGCTCTAGATCCACCTCTTGGAGGGTGTTTTCGTAGGGAAGGAACGAACCACCGAGAGCAACTGTCCATTGTCGATGCTCAGGTCCCCAATAGATAGGGAGAACGAAAACGCCTCCTTCAGGAAAGGCTTTAAGAATATTGTTTAGCCCAGGCAATAATTCATACTCTGGACTGGCCTCCCAACAAAGAGCAATACGTTTAGTCGATCGTGAAAATTGAAAGTCGCCTAATTGCTCAACCTCCCCATCTTTCTCCCATGGCGCTTCAAAGGTCACGCATGGGAAGGGGAGGCGAGTAAGGTCTAGGTGGGCTTGTCGAAGGTCTTCCGGGGCAATGAGATCACAACAGTTCGGCAAGATAAATTTAACGCTGTGTTGCAACATCTCTATCAAGCGTCGATAAACTCTGGCTGATTGCGGGGCCGCGCTTCGCAAAGAGAATTCAAGATCACGCAAGTCTTCGATGGCGTGTGCAGAGTAGTTCAATGGCTGCGCCACATTATTTTTCATGGTTGATGCCGTGAGTAAAAGAGTGGTCAATGGGGGGCAATAGAGGCTCAACGGATAATCGAACATATTCCCGAAATTTAAACTTCTGTGCTTCCTACCCAGTGGTGCCCGAGGTAAGCATCTGCTCCCCATCTGGTTAGAGGGATGAGGCGCTCTGCCTCTGCGTTCAATGTTTCTGTAGTCCAGCCTTGTTGGGGAGCAGAGAGGCTGCCCAAGACCTCGCCTTCGAGAGAAGTCACGAGTAAACGAGAATAACGGATAGAAGTCAGGATATTGGTCTCACCAGGTCTGACGTCTGTAATGAAAGTGATCATTGATTTTGAAAAACAGAAATCGCTTTTTGGTCAATGATTAATCTGTATCAGCGTTATTTCCTCAACGGTATCCACTTAGCCTCCTTTTCATTGATATCGCGCTAGTCACAGCATAGAGAGTCATCAAAGCACCGATTAACACAAAAATATAGTATGGGTAGGGGCCTAGCGCTCCTCCAATGGTCACAAAAGCTGAGTCAGGTGGATCTGGTTTCCACTCATAGATGGCGATTAATCCAAGAATTAACGAGGCTAAGCCTCCCACAAATGTTAAGCCGTAGAAACGAAATAAAAGAATTACTGTGGATGTACCCATTTTAGTTGGCTCCTTCGCAGGTTTGTGTATTTAGCAAGTAATGACCCCGTGGGATTTCTAGTCAGCCTATTTCCAAATTATCCTTAGCCACCTTTATTGGGTCGGCTCGATTAGTGACGGTCACGGATATACCGTACTTTCGGCCTCGGGCATGGTAGAGGTTCAGAACAGCCGTTTCCATAGGGGACAGCGTTGAAGCGACGCGTCCATCCAGGGCTTGGATTTCTGCTATTTGTGGGTTTGAGTTGAGCATGTTGCCAGCCTCCATAGTTTGAGTTCAATTACTGCTAACAGCAAAGTCTTCACGGGAACGGCCTTCCGATTCAATTTGCTTGATCCATGTCGGCGTGCGTCCTCTACCAGTCCACGTATGACCATCTGGGTGCTGATACCTGATTTTCGATACTGCTTTCGTCTTTAACGGGTTTTTGTGAAACGCCTGGGCAATATCTTCAGGTGTTAGGTCGTGCTCCTTCATCGAGCGAAGAATATCGCTGATTACTTTAGATCTTGTTTTCTGTTTCAATTTATCGGCATCACGTTGCAGTCGAGCAATTTCATTTTTTATTTCGGTGATGGAATTAAATTCTTTTCTCATGCGTTCCTCTTTATTATCTCTCAACCGGCGAAACTGAGAGGTGGCCTTTCTAACGTGGATGTTGGCCAGGCACCAGCGGCCTGGCTAACTTTTTTTCTTGAGTTAGAACAACGACATCACAACAATGAATGACATTCCGATCATGATGGTTTTCTGTACGCCACTTACAAGCTCAACCTTTTCGATTGAACCAGTTGAGTAGTTTCGAAAAAGCGCCGTAATAAACGACATCAAGATAAGGGTAACAAAAGCAGTTGATATCGCAAAAATGATCGCTCTTAAATTGCCCATGCTGACGCCAGATCCAGATGCAAATCCTTGCTCCAGGCTTTCGGTTAAAGGCAGGCAGGCTTCACCTTCACGGATACACGGATCGATGGGTGGTCGGTAGGTGCCACCTTGATCAGGGTTTGGTCGAATGATGTCGTCTACTGGATCGCCGTTATTACCCGTAGGCGGGCCATTTCGTATTCGGTCAGCCATTTTGCAGATGGTCGTCCCATTGATATCCGCAAAGCCGTTACAACTGCCTGAGTTGATCATTTTCTGGCAATTCCCGATTCCGAGCTGGACGCATGCCAGTACCATATCACCATCGACTTCTCGGCCATCGAACGTTCCCAGTCCCGCAAGAGTCTTGGGAGCCCGTGCTTGCATGGCATCAGTGGTCAGTTTTGTCCAAGCATCGACTTGGCGTTGCAAGTCCCAAGTTGCAAAATCATCAGGGGTTGTTTTTGCATATTCACGGATATTGGTTTTGTTCATCTGCAGGATGCCTGTACAACAAGACCCGTTATAGATGTCAAGCTGCCCACTCGATTCAAACATGGCCAACCGGCCTACGGCATCCGCATTTGCCTTGAGCCATGGGCTGGCGTTGGGTGAGTTGCGGACAGCATCCGCCACTTGTGCTGCCGTAACAAGTGCTGCTGCGAATGCTACCGCTGAGGCTGTATATAAAAGCCACCCTGAGATCGATCGCTTGCGTATCACTGTTTTGCCTTTTATTGGATTCGTAGGGTTCTATCGCACGATTTCACGTGCTTGCCATGTTGGATAATGCGAAAATAAGCAGTCATCGTGTTTCGGTCGAAAGCAATTTGAGATTGATTGATTTCTCCCGGTTTATCAGCTGGCTCAGGATAGAGATGGCAGTATTCAGGAAAATCCTTCGATACGGACTTGCTGCTATTCATTTGAGTCACGCGCATCGGGCAGACGGAATACATATCTTCAATTCCACGACCGTTGGCGGGAGGAATGCAGCCATTAGAAAAACCGGAGCTAAAGATTGAAAAAACGAATTGGCTGCCGTTTACTGAATACGGTTTTATTAAGATGAAAGACGCCATTTTCGATCCGGGCGTTAAGCCAGATCCAGTTGATTCAATTTCCTTTTCCCAAATATTTCTAGCAAGACTCATTTCCGCACGAGAAGCGTGAGGAAGCTCCATAGATCCTGTATTAAAACCGACCACCGTCATCGGCTCCCACTTAAGCCCAGGCGGTAGATTGCTTTGGCTGTTAGTGCCTTGTGCCTGTGCTAGGTTAGAGATTACTAGCGAGAACGTAAATGCGATGCTGGCTAATTTATTAAACTTCATCTTTATCTTCCCTTAGTTTTTTGATAACTCTGAAGCATCTAATTCTGCAATAAATTGCTCTGGAGGTGTTGCGCCAACTAACCGCTTTCCGTTGCCCAATATAACTGTAGGTGTGTTAGCGATATTGTTTGCTTCTCCAAACTTTAAAATCTCCACCAAACCAGAAATGTCGCAGTCCTCACGGCCATCAATATTTCGACCATTCATGACCATGTTCCAAGCGGTGTTTCGGTCTGTTGAACACCAAGCTTTACGGGCAATGGGGGCTGATTGCGGGTCAATAACGGGAAAGACAAATCGATAGACCGTTACGTTTTCAAGCTGATCGACGAATTTTGTGAACACGCGGCAGATGGGGCAGAGCGGATCCTCAAAGACGGCCATCTTGCGTTGTCCGTTGCCATGGACCTGCACAATGGCTTGACTCAGCGGTAGTGATTCCCATGGGATCGTGTTGAGCTTCTCAAGGGCTGGTGCGGTCACATCACGGCGGTCTTTCATGTCCATGAGGGCGCCGCCGACAAATGCGTACCGCCCGGTCGAGTCGCTGTAGAAAATCTCGTTGCCACTAGTGACCTGGTAGATGCCGGCAATAGGCGTGGTTGAGATGCTATCGATGGGGACAGAACCTTGAGTGTGTTCCTCAATAGCTGCTTGCACGTCAGACGGTACGCTTTGAGCCCAGGACGCTGTGGCCAGTCCCAGGCTAAGGCTTGCACTGGCTGCCAGGCGAATCAGCAAAGAAGAAGGGGAATAGGTTGAGGTAAGCATTGTTCGGAAGAATCCTGGTTGTCAGTAATCAAAGGCGCGAACGCCTCGGGCGACACGGCATTGTTCGACCGCGTCACGAATAAGTTGGGAGACGTGCTGAGGGCTAGCGATCGCGCTGATGTGCACGGTCGGCGTCGAGGCGTCAGTGGTTTGCAAAACGACACGGCCACGGCCGAACAGGGCTTGAAAGAGGGTGCCGGAAACGGCGATGTCTTTTACCCGGTATAACTCCAGGGTTTCGACACGTTTAACGAGGATCCCGCTGTACTCCAGTAGGCGTTGGTTCGTCAGTTCATAGCGATGATTGGCAACCTTAAGGTATCGGTAGATCGCCCAAAGGACAGGAATGACTGTCCAGCAGAACAGGATAGCGACAATGAACCAGCCCGCATTGATGAGCTGGCCTTCTGTGCCTACCCAAATAAGTTCTGTCTCTCGCGTGGATGCAGGAGGCGCAATGTGGCTGGCAGCTGCCTGTGATAGTGGAGTAGGAGTGTCGAATGGGTCCATGTGGCCACTGTAGGGCCGCATGAAGTGTGTGTCTGTTCAAACCCTTGGGCACATAACCAAGGGTTTCGACTTGACAAGCCTTTAAATCAATTCTAGGCCGATTCGCTGTTGGTGCTTAGTCGAGCTGCGTCCGGCGATGTGAAAGGGCTTTCACAGGATCCGCAGATAATCTTCAACTTTGGTTTACCCCAGACGCTTGTGCCGCATGGGCAGACGTACTTCCATCGGTTTGAATTGCCGGTGGGTTTTACCGGCAGGCTCTCGTCGCCCTGGGCGCCGTTGCTCGTGGAGGTGGCACTGGATGCCAAAGCTTGAGTGAGTGCTGGAAGTGCGATGTATGGAGGAGCTCCACCTCCTACTGAGATGTCCAAGCGCTCAGCGGCACTACGAGGTGCGTCGGCATGTGAGAAGCGATCGTACCAGGTCAGACAGAATGACTGGGTGAGCAGATCGGCGCACGCTTTCACAAATTTGCCATCCTCAATCGCATAATCAGCCATGAGTTGGCCAGTGCGAGCGCCACCAGGTTGGCCAGTCGAAGAGGGCATCAGTCCAATCGCTTCCATCTTCGAGGCCCACTCTTCATTGTGATACCTGCCACGCCCAGGCTTGCCGAAATGGAATTGCCAGAGATGGCACATTTCATGTACCAAAGTCTGCATAGTTTCGATCAAGGGCACGACGGCAAAGTAGGCCGGGTTCATCGCTATTTCGTCTGTATAGGTGCCTTGAGCATCTACAAATCGCTGGCTTGAGAAATAGCCCATTGAGCGTTTCTCGCGTTGTAAGGTGATCAGACAGTTGGGCAACCCTCCGTCGAACAGGGCATTATTGAAGTGATCGTAAGCCTGTTGCAGCTCGGCATAAGTTTGATGAGTCGGTACTTTTCTGATGCTCATAGCAGCTTTAAAAGAAGGGTTTGTATTGCACAATACACTAATTTTACTTGGCTTGGCTGTGACTTCGTTGTGTCGCTAGAGCTTCACAACGAAGTCAGTGAGAGGCGGAGTATTTTGTTGGGAGCAAGCAGTTGGATTTATGCAGTTTCCACAATGAACATTTGGGCTTGTTGAGCCTCTCTTCGTTCAGCTTTAATCGGTGCATATTTATCCGAGTTGTAAAACTCCAATGCCTGGGCCAAGGTTGGAAACTCAAATACGCCTGCTAATGGGTATTGGGGGGCTTCGCCTTCTAAAACTTGCGCAACGGGTCCAAAGTGCAGAATTCGCCCGCCCGCCTCTTGGAGAGCTAGCTGGAAGCGGGGCGCAAGCGCGGCCTGCTTAGAAGGGTCTATCACTCGAAGATTTATATGCACGTATGCAGGCATAACCTGATCAACTCCATTTATTTCGTGATTAACGAGTCTTAGATACTCTGAATCTACAGCTGCACTGTGGAGGTCTGGGATAAATTCATCAATTTGAATAAAGGCTTTTTTTCTCTACGAGAGTGGAGACCATGGGGACACACGCAGGCCTTATCTGGACAGTCACATGGGTGTAGCCAGCATCTAGCAGGGCGTAAAGTCGATGGCGACCATCCATGATTCTTGTACGGCCTTCATCGAAATACAACCAAGGCATATAGATTGTTTCTTTATTTGAGATGGAGGCGACAGCCTGTTCGTACTTGAAAGGCTTATAGGATTCACCTGGCCGTCGGTCTACCCGATTTGTGCACCAGCTCCTGTCTCCAGTCAGTGCATTAGCGAGAAGACTCATGTCGATGGTGAGTGCCAGGAACGATTCATGTTCCGGGATGGGATGATAGCTTTCGTATTCGCGACGGGGAGGAGGAGGCGAAGGGATGAAATCTTCCAGGGAAAAAGTTCGACTCATACACCGATTCCTTAAGTTCCTTTGTGGATGTGAAGAGAGTTGCGCATGATTTCTATCAAATGTGCGCAGGATTAGTGTAAAATGGTTCCTGCTTGATAGGAGGGCATACTATGCGTTTTATCACACTTGAACAGCTACGAGCCACCGCAGATGCGGGAGGCGTGACTGGCGTAACACTCAAAGGCCAAGGCGGTGGTTTCTTCGTTGAGATTGCCACTCGAAGTGGCCAGGACGCTGTCTTGACCAAGGCAAGAAGTAAGGAGCCACGCCGTTTTGGCAATCCGACATCTGCTTTGGTGATGTTGCGTGACTTAGGGCTCGCCATAGCAAAGCTAGACGTGACGAACTGGGACCCTACGCAAAAGGATATGACACGTAGCCGACAAAGTCGGGCGGAGGCCTTACGTGATGCGCACGAAGCGGCCGCTTATAACGGTTGGCTTGCTGCTGAAATTGCCGACTCTTTGGAAGATGAGCGACCAAGCGTGCCACATGAGGATGTAATGGCCAGGATGGGATCCCGCATTCAACAGATTAAAACAGCAGCAGTGCGTAATAAATGATTCAAGCTGCGCGTTTCTACCAAATAGTTTGGCGGCCAAAGGCTGAGGAAGATCTGGTTAAGATCATTGACTACATCGCTTTGGATAGCCCAGTACGTGCGGATACCTTTGGTCATGAGCTGCGAGACAAAATCCACCCTTTGTCTAAGCATCCAGAGATGGGCAGGGTAGGACGACCAGGCCTTCCTGCATATGTGCGGGAGCTGGTTATCCATCGAAACTATATTGTGTTCTATCGAGTGCGAGAGTCGGAGGCGACTGTAGAAATTCTACGTCTGAAGCACGTAGCACAGCGGATGCCGTAGGGTTTTGAGCAAATAGGCAGAAATTGTTTTTGTAAGGCGTTGTACGTTAAAACTGACAGGGTAGGTGAGACCTTTAAAAAAGGTGCTGATACACTATAGAAATTGAAGTGTCCCCAACTGTTTTCGTGATCTCGTTAAATAATACTGGGTGTGAGGAGAATTAGAGCATATGAAATATGCCCTGAAACTAGCACGACATGGAAGTATTTTTCTTGCACGAGTGGCATGGATAGGGGTGGTGCTCGCCGTTGAGTTTCTTCTTATGTTAATAAATGCAAGTAGTAGGAAGGAAGATCATACTTCAGGGGCAGAGATCCCCGACCCGTTTGATAGGATGCATCCTAATTGGCGGTATTACTGGGATCAGCAAAAAAGTGACCTAGATTAATGATAGGTACCGGAAGCAATCCATCTACAGCCTAAAGTGATCTATGCTGGCTTGAACTTAGCAAGCATAGACCCAGTCTTGATTTACCAGTGCCGTTGGAATCAAGTCTTATTTAGGCAGATAAGACTTTATTTCTTACCTCCAAATAACCTACCCAACAACGGGGGCTTGCCCGACCCTGCAGCAGAGTTCCCGTTCCTGGTCATTAGCTCGTCTATACCGCCTGCTACTCTAAATCCAGCCCACGCCATCATCGAAGACCAAATAACCGGTAGCCCGACATACAACGACAATAATATCGTGTTCAGCACCATTCGTTTGTAGCCTGCTGGAATCGCTCCTTTGCCGATCATCATGGCTTCTTGAACAAAAATATTGCCTAGCGCGCCAGGATACATCGCATTGATTAGATGACCATCGATCCAGGTGGCGATGTACCACATCGATGCCCACATTTTGATTGTAAGAATGGCCATGGCTCCTAGGAACAACACCCGAAGACTGAAGCCGCTGACCAAGGTGGCCAAGGGAAGAAAAGCGTAGATGCCCATGAGGACCAATGCTTGAATCATAGGTAACGAAGTCACTAATGGCATCCATGCCATGCTGGCCATGAAAGCTGCGCCTCCTACACCGAGCGTGCTCCCGGCGCCTGTTATGGTTCGACCTGCGACTGTAGCAGCGTCATAAGGGTTCCCCATCATTTGGTCAAAATCAACAAAGACGGGATTGGCTGCGGTTGATGCTAGCCGAGCCACTTCATCCTTTTGCTTATCGAACGACGTAAATGTGAGGACGTTCGCCGCTCTGGATGCGAACGCTCGAACACCTGGGCTGCCATCGATCAGCTTTTCTCGTAGCTGATCCTCCCACCATTGCTTGCAGGTTGGGCGTCCAAACTCTGGGTTTACGGCACCGGTAACTTGTGGGTCCACGTCGCTCGATGGGTCGTAGTACTCAGTATCGCGGGAGTAATCGATCGCAAAACCGGTGACCGGAGCACGGCTGCGCATGGAGGCGTAATACCCAGGCTCAGTTCTGAAAAACTGGCTGCCCATCCAATCCACATCGGTAGGCCCATAGTCGGTATTGGATTCTGCCAAGATCGAGGCACCTGATGCACTGATTCTGCTGCGATCGCTGCGCAAATACTGACTGCGTGCCGGGATAAAGCATTCGCTATAGAAGCGTTGCACATCACCGAGCAAGGCGGGGTCTTCGATTGTGGCATTCTTGGCCATATCCTCCAGAACCCGCATATCAGATCCGGAATTATTCATGCCATTGCGAAAGGCATTGTTGATCCCAGAGCTGATGGACATGATGGAATACCACCATAGGGGCACGTTACTCAGTCCGCTGGCCTGGCTCATACTTCCATCAATAGCGTCGCGTAATGCTGTGTCGTAGGTGCTACCGCTGGCTCCAGGTGTGGCCTCTACAGGGTTAGGGTTATCAATCGAAGGAGGAGGCACGTACGACAAGCGCGCATACGTTAGGCTTGTGATGGGGGATGTGAAAAAGCAGACCGACATTACAAACAACATGACGATGAGCTGCGTTTGTACGCTTTTGATGACACCCATAACGCCGATGTCTTGCATTCCCCGCTGGCCAGCTTCGCGCCAGGCATTGAGGATTACCACAAGAAAGGGGATGACGACCAAGCCGGTGCCGGTCACGATCTCGCCAAAAATATTGGCAAACGCCCATCCGTAGAAAGTGGTGAAGAGCTCAAGATAACTGTCTAGTTGCATGGCGTATTCCCCAGCTAAGCCGCAATGAGCGCTGTCACCCAGCGCCATATGCGGTCAAGGCCAATCGGAATCAAAACTAAGTACAGTGTGGCAAATGCCGCCACCTTGCGGCGGCTGGCCAGCACGGCCTCATATTCGAATCTTTGAACAATATGCCTGGCTTGAAGCCAGCGCACGACGGCTGGCCAGCGCCAAATAATGAGTAGTGCTGCCAGACATTGCGCGATTGCTCCAATATCTCGTACTGACGATGTCCCCTCAAGAAGGCTCAGAAGTTTATGTTCCTGTCCGATAAACGACTGCGCTAGTGCGCCGAGCAGCCCAATGAGCAGGAGAAATCCGGCCAAACCGATGGCGAGCCATATCAGTGCTCGCCACAGCCAGCTGCGTTTTTTGGTGAGAGAGACTTGTGTCATAGTCCAGGCACCCGTCCACCCACTGCTGGGGCAGGATCAACAGGGTTGCCACCCGGTACGTTCAGTGATTGTGTATCAATGGCGGACTGGGTGTTGATGATCGACAATGCCGTCTGGGACGTCAGATCCTTGCGGATCCGAGCCTCATACATCAAGTCGTCAATGTAGCCACTTAAGCGATCGACCGAAGCCTTGGTGTTTTGGATAGCATCTCCTGCGGCCGTAACCTCCGGTAAGGTCAGACCTGTCATCAACACGCTACGCGCCACCAACGCTTTATTGATCACCCGGTGCATCGCCATTTCCTGAGCAATGCGGTTCACAGCGATGCTGCGGGTGTCAGGCGGCATCGCCCGTAATGAGTCAAGCAACTGGGGAGATACGGCAAAGCCAGGAGCTGAGATTTCTGCGAGATCGGCATAAGTGGCCGAGTTCGATGGGTTGGCCATTGCCTCAAGCTTAGGCTGGACGAAATCGACTTCGGCTTCATATTTGGGCCCCAGGCCGCTGGAGGTCACGACCGTGGTTGGGGCGGGGCAGTGATGTTGCCCGCAGGTATAAACCTTCTGATCCCCAAGGACTTCGGTAGTCCATTGGGCAAGTTCTGCCGGTGATTTAAACGCACGAACCAGGCGAGAGTTTTTCTCGGCAGGTGAGTTACTGTAGTCCGTGGTCTCTGATGCTGTGATTGGTTTGTTGAGGGTAGCGTTATAGCCTGCCACAGAGAGATCTCGCACCGGCTCAATAGGTCGGCCTCCTACACCCCCGGCATTTTGGCCAAAGACCCATGGCACTCCAGCTTTGTTCGCCTCTTCATTTTTCTCAATGTCGATTTTCGCCTGGTAAATATCGCCTTGCGCAGAGGCCTTGATCTTCCAGCCTTCGCCTTTGGCCATCTTGATCCAATCTTCATAGGGGTTCTGGCCCGCTTTGACCATGGCCTCCATCTCTTCGCAGGATTTAAGGCTGGCCCCAAGCAGGAGATCCACTTTTTGCGAATAGTTTTGGAAAATCTGATACAGGCCTGGCTGTGCCCGTTGCAAGACGTACAAGGGGAGGGCAGCGATACCAGATTGAATCGCCCCAGTCACCGTCTGGCCCAGATTGTTGAGGTTGTTCATGATGTTGGCCCAAGATAGGCCTATATCAAACTTGCCACATGAATAGTTCAGTCGAGCATTTCCTCCAAAGCCTAAGTTGTGAGCGACCTGGCCGCGATAATTTGCAGAGCCGCCGGGCGAGCCGCCTCCCATTCGGTAATACAGCGAAGAGCCGCGTACGGGTTGCGCGTAGGCGTCGGGCATCACGCACATGGAGGTCAACGCAAGAGCCAGCATCATGGCGGCTGGTTTCAAGCGCGGTGTGAACGGGCGTTGTGGTTGTTGCATAGATATTCTCGTCCTTCGCTTAAGGGATGCTGTATAAAAACTCACCACGGATGCGGCAGCAGTCATAGTGGTTCCACATATTCCACATATAGCCATCGGCACCATCGGTTTTGTAATCGCCAAAGCTGGCCAGGCTCATTGAGTCATCTGCACCAAAGGTCATGCAGGACCGCTGAGCGCTCGGATAGATCATCTGCCAGGTAGTGGGCTTGGAGGTGGGGAAGTACTTGTAGCCACTACCGGGTTGCAGACGCTTGTAAATGTGGGGCTGTGCCGATTGCGAGATGATGCTTCCGACACGCGTGGCCAGCACGGCGGAGGCCTTTACTGGGTGTGACTGCACAAGCTCGCCGTTACGTGGGTATATAGGCCCCCAGGTAGTGGAAAGGGGCGAGGTGCTTACTTCCCCTGTACCAGGCACCCATGATTGGGGGTAGAGCATCTCTAGCGGCCAAAAGCCTCGCCAGCTCATCGCGTCCATGTCTGACTGAAAATGCAGATTGAACACCGACGCTGAGCCGGGGCAGAACATCTCAGATAGCCCACCGGAGGCACCCAGGCGCTGAGCGATCTGCACCATGTCTCTGATTGGCCCAAGATCTGCACCCACCATATCGACGCCGGACAAGCCAATGGCTTGGGTGCTAACGCTTCCACCAAAGACATTGCCCAAATTTCCAATTGATGAGCTCAGCTCGCCAAGTTTTGCCGGAAATGCAGAGACGGAGGAAATGATGTCTGCTGGTGCATTGGCCATGGCACGGGCTGCTTCGATGAATTCGTTGCCCAGCTGTTGGGGGACTTGCCGCCAAGACTGCGCGATACGAGGCAGTTCTGTGCGAGTGAAAGCCAACAATTCGCTATAGCCCGGAAACTGGAATGAACTGCCAAAGCTGGGGATGTAGCCGCTGGCGATGCTGGCAATCAAGCCTGCGGGGTTACCAATGGCGTCCGCACTTTTATAGGTAGTCACCTCTGTGCCCTCGCGCTGTGTTCCTGCTGATGCGTCGATCGGGGCGCCGACTACGGCTGATCCCACTGAGGATATAGCTGTCGCCAATGGCTTACCCACCTCAGCCCAAGGGTGAGCCAGAGGATCGTTGTAGGTGCTGATCACGACATCGGGCACGTAATGTGCAACCCGAACCGACGTCCGGATGAAGCAGCCAATGAGCGGGATGCAAACCAGCCAGACGCAAATGCCTTTGACCTGATAGGACGTGCAACTGGGGAGTGCTGCAACCGTATTGGTGACGACGCCCGCCGTGGTTGTGGCAGCTGTTGCTGGAACAGGCCGCAGCGCGGTTGCCAGCACCAGCAAACTAATCGCAAGCATGTGCCGAAAGCGCAAAGTGGTGATTGACATGAGTGCCCCTTAATTTTGGCTGTCACGCCAGGCCATAAGCGCCTGGTCAACGTCGATATAGCCAAAGACTACATAGCGTTGGTTGATGACCACCGCTGGTAATCGGTCAATCTGATAACGCTGCGCGCGTGCCAGGCCGTTAACGGCACTCGCGACCATGGGTTGGATCATTTGTCGTAAGCGGGCTTTATTGTTGGCAACCCATAGACGTGCTTCTGCTTCGTCTTGTGGCATACCTTCATTCATCTGAGCTTCGAGATTATTCATTGCATCCAAGCGGTAGATGGACAAGGCATAGTGTGGTGAAGTGCTTGGTGTTACCGGCATGGCAGTGTTGGCAAACACCTCTACGGTCATGACGCCTGCGTACAGATCTTGGTTAGGCTGTTGCGCAGTCGCTGGTGTGACGACGGCAAGCAGTGCCGTCGGAACCGCGATGCAAGCCGTGAGACGAGAAACTCCTTTGCTAAGTGAGCGTATCTTGATCATGCGCGACTCCGCGCAAGCTCTTGTGCCACCATTTGAGCAGCCCCCATTTCGTTGATTCCATGCTTTTCCATCAGGCGACGTCGGTGTGCTTTCTCATGGCCCTCAGTCATGGCCAATGCAATCGGGAGAGCTGGAGGGACGTTGCGAAAGAGCATCTGGCCGGTCGCGGAAATCAGAACCCCTTCCGTGTATTTCGGCGGCTCTTTTTGGGAGGATTCCATCATGGCTCGCTGCTCGTTGGTGAGCGACCGAAATCGCACCACTTCTTCAATCTCTGCTTTGTCCATGGTCAGTAGCATCCAGTACTCACACATCGAGAGCACGCGCTCCATGGAGTCGGGGAAGTCTTTCAGGTTTTGTGTGGCAAGCCAGAACCAGGTATTGAATTTGCGCCACATTTTGGTGCCCTTGGCTATCTTGGGGCCAAGCAGCTCATTGGTTGTGATCAAGTGGCCCTCGTCCGTAAGGAACACCATCGGGCGACCAGAGTGTTGGTTCAGCTCGGCACGGGACTGTACTGAGTCGATGAGGCTTGTGTACGCAACTGCCAAGGCATCTTCATAGCCGTCTTGAGTGAGCGTACCCATCTCGACCAGAGTGACGTCTGCATCTGGCCAGTCCTGTCCCTCACGATTGAATAATTTGCCTCGCAGCGCCTGGGTGAAGGTCATCATGGACTGACCCATTTCTTCGGCGCGGGCCCGCCGAGCCGGTGACATGGTCTGGTCCTTATTCATGTGCATCAGCTGCAGGGCCACATCTTGTGTCAACGGGTGCTTGGCTCCCCGTTCTTTGCAACTGATCGCGGCCATGATGATGGCACGTGATACCAAGTACCGGTCGGCTCGACTCATCTGTGCGACTTCGTCCGCTTCACCGCCTGTGATCATCAGGATCGCGGCAATCAGCATCTCGCCCAGCAAGTCTCTTTTATCCAGCTCGTCGTCCTGCTCTTCGTCCTCTTCCCTGGCCTGGAACGTTTCATGAAAAGACACGTCGGCAGTCGACGGCTCATCATCTTGGCCAAGCAGGGCATTGAGCAGTTCGTCATCGGGCAGACCTGCGTTGCTTCGTGCCTGCTGCTCGGCCGCCACAAAACTCTCCATCACTTCACTATCATCTAGTAGTTGGTACGCATGAACGAACGGTGGCAAGGACACTTTTGCACTACTGTTCAGTTCAACTTTGTAGGTCGATAGCCCTCGGTCTTTAAAAAAATCCACCAAAAGACCGAAGGAGTTCCCGGCATCGACAATCACCAGCCGTGGCCGATGAATGGCCATCGTCATCATGGCGATGTAGTTCAAGGTGGCCGATTTACCGGCTCCGGTCGGTCCCAGCACCAGCATATGCGCGTTCTTTTTACGATCGCGTTTGTTGAGCGGATCCACAAACAAGGGTTCCCCGCCGCGATTCCAGAACCACATGCCAGGGTGGGGTGTGCCACGGGCACGGCCATACAGCGGTAAGAGACGCGCAATATGGGAGGCGAAGGTCAGACGGGATCGACGAAGTACCTGGTTATCGAAGGCGGGGTCATAGTTAAACGGCAGAGCACGCATGAATGTGTCCAGCGGGACCAGGTCATGCTGATTGCTGATGAACTTCAGGCCTGATGGGATCAACAGCGCATTAATCGTGTTGATGTTGCTATCGAGTTCATCTGTGCTGGTGGCAGTCGCGTACAGGGTCACCATCATTGGAAACAGGTGGTTGCCCCGAACTATTTCATTCAAAACGTTGGTGCATTCCCGGTAGGTTTCGATGGCCTGCGCCGTCTTAGCGCGTGAGGCATCCCGGATCCGCTCAATTTGTGACTCTACGACGTGTTGCGGCGCGATGGTAATGGACACTGAGAGCATCGAACCGGGAGGTAGCCGATCAAAACGTGCAAATCGTTCCTTGCCATTGGCCAACTCGGCCGTGAAGTGTCCGATTTCTGGCTGCTTGCGCATATTTTGCAAAGTCAGCGCTTTGACCGGTACGCCATCAAACTCAAATAACCCTTGCTCCAGGTCCGAACGGGGCTCATTGATACTCAACAGCTCAGACAAGTCCCATCCAAAAATGGGCGTGTCCTCGTCATCGGTTAACGGGGTGTCGCCGGGATAGGGTAATTCACGCATCATTTGCGTGCCAGGCGCCCAGGGTAGATCGCGGTTAAAAAACGGCAGTAGCCACTCATAGAGGTCTTTGCCGGTGCAGCGGCGAACGGCTACACCGGCTTCGGAAAACGTGGCCATGATGGTGTTGGCCACCGACTCGATTTGCTGCACCGGCGTTTGTGGATCATCGGCTGCACCGCCAAATCGACGATACAGGCAACAACGAACACGGCGGATTTGCCCGCGCCAGACTTGACCGGTGACAAGCGTATCGGTGAACAGGCCATTGGGTTGCGAGACATTCGACAGGTGCGAGCGCACTTCGTCCAATACCGCCTGGGTAAAAGGCGAGTTAAGGATCTCCTGGCCCAGGCCATCGTCCTTGTGTTGCTCCAGGATATAGTCGGTAAAAGTGTCATTAAGATGATCCAGGTTACGGTCATCATTGACAAAAAACTGAGCAATCCACGGTGCGCCGTTGACCGATGGCATGGCTTGCAAGGCCTCCTGAATCTTCTGGGCGTGTTCATTCAGGATTTCGATAGGCATGGCCTCGGTCGCAATGGGCGAGAGCTCAAACATTGCCCCGAGGGTATTGCCATCACGCAACACAAAAATGCGCTCATCGGGGGCATAACTGATATAGGGCAGCATGTCGGTAAACGACGGTGGCCGCAGGGCCATGCGTCGACGATCTGCAACGGTCTGGCCAGGAGGCGATGCCTTTGCGGTGACTTGAGGAGCGCGCTTACTGCCTGGTTGCGCTGCACGTTGACGCGTGAATCCGAGCAAGCTGGCCACATTAGCGATCATCTGCGCCTCCCTTTTTCTTGGCGCTGGATTTAGCCTCAAAGTAGTCACCTCGCCACTGCAGTAAATCTTGGGTGACCTCACCAGGTAGCGCATACTGTGTCTGGTCGTACATCGGGAAGACGGTCACGTAGCCTGGAACCGGATACTGGCCCTTGGCCAGATGCGGAAACACCACCATTACCAGGTCAGGATTTGGCAGCCGAGCAAATCGCTGGTTCATGGAATCAACAGCTGACCAATATCGCTGGGTTAACTCATCACCTGGATTAATCGGTCTGGCTTGAGTGCGCTCACGCATCCGTTCATGGGGGGTGATGCGTGACTGACGGGTCGCTTCGTTTCGATAGTCAGTACCTCGGTAGACGTCCAGTACGGTTGGCGAGTCTTTAGTGACCTCATTCAGAGGGGATTCGCGATCCATCATGACGGTACAACCGCTTGCCATCGAAGTGGTGAACAGGACCAGCGCCAGGCGTTGGGCAGTTTTATTCCAGACCATAATGTGCTCCACGAGAAATCTGCTGCGTCCCTTGCTGGCGGTAGACCAGCTTGCGGGCGTTTGGCATCTTGTCAATTTGCAGTTCTTTATCCAGGTGAATGACCATCTGCTTGCCAGCCGGGGTTACAACGGCGTCAAAACTATTCTTGAGGCGGGAGGTCATCCAGGCGACGACTTCATTGGTTGCGCCAGAGGCGGCTTGTCCCATGGCGTAGCTGCTACGCGAGCCGGTGATTTGAGAGGTGGTATTTCCTGTTCCCAGGTTGTTCGAGACGGTGCGCTGGGCATCGGAGAACGCTTGCGCAGCAACATCCAAGCCCTTGAGCGCAGCCAGATCGGCCAGATAGGCCGGTGCATTGGTGACGAATTTGCCAGGAATGCAGGGGTTCCCATGTACGTCTGAGATGTAGCCCAGATCCTGGGTAGTGCCGCTACCATTGACGTTGGTATTACCCCCGCCTTTGGAGCGCTCAGAGATGGTGCGAACTGTGCCATCATTAAAGACAAAGGTGATCGAGCGCACTTTTCCTTCTGAGCACGACAGCGCCATATCGCCGATCGCGACGCCAGTGACGATCATCCCTTCAATGTCTGCTGGTAATTCAAAGCCATTGGCTGCCAGGTTGTCGCGGCCGACAATCGCTTTAAACTGCATCGGGTCAGTGACACGGCCATCAATGGGCACACGTCCGATGAGACTGGTCATCGACACTGCGCCGACCAGTGTCGAGTTCTCGGGAACAGTAAAGTACGGAATCGGTTCAGGCTTGGCGGCTTGTGGTGCTGACCGTGTTTGTGTGGCGGTGGGCCTGGACACAGGGCCCATGGAGCTATTGGCATATGCCTGATTACCACTGGTGCGGACATAGCGCGTAATGGCTGGGCCATCATTGCCATTGCGGCCCTGCTCGGACTGCGTTACCGCGCTATACCCCATGGGAGGTAAAACACGGTATGGGCCTGATGAGGTAACAGTCGGAGTGGGCGATTCTGTTCCTAGGGAAAATGATTGCTGTGGGAGCAGGGGAGTTGTTCGCGCCTGAGCAGCTCGATTGGCTGCTTCGGTCTCAGAGCGGGCCGGTGACATTTGAAAGGCGCGTGAAAACGTATCGACTGCTTCGGAGCCACGCTGCAACGTTAGGTTGACAGCGCTTTTGGCGCTTGTCTCATCGCCAGTTGGATCGATCGAGTCCGTCCGAGGTCCGTCAAGGTTGAGTGTGTCGCGCTGTTCTTGTTCGATTCGACGCGAGACCGTCGCATTAGCGCCTCCCATGCGCTTATTCTCAGCGATGAGTTGATTGTTCATCTCGATCACGCGTGCCACATCACGCCGCAACTGTTCATTGCTGGCGGTGACGGTGCGTAGGGTTTCGGCGGCGTTGTCGTTGTCCGCTCCTTGCGCGGTAGGCAGTGTGGCACTTTCAGGTGTAGGAATGGAGGTCAATACCGAGTTGGTAGATTCTCCTGAACCCGTAAATTGCCTGTATATCACCACGCTGACTATTAAGACGGCGACACCACCGAGGATGGGGATCAGTTTGTTGCTGGACGTGCTGCTCATGCTGTTGTTCCTTTATTACCGGCAGGCTTCAAATCGGCGCTGGCACACCAGATAAATGGCGGTGGTGTCCGTCTCGGAACCGGCTGGGCCAATTCGACCGTGCTGCGCGGTGGCTGCAATCCATTGGCCGCGCACTTGCTCAAGTGGAATCTCCAAGGGGTTATGTGACCGGTTCTTGATGAGAACGGCTGTCACATAGAGCTGGCCAGAACGCCATTGACCGACGGGGGTGGATACAACATTGACGCCGCGTATTAGGTTGGCAATTGGCTCAGCAGTGACTTCGACCTGCTGCACACCAGAGAATGGCGTGGCAAGCCGCTTTGGGGCATAAAGCTGGCGTGCGGCGTAGCGGGTGAGCTGGACCATATCTGTCGGTGCCGATTCCGCCATTTGCTGGCTCAATGTGTGTGCATTGGCCATGCTGGTCGCTTGCGCTGCCGCTTGGGAGGCGGGACCATCACCTC
The DNA here is from genome assembly GCF_019343455.1 of Alcaligenes ammonioxydans. Classification (NCBI taxonomy): domain Bacteria; kingdom Pseudomonadati; phylum Pseudomonadota; class Betaproteobacteria; order Burkholderiales; family Alcaligenaceae; genus Alcaligenes; species Alcaligenes ammonioxydans. The sequence continues at coordinate 1,941,079 of NZ_CP049362.1, read as the reverse complement.
CGATCCCCTCTGTACCAGGCGATGATGAAGCAACGACAAAAACCTGAAGTTCGCTACGGGCACTGGCTGTTGTGCTGTCGGCAACCAGATCGAAGGGAATTTGCTGCCCAGAATCAATGAGCTCTGCAATGATTCGCACGGGTGTGAACTGCTGGAGGGCCGTGATGTACATCGTGCGATCAATGACTTCGATTCGGGCAATCTTGGACATATCCGATGGCACATGCAGGGCGGCAGGCGCAGGCAAAGTAATCATGCGTTCGATGCCCACAGGCAGTGGCGCACGTACTGGAGCTCGATTAAACACGGCTCGCTCGACGCCATGCGGTTTGTTTTGTGGCGGTTTGCGGATGGTCGTGCCGCTTTCGTCCTGATTATCCTTGGCCTGTTGAATGGCCGCATCCACAGTGCTCACCACCATAGCTTGGTCACCCATTACATTGACGCTAGGGTTTTGATACTCAGCGTTAGAGGGTGAGGAGCCAAGATTGGGAATCTCTCCCAGATCGGGCGCGTTATTCACTGCTGCGTTTGTTGCAGAACCCACATTGACACTTGAGTTGACGCTGTCAGGGGCTGGAGCAATAAGATCTGCTGGTACGCTCTCCAAGTTTGGCCCCAAGTCTCGCACTTGTGCCTGTGCGTACTGGGCCAGCCCCAAAAGGGCGCAGGCCAGAGCTGTTTTGCGAATGCTAAGAATGGCTTTCATGGATGACAATCTCACTCGCTTTGAGGTTGGACGGGTCGCACCTGGATAGGTGTCGGAGCGGGGTCGGTCACGTTGGTTGCCGGGTCGGTGATCGTGCCGGGCAATGTGGCGGGCACGATTTCTGACTCAGTTGGCAGCTCGGGACTTTGGTTGTTCTTCTGGACTGCGGCGACTTCGTCAGGATTCAGGCGGGCAGGGCGGTTGTTGCCATAGCAGTCAATGGCCAGCTTCCAGGGGTTTTTCTCGGGGTCAACGTCATATCGCACGACACGCATCGGATACCGGATGTAGATGTCTTTGATTTGTTGACCACGAAATGTCTCTTGCAATTGCATGTCGAGCAGTACTGTCCAGGTGTTGGTGCCTTGCGAAATGACTCGTCTGGGTGAAAACCCAAACCCTGGAATCTCGGTCATGATGCGTGTGCGTGAGCGCAACTCACCGGCTCTATCCCGTGTGTTCATGTCGTTCTCTAGCTGAGCGCGACAAGACGGGGTGATGTAGGCCTGGTAGTAGTAGATTTGCTTGCCGTAGTCCTTGTACCCGTCGGCTTGCCAGCGGTTGACCTGCTGCCAGATGTAGTAGGCAAAGCCATACACATTGACGTCAGGGACCGGCGACTGGCCGTCGGTCACGGTGACGACATCCCCGCCTTGAATGTTGGGGTGCAAATTGACGTCGATTCGATGCGGTGTGCGGGCAGCAAAGTACATACCCACAGCCCCAAGAGCGGCGACAACTAAAACAAGTGCGCCCAGTCTTTTATTTGTCGCCTGAACAGTGGCCAGGGCGTTTAAATATTTTGAACTCATACGTTGTTGCTCGCTTTATCCGCTATCGGTGTCACACCTTGAGCAGCGCAAGAAGAGGGGATGGCCGTTTCGCTCGTAGAAACAACGTTCTGACGGGACGGTTTAGGGTTGAATGAAGTGGACAGGCTAAAGGGCAAGGTCCGGCCCAAGCTCCAATAACCGTTGTGGCGGATGAATTTGGCTTTCACCCACCCACGAGAGGCCATCCAGTGGTGCATAGCCTGGTTGTAATAGCCGTCAGGACGGTTGCGCTTAAGTCCCGCCAGGTATTTAGAGGCAAACCACAAAATGACTAATGGTCCAAATAGCATGATGGCCAAAAGTGTTTGCCAGAAGCCGGTTATGGCCAGCAGTACCAAGCCCAGCAGCAGACACACCACGACGGAGATCAGACCGATGATTTGTGCTTCATCGACCGTCATACCGTTCAGAATGGCTGGTTGAACATTCACGCGATCGGTTATCGGCGTAGCGATGCCCTGGGTAACTTGCTCATCTAGCTGTTCAAGGTGTGGGGCAGAGGGCTTGCGAGCCATATCGACTTTTCCCCTTTACCCGAGCGTGGCGATGGCATACGTTGCCATGGCAACGAGTGCAATGGCCAACACGCCACCAGTAATCACGTACTCTTTCAGGTCACTGATATCAGCTTGACCGCGGGTGTATTGGTTCCACTTCGTGATCGCACCCATGACGACTTTCAGGAAAAAGTAGCCGACAAAGATCATGGCCAGAATAGTGATGCCCTGTTTCCAGTAAGCGCCCATCGCTCCAAGCCAATCGCCATCGGCAACTTGAGCCCCGTCAATGCCAGAACCCGGTGTGGGCATTGTGGGCAAAGCCGCCCTGGCAGGTGACGAAAGTAACGCTACAGCAGGGATCAAAGCGGCTTGCGCGAAGTGACGCTTGGCTTTTTGCCACCCCGCTCGGGGTGCCGCCAACAGAGCGTTCAGTGTGGTCATAGCTAAACTCCGTATGGTTTGATGTGTTAAGAAGTCCTGTGAGCGTCAAACCAACACCCACAGGATTAAGGACAACAGCACAACTAATTTGACGCAGGCCCAGACCACCTCTTCTTGCTTGAGTTGGTTCTCCCGGTAGTTCTCTAGAGCGGCCATTACCAACCACGCAAAGAACAGAGCCACAGCTGCTACCGTTATGACCGTCAGCACGATCTTCATGGCGTTTGGGTCAACACCCGAGCCCGCTGCAAACGCCTCTCTCATGCTCGAACCCATCTGCGCATTGTTCATGCCCATAAGGAGATCTCCTGATGCTGCGTCATTGGCGGTAGTCGCCTCGCAGTGGCTCGACCGGACGCGGCTGCATAGGGGCATTAAGGTGTTGTTGAATTCCCCGACGCATCACGTCCAGGTCATTGATTAACCACTCATATCGAAAATTGACCCGTTGAGATGGAGGGGCATCACGAGAGGCCGCGGCCACCATCTGCTGCACGACGGCCAGCTCGTTTTCAATCCGTGCCAGACTTTCGCGCTCACTATCGGCATCCCCAGCCTGAACGGTGGCGCACGCGACGAGCATGAGCGCGGCTACCCAGGCGCGATGAGTCTTACGTTCTGAGGGGCCAGATTGCTGTGGTTTCATTTCTGTCGTTTCTCCAATGTCGTGATGTGAGCGAGAGGCGCTACATATACTTTTTGAGGGAAGCCACTGTGGTGCTGAGCGTTGCAGCGACCAACGCGGTGAAAATCAGAACCATGTAAGCGGGGTTGAAGCCGCCGAAAGGCCAGGTCAAATACAGACCGAAACCTCCAGTCAGTGCCCAGGCGGTGTATCGCTTAGCGTGGTGATATACAAAGGAGGACTCACGGCCGCCGCTCCACCGGCGCAAGTCACGCCGTACCAGGCCATCGACCGCACCCACTAGGCACGCAAGAACGAAGGCTGGCAGCGCATAAAGGGCAATCGAAAGTCGAAGCGCTACATCCATGGCGACATACATGGAAAGCACGAGTACCGTGCTGATAAATTGGCTGGCATCAGCGCCAATCGTTTTCAGCCTGGAGGAGAGGCTGTTGCCGTTTGCCTTTATTTCTTGTGCACGACGAAGGGCCTGTTGACGCTGCATGGCGGGGTCATGGCTATTGGCATACCACTGCAAGATTCCGAACTTCTCGTAAGGCCATGAGATGTAGCCGAGCATCTTGTTTGAGAAGGCCACTGTATTGGGAATAATCAGGCTCTTCGGGGCAGCCTCGATATAGCTCAGGTCCTGCTCCACGATAGAGCGAGCATGGCCCGTGCCTTGGTCCTTCCAAATCGTATGAATGCCGGCCAGTTCTATGAACAATCCCAGCACACACGCTGAGACAGAGACCATAAGCAAACCCATGACCATCTCAAATGTCATCAAAATGGGGCCGCGAGTGGTGGGTTTAACAGGGCGGCTGGTCGAGTTGGTACTCATCCGTGCCCCCTTGTGATCAGGCCCATCGTGTCAGTGTTTATCGCGCTGTTGCTTTGAGTGTCGTCATCGGGGTCAGGATCCTGCACCGCCAGATCAGTGGCGATCATGCCCGTGCCATCGGCGATTGGCTGGCTATTGAGCCAGTTTTCAGTGAACCAGTCGGTTTCACTGGCCCATTGCTCGGAAGTCCGGTAGCGGGCCTTCATTTGCGCGGCGACGTTTTGCAAAGACTGCGGTACAAATTCGTCGTTTCTTGCATCAGCCAACGGGATTCGGATCTTGAAGCGTCGATTGCCTTCAAGTAGCGCAAAGGCTTGGCCTTGCGGTAGTTCCAGCACATCGGCTGGTTCAATCATAGGGACCTTGGTTTTGGTCCAGATATCATCGTTGCGACTGATGAAATCGACGCCGGTGCCTTGGGCGGCGGTGTCTGTGACGCCTGACATTGGCGTGAGATGGACCACCTCGACTTCGGGAACCTGGTCCGTCAGCAGCTTGGCCGTAGTGACACTACGGACGCGCAGCATGACCAGGTGGTTAAAGTTGTCCAGGATCTGGCCCGCTTTGGCCTTATCTCCGACTTTTGCCTCAATATCAAATGCTGACTGTGTGTACGCGGTGATCCGAAAGCCCGAGCCCCCCAGCTTGTTCACCATGGGCACAAATTCAGGGCCTGCAATCTCATTGACCTCGTCAAAGTGCGCACAAATGGTCGGCAACACGATTTTTCCGTCTGGGGCATGAGGGTCCAGTCCGGTCTTGTAGAGTTTGCCGCCCACGCTGACCAAGTCGGCCAGCATGGAATTACCGACCGCAGAGCTGACCACGGAATCAGAGAGGGCATCTAAGCCTACGTAGACCACGCCTCCCTGCCGGATGACGCTCATCCAGTCGAAGATGGGACGCTTATCGGTTTGGTCGTAATAGTCAGGTGAGATCAGTTTGCCTACTGCGCCGGTGGTCAACTTCTCCAGGAATGGCCCCAAGGACGCGATGATCTTTTCGTAGAAGCTGCGTTCATAACTAAAGGCGGCTGCCAGGCCTGCGAGGACCGTATCGTTGATCTTGGCTTCTTTAATGAGCAAGAACATCGCCACAAACTCGGGCTGTCGATCGGCCAAGGCTCTTGGCACCGGCGGGGCGGTTTTGCGGTCCTGCAGCGAGAGCTCAAGGTTGGCCAACCTTACTTCCCAGTCGATCAGACGGCCTTGGCGGGCTTGTTGGGCAAACACCATGCGGGCATAGTCCATGAACAGACCATCAATGCCGGTCACATCTTTGAGCAAAGCTTCATAGGTCGGGACACGACCCAGCGCAACCTGGGCTTGAGCCACAATATTGGTAAAACGCCAGGAGAACTCTTTAAAAGCGGCGGAGTTTCCGCTGCTGGGCAAGGCGTTGGTGGCACGGGTGGCTACCTCAGTGATGCGCGAGAAGTTGCCAATGCCGTTGTACCTGGCCGAGATCTCGGGATAGCCAAGATGGAACATGTAGAACTGGTCCAGGCGGCCTGCGCGTGCGCATTCTGCATACATACGCAGCATCAGATCGGCATCCCCCTTGGGATCGATCACGATGGTGACGTGTCCGGCGTGGATGTCTTGGGTAGCAAACAACTCCAGCAGCCTGGTCTTGCCCACGCGCGTGGTGCCCATGACCAACATGTGTCCATTGCGAGAGGACTGGCGAATCTTGACGGGGGCTTCGTCCATGCTGCCCACGCCATGCACGATGGGTGAGCCACCTAAGTCTGGGTGAGGTTGCAGTGGGTTGAGCCAATGATCAATGCCCGCAATTCCTGCAATGGCTCGCACAATGGGTTTAACCGGGCCTTTGTCTTGCGCTTGCTCGATGGCTTTTGAACCCAGGCTGCGTAGAGCCAGCTCTTTGCCCGATGGACGTACAAAACGCTTGGCCTGCGGTTGCAAGGCTTCACGTTTACGTTGTGTGTGCGCTTGCGACCACTCAAACCCTTCGCCCAGGTAAAACTCGCCCGGTGCCACGGGAATTTTGGCGGGAGCAATTTTCGTGACTTTGTAGTATTTCAGGTGATGGTGATAACGCTTGATCCGCATCGCTTGCTTAAAGCGGACCCCGCCGAAGTACCCCGACCCTGCGGCGGCAACGTAGCCCAAAGAAGGGGGCATCATCAGTGCCCAAGGCGCCAGGGCAGCCGTGGCCGTGACGGACCAGGCCGTTGCCGCACTCCAGATCTCGACAGGCGGACGCAGTAGCGCTTCCAAGACGGCGTTATTTTTCATGCGCTTCACCTCGTTCAAAACCTTCTGAGAAGATGATTTGGCGCGCTTGACCGTCCAGGCCAATCAGCACGGGATAGACCGTCACTCGAGCAGCGGCAAGACGGTTCTGTAACCAGTGGCCGGAATCAGGGACGATTGGTAATGCGTTGGCTTGCCGCTGGATGTCTTTAAAGCGTTTTTCACTGGCTGCGGATACCACAATGACGGTGGCCTGCAAAGAAAGCAGGCGAGCCTGATGGAGCTTGAGCCATTCTTCTGAGCCTTTGTCGTCACCCACAATGGCTAATGTTTGGGTCATCCATTTTGGGTTGAATACTGGAACAGCCGATGGTTTGAGCACGCCAGGTTGTAGCAAGTTCGACGTCAGCGGAAACTGGATACCGGCACCAACACCAGGTTGGTCTGCACCTGAAATCAAGGCCGAATAATAGGAAACAGCCGGAACCGAATCGTCCAGGACGACCGGTGCAGTCTGAGCGTTGACCGAGCTGGAGATCAGTGTGGTCGCTGCAAAGAAGACGAGGGTGAGATTACGGTGCATATCGTCTCCACCCTGTTGATGTGGCCAGCTCAGACTCGTCTAAGCCCAGGTTCGCCAATTTGTTGAATACGCCACGGCTATAGCGATTACCGCGGCTGATCCGTTCTTGAGTGTTTCGTGAGCCCGTGTGGTAGAGCGCCACAGCCAGACGCCAGGAAGCGTTGCGGTCGAAGTGATGGCGCAAGATTTGTGCGCCTACGTCAAGGTTGGGATAGGGGTCCAGAGCACGCTCTAGGCTTTGGAGCTTGTCATTGTGGTAACCCCAGTTCACTTGCATCGCACCACAATCCACATTGCGGATGCCTTTGACATCCACATACTTGCGTAGCGCTTGCAGGGTGGCCTCATAGGATCCATATCGCTTGCCTACACCTCTGACGCAAAGTGTCCATGGATAGGGCAGTGTCTGCTGGCCAAATTTCATTTGCGACTCTTGCAGCGCCACGCCGTAAAGTAGCCACGGATCAATGTTCCAGCGCTGTCCCGCCCAGTCATATGCGCGGGGAGGCAACAAGGACGCCGTCACGGTCGGCGCACCAGGACGGGTGCGCGTGCGAGGCATCTGACGAACATACCCGTGGGGGATTGCCGTCTGTCCTTGGGGTGTGATCTTGGGTTCAATGCGCACAGCCGTATCTGACCAATATGGCCACCACTGCGGGTCCAGGCCTTCGGGCTGCGGCAGCTCCGATTGCGCAGGCGCAGCCAGTGCCCACGAGCGCGTCATGACGCCACTGGCCGTCAGTGCCGTGAGGGCGCCAAGAAACTGTCGGCGTTGCATGGGGGTACCCATCACTTTGCAGAGCCCTGTGCTGGCCCACTTTGAGTCAGAGGTGTGTAGCCCGGAGCGGGGGTCTCGATAATGGCCGTGCGCGGCACGTTCAAAGTATCAGCTGCGCCTACCGTAGCGGGAACGGGTGGGATCTGACTGAAGTTGACAACTGGTTCATTTGGGTAAAGGCGTGCCATCGCTTCAGTGAAAGCACGATTCCATGCCAATGAGCGCTCCACGTCAGCATGAAAGGCGCGTGCGAACATTTCGGCATATTTACGCCGCTCTGCTTCCGAGGTCGCGTGAATACCCAGCGCTTCAATAGGTGAGAGGTTTTCCACCGAGAATGCTTTGCGAGGGCCTTCCAGCAGGGTTTTGGCGCGCAACATTTCTTCGTCGGTTAAGCCCCAAATATTGGCGCGCAGGCGATCTACGGCATCCAGCGCAATCGGATTACGCCCTTGTGACTGCGTAGCATTGGCGACTTCTTCGGTACGCTGCTGAGCTGTGGTCTGGGTTTGCGAATGCGCCATTGCAGGGAAAAACAGGGGCAGGCTGATGGCTGCTGCTTTGATTTTCATAAGGCGCGACATCACTGGCCCTCCACAGTTAATTTGGTGGTTTTTCCGTTTACGAGAAAAGAGGCGCTGCGCTCGGATGCGCTTGCGCTTTGCAGCGTGACGCCGTTGACGGTATCGCCTGGGCGCATCACTAAGCTTTGGTTGTCGCCTGCGTGTGTACTGGCGACGACAACAGAGGGTTTCCCATCCCACATATCGACTGAGACCAGACGAACGCTTGGCTTTGGAGCGGCCTTAGCACGACGTGCGACCGGCTTTTTAACGGGGGCAGGTTCAACAACTGGCACCACCTCTGGTTCTGGTTCAGGCGCAGGTGTGTTCAGAGCTATCAACTGCTCGTTCTGATGCAAGAGCTCATTGAGTAGCTGCCTGATTTCGTTGACATCACGTTGCAGGGACGAGATTTGCACCTCAAATGTTGGTGTTTCTTGAACGGCGTACGAGGCTTGCGATGTTTCAAGGTTCGATGGGAACGACTCTCCGAGATCAATGGAAAGTTCTTGGAATTCCGTTGACTCTGCCGTGTCTATCGGATCTGTTCCCATGGGCATGTCAGAAGCTTTCTCTACATTGCCTAGTTCACTGGTGGTGGGAGCAGGGGAGGGCTCAGAACCCTTTTCCTCATCCTCAACAGGGGCGACCTGGTCTTCGATTTCAGCCAGTGAAGGTTCGGCTGCCGACAAGGCGGCTGTTTGCTCAACCACAGGTTGGTTAAACAGGTATTTCCAGCTCAAGAAAAGGACAGCAAAAAGCACCAACGCCAGGATTAGCTTCCACGGATAGCTTGTCTTTTTCTTGGACGTTGAAGTATCGGCATGCGCAGCGGATGCCAATGGGGATGGTGAAACGCGGGCAGGTTGCGGTTGATTGTCTGGTTCAGGAAAGAAATCGGTGACGGCTTCATTGCTTTGCGCCTCGGTGGCGGGTTCCACTACGGACGAAAACACGGGCTCCACGTTCTGTTTTTCAACGCTTGCCGTTGGTTCTTTGCGAGAGAACAAAATTTGCATGAGTGTTCGCAAGACACCAGGCTTGTTTGGGGTAGCGTCCTCCAACTCACGACGGGAGTCATAGTCGTGCTGATCCAGCTTTTCTTGGCGTTCACGCTCAAGCTGCTGGTCTTGCTCCAGTCGTTCATGTTCCAAGCGCTCTAGCCGTTCACGCTCTAGCTGCTCGGCTTGTTCCCGGCGGCGAAGATCGTCTTGCTGTTGTTGCCATTGTTGATCTTGTTGGTTCATGGTTGCACCCCGCTGATGCGCTCGGTCAAGGGCAACCACGGCTTTTTAGGGTCAACTGTGACGGGGTAGGTTTGGGCCTGGAGCCAATTCTGTGTCAGTTCGACGCCTGACAAAGTCGGCTGTGCCGCTAGACTGATCCACAGTCTGCGACGGATGGGGTCCTCGTCCCAGCGCCAGGTCTCACCTACGAGTGCATTTAAGACATCACGTACACGATACGTGCCCAGCGACCGCTGGGACTCTGGAAGAGGTAAGCGAAGAAACTGCGCGGCTTCTAGCGACAGCTTGGAGCGATCAAGCTGCCAGCCAGTCCGTTTGAGGGTGTACTCAATCGCACCATCAATGGTGGCTACGTCTTGACGTGGGTAAGTCAGTGCCACAAACACAGACAGGGGATCAGAAACGCTATGCCCTGGTGTGCTGGCTTGTGTGCTGTATTGTCCAATTCGCACCTGTGTGCCGTTGTCGTAGGTATCCCCGACCTGGGCTTGGGCCTGCAACGCCAAAACAGCCAGTGGCGCGGCAACAGCGAGTCTAGCCGTCCAGCTCATGAAGTACTCCATCCGATTGAGAATGGCGTTCAGTGTTACAAAGGCACCCCAAGGTGTCGCTCGTTAACCCAAGGTCACGTAACACGGGGTTTCAGCTTGACGAAAACTGTTATGTGCGTTATCCGCGCGGCCTGCTATATGCGTTTTTGAGTAAGTGAAGAAAGGGTATTCAAGTTAAAATGTTTTGCATTGCACAATACAACTAGAACAAGAATGTGTTGACGGACTGCCGGGGCGTCAATCCGCTACTGAGAAAAGGTTGCTACGGGTCAAGGGCCTTATCCAAAGGGCCGCCGTCCACCTAAAAATCCGGTGGCCGTCGGGAAAGGCTTTACAGGTAGGGGAAAAGGGGCTTACGGGTTATGCAGCGCTTCACCCAGGGGCTGGGTGAAGCGCTGCAAATGGCCTCGGCCAGCGTAGCGGGCTGTGACTTATCAGAACTTAACGTTGCGCGCAAGCGAGAACCCTAGGTTACGTCGCACCCGGTATCGCGTTGAGTGATAGCAAACCGCTTTGTAGAGTGGCCGCTATGACTATCCTCGCCCACCTCGCTGAAAACGAGCATCCATACCCCGATCCTGGGTTCCCCCATTTTGGGCGTGATGCGCACGACCGTGCTCATGCGATTTACCGCATTGTCGAGCTCCTGACTGAGCTCGGATTGGCTGAATGGGTCCCCCATTTTTCAGCCTGGCTATCGCGTTATGACGGATTAGAAATTTATGCCGAGGATGAAGATGATCCTCATCTGTGTGTGAGAGAGATTTTGAAGAATCATTGTCAGAACCTGGCGCAAGAAAGCAGCCAGGCCGTAGATCTCGCAGGGCGCAAAGAGAGCATTGTTGAAGATATTTTGCAGCAGCCATTTGTCCATTATCGGGCCCACTGGGGCAAAAATATGCTGCCTGATCCTGATTCAATTCAATGGAATCCACTGCAGATGAGCTGGTTCCATTTCCTGCAGCTGGGCGATCCGCAACATCCCACTGAGTCACTGCATATTTTGCTCACATTGCGACATCCTCGTCCGACTCTGGAGACGTTGCGAGCCCATTTGCTTGAACGTTAGAGCATGACTCACCGCCGAACCCCGCCTTGGATCTCGAAGTTCTCCACTTTTATTCCGCGACGCGCCTCCAGTACGACTAAGCCCGCACCGGTTCCGCCACCTCCAAGCCCCCCACCAGTTCCAGTTGCCCAACGTGTAGCAGGGCGGGAGGAAGGGTGGTTGCGTGTTCTTGAGTCTGATGACTTGATCCGTCTGCTGAAAGCTCAAAAAGCGGTTCATCAAATGTTCCTGCAGTCTCGCGTAGCAGATCCTGTTTTTCGACGAGATTTCATCCCAGCTATCCGACGATATGCAGAATACGTCCAGCTTATGCCTGCCTCAGAAGCACACCATCACGCCCACGCTGGTGGTTTGTTGGCCCATACGCTGGAGATGGTATTGGCAGCCATGACCTGGCGAAACGCGCATTTTTTACCGACGAATGCTCCCGTTGAGCAGATTGACGCCGAGCGCGATCAGTGGACCTATGTGGTCTTCTACGCGGCACTGCTTCATGACATTGCCAAACCGATGACGGACCTACGGATCTTATGGCGAGGCGGGGCGATGGATGAACCGTTGCGATGGAAACCGCTGGCGGGCTCCTTGTTCGAAGTGGGGCAGGGGCGTCTGGATCTGGAGTATCGAGTCGAGTTTGAGCCAAAAGCCAGCCGGGACTACCAGGCCCATAATCGCCTGGCACTGACCTTGCTTCATCAGATTGCCCCAAAATCTGCCTTAACTTTTTTGTCCCAAACGCCTCACGCCTTTGATGCGCTGACTTATTATTTGTCTGGCCACAAGGATGGATTATTGGCTGACATTATCAAACGCGCTGACCAGGCCTCCACCAGCAACGCATTGATGAAGGGCAGTAAGGCTCGTTTTGCGACAGCCAATGCAGTACCGCTGGTGGATTTACTCATGCAAGCGCTCAAAAGCATGTTGCAGTCTGGAACGGAATTGCCGCTCAATCGTACTGGAGCTGCCGGATGGGTGTATGACGGCTCTGTGTGGTTTGTGGCTAAGCGTTTGGCCGATGCCACGCGGGCCTGGATTAAAAAGCATGAGCCTGACGAGTCTGTACCTGGAGAGGCCAAGAACGATAGGCTGTTTGACACATGGCAGGAATATGGAATCTTGCAAGTCAGTCCTCATTCTGGCCAAGCTATTTGGCACGTTGAAATCAACGGGCAAACGCCGGCAACAGAAGAGGGCGCAGAAGCCCATCAATATCGACACAGACTAAGTGTGCTGCGCTTTCCACTGTCAAAGCTCTATGATGATCCAAACTTATACCCACCGGCGATGTCCGGAGAGATCCATGTCCGGGCCAAGCGTGGCGATGATGAGTTTGAAACAGCTGCTGATCCAGCTGCGGTTGATTGTGAGAACAGCGCTGACACAACAGTCATTCAAGCCAAAGCTGCTCCAGAACACATTGATGAAGGAATATTGCCGCAAAAGGTGGCCACAACGGCCAAAACTGCTTCAGCTCGTTCCCAAAATGCAGCACCCAAGCGTAATCTCGTACCAGCAATGGAGTTTAGAAAGCCCAAAAATGCGTCAACTGGCGCAGCCAAGCGTCAAACACCGAAAAATGGCGCAACGCAAAGCGGCAACCAGCCCAAACCTGTGCCAACCTCAAGCAATACTCACCAAACTGCTTCGATTCAGGCATACGACGACGAGACGGTGATTTTGCCAGCCGAACTCGCCGTAGATGGCTTTGATGTTGACGATGACTTTCTGGATGAAGCTGATACAGCATCCAACATTATTCATCGCAGCCCACCGCAAGCGTCGCATAAACCCACGCCTGTGCCAGGCAAAAAATTACATAAACATGAAGCAACAGCCCTAGCTGCAGCACAGGCTAAAAGTGTTGAGCCAGCCTCTGTTGAGCACACACCTGGAGCATTACCAGCCTTACCGACGCCTAAAGCGCCGGTTCTTGAGCCTGAGCCTGCTCCAAAGACACAGGCAAAATCGCAACGCATGTTCAGCCAGGCCAACACCACGCCTGTCGTGTTGACCCCGAGCCTGCCTGAACTACCGCACGAAGCTCCTGTGAAGGAACCCAGTGAAGCCGCGACGGCGTTTATACAGTGGCTGCAGCAAGGCTTGGCCAGCCGTGAGATTAAGTACAACGAATCCGGGGCACCCGTGCATTTCGTAGAGGAAGGCATGGCACTGATTTCACCCAAGATTTTCAAGCTCTACGCGGCTCAAACAGGGCCTGAAGAACAGGCCGACGCCATGGGGATGCAGATTCAGCGAGAGGTTATCAAAGCTGGGTGGCATCGGATGCGGCAAGTAGAAGGTGGTGGCAAGGTCAACATCTTGCGCTACCAGATCATTGGCAAAGGAAATGTGCCGATCGCCTCGCTGGCGGCGGTGGTGTTGATGGACCCGGACCGGTTTGTTTTACCCGTGCCGCCCGTCAATCCAGTATTAAAGTTGGATCGTTGAATGAAGGGGATGTTTGACACAGGATAAAGTGCTGTGCTACCGTCCGATCAGTCGTGCAATTCAACGTTTCGACGGGGTTTCGGTTTAGATTACTGTGAGGTGCCTAACTTCACATAATGCAAAAAACTGCTGAACAGGCTCGTTTTCCTCCCTCGAGGACGGCGGGGAAACATCGCATAATGTATATTATGTAAAGTCGCGAATCGATCAATGTTTCTGGTTGAGGCGCAGTTCCGTTTCGGTCTCCCCTCCGTTTATCTTTCGCCGATTATTTTTACGCCCAAGGTAGTTAAGTTTTCCCTGGCGTGGTTATAGTGGATTGCTAAGTAAAACGGAGCAAAAACACGATGGGCCATGTACTACAGTTTGCTGAACGCGACCCCAGCTTAAGTGATGAGTTGGCCAAGGCGCAGATCGAAACACTGCGCGAAGCCTTGTTGCTCAAACAGTACGAACGGCTGGAAAAAGCCGATCAAACCTTGCTGATTGTGGTGGCCGGCATGGACGGTGTGGGGAAAGGATCTGCCATCAACACCCTGAACACCTGGTTGGACCCGCGTCATGTGCATACCTTGGCGTTCGGCAAACTCAGTGAAGAAGAAGCCATGCGTCCCCTTATGTGGCGTTATTGGAATCGCTTGCCGGCACGGGGTCAGACCGGACTGGTGTTTGGCTCCTGGTATGCACCCCTGATGAAAGAGCTGGCGCGTAAAACGCCCGATCCGGCCAGGATTGCGTTATATACCCACTTGATTAACCGGTTTGAGGCGCAATTGGCCTATCAGGGTGTGCAGGTGCTCAAGTTGTGGTTCCACCTGTCTGCCCAGGCGCAGCTGGATCGTTGTGCCATGCTGATGGCTGACCCCAATACGGCATGGCGCGTTAGCAAGGCTGACCTGAAAGTTCACAAACACTTCAAGACCTTGCGTAACGCCGCCACGCAGACCATCAATCTGACTCATCGTAACTATGCGCCTTGGGTGGTCATCCCCAGTGCGGACAAGAATCTGCGTGATGTGTCCTTGGCAAAAGTGGTATTGCAAGCGATGGACAAGCCTATTGTCCCGCGTCAGGTCAGAGAGCCGCATGCCTTCCCGTTTCGCTTGAATGTTCCGGCCGCTTCCTTGCTGTCCCCTCCCCCTGTAGAGCCTGTGCTCGATTACGACACGGAACTCCTGCATTGGCAGGGGCGTCTGTCGACCGCGGTACGCAGCAAGGCGTTTCGTAATCATTCTCTGGTACTGGTGTTTGAAGGGCGCGATGCCGCTGGCAAAGGCGGCACGATTCGTCGTCTGACCGAAGCGCTGGATGTTCGCATTTACGATATTCATCCTATTTCCGCTCCCAATGCGGTGGAACGGGCACGGCCATATTTATGGCGCTTCTGGCGTAAGTTGCCGCGGCTGGGCGAGGTCGCGATTTTTGATCGCTCTTGGTATGGCCGAGTTCTGGTGGAACGGGTGGAAAAGCTGATTTCCCGGGCCGCCTGGCAACGCTCATATGAAGAAATCAACGAATTTGAGGCGCAATTGCTTGCCAATGGCACGGCCGTGATCAAGTTTTGGTTGGATATTGATAAAGATGAGCAACTCAAGCGCTTCAAGGCCCGTGAGCAAACGCCCTTCAAGAATTACAAGATCACGCCAGAAGATTGGCGCAATCGGGAAAACTGGGCGGCTTATCAACGGGCGGCTGAAGATATGTTTGCTCAGACTGACACTCATATGGCGCCTTGGCATATTGTGCCCAGTAAAGATAAAAAAGCCGCTCGCATCCAGGTATTGCGCACCGTGGTCGAGACTCTGGAATCTTTGGACGAACATATGATCAGCCTGAATGAGCCGGCTTTGGCCGATCAGGTCAGTGAGCAGGTATAAAACAGCGGGCTGCTAATGATCCGCCCCAAATGCAGTCATCCTGCATTTGGGGCGGATTTGTGTGGGAATGGTGGGCGGCCCTGGGAACACGCACACCGGATCGTGATGATGTGTCTTGACGCTACGCTCACAGGCTCGTCAGCACCGCGTTCATTTAGCGCTGTTTGGCCTGGTCCCGCAGTGCGGACGCCGCTTAGAGATCCTGGCTGGCGGCAAGACGAAGTATTTTGTGCCAACGTCGGAGATCGGCGGCATTGGTGGGACGGATATGCCAAGGCTGTACGGGGTTGCGCAGTAGCAGCGTCAAGCCCCTGCCCTGCACTTCAATGGTGTCAATATCCGCAAAAATAAAGGCGCGGCTCCCCTGCCCGGTCTGAATATGGCCCCGCTTTTGCAGGGCATCCAGTCGTAAGGAACCATCAGCGAATGCCAGCTCCACAATGCGTTGGCCATGCTGTTTTTTTCCGTGAATAGCCAGGTGATGACGACGCCAGAGGATGAATGGTGTCAGCAGTATGGCCACTGCCACCAGTAGACTGAGGATAGCGGCCATTACACCCGCGCTGGCGTTCACCCGATTGAAAAGCTGCACGCCGCCCTGCATCAGCCCCGCAAGAATGCCGATTAGCAGCAGGACGACGATAATGGGCATGGCGACGACCGGTCTTTGGACTTAGCGGGCTTGAACGGTCACCGTGGCCGCCGCCTGACGCGCATTTTCACGAGCAGTTTCCAGGTCGTCATGTGCCGCCAGAGCGACACCCATGCGTCGTTTCTCGAAGCTTTCGGGTTTGCCGAACAAGCGGATATCGGTTTGCGGAATGCGCAACGCCTGAGCTACGTTCAGGAAATCGACCTCTTTGGCGTCTACCCCTCCGTAAATCACTGCGCTGGCACCGGGCATACGCAAGGCGGTGTTGACAGGCAGGCCCAGAATGGCACGTGCGTGCAGCTCAAACTCCGACTGCCATTGAGTTGCCATGGTCACCATGCCGGTGTCGTGAGGACGCGGGCTGACTTCGCTGAACCAGACCTGATCGCCTTTGACGAAAAGCTCGACACCAAACAGACCTTGACCGCCCAGGTTCTGAGTGACCGCCTGGGCAATCTCGCGCGCGTTTTGCAACGCTTGGGGACTCATGGGCTGCGGCTGCCAGCTTTCCACGTAATCGCCATCCACTTGTTGGTGACCGATGGGATCGCAGAACTGGGTTTCAATCTGACCATCGGCGCCGACAGCGCGCACGGTCAGCAAGGTAATTTCGTAATCAAAATCGATGAAGCCCTCCACGATGACGCGGCACTGGCTGACGCGGCCACCAGCCATCGCGTAGTCCCAGGCTTGGGCAACGTCCTCGGGCCGCTGATTTTGCTTTGGCCTTTGCCTGAACTACTCATCAACGGTTTGACTACGCAGGGGTAGCCGATTTTGCTGTCAATGGCCGCTTGGAGTTCTTGCAGTGATTCACAGAACTGATAGGGGCTGGTGGGCACACCCAGAGTTTCCGCGGCAAGACGACGAATACCTTCGCGATCCATGGTGAGTCTGGCGGCACGAGCGGTAGGGATTACACGGACCAGACCTTGCGCTTCCAATTCTTCCAGCACGCCCGTGGCAATTGCCTCGATTTCCGGTACCACTAAGGTGGGCTTTTCTTTTTCGATCAGGGCGCGCAGTTGGTCGGGGTCACTCATGGTGATCGTGCGCGCGTGATGGGCGACCTGTTGCCCCGGCGCATTCTCGTAGCGGTCGACAGCGATGGTTTCCACCCCAAGACGTTGCAGCGCAATCAGCACCTCTTTGCCCAGCTCTCCCGAGCCCAGGAGCATGATTTTGTCCGACGATGACGATAAGGGGGTGCCCAACAGGCTCATGGTGCATGCTCCGCAGAAAATGAGAAAGTCAAAAGCGCTATTGTAATGCAGGCCGTGCCTGCTTTTTAAAAGGGGGGACGGCTTTGTCCGCCCTGCCGGCACACACACCGGCAAGGCGGACTTTGTTGACCGAGACCGCAGGATGCGCGGCCTCTATTCCACCATTAACTGAGCCATCATGCCCAGGTCCTCATGCTCCAGGATGTGGCAGTGGAACATTCGCAGGCCCGGTAGTTCCTGTCGGAATGCCAGACGCACGGTTTCTCTGGGACGCAGATTGACAGTATCTTTCCAGGCGCGGAACGCCTCTGGAACCGACTGCATCCCGGTTTGTCGGGCGAGGACCTGAAACTGGGTCCCATGCAGATGGAAGGGATGGTCCATGTGTGAGTCGTTGATCACGTCCCAGTATTGCCATTGCCCGGTCGGACAGCGCAGGTCTATGCGGTTCATGTCATAAACCTGATCGTTAATGCGGAACATGGAACGCAAAGCTGCCATTTCAGGCATCATGGCATTGCCGTCCATGGTGCTGGCGATATTCATTGCGCCCATGTTCTGATGGTGCTGGTTCGATGTCGCCCCTGAGCCGTGTTCTGACGACATGGGCATGTCATGATCCATGGGCATCAATTCGCTAAAGACCACTTTCGTGGTGTTGGAGGCACCGGGCACAAGGGGAATGGCCCGTAACTGCTGTGGAAGGACGAGTTCCTCCTGGCGTATTGTCAGGTGTGCGAGGGTCAATGTTGTGGGCTGCTCCTGGACCATCATTTTTTGTCTGTCGTAGTACAGGGCTTGCAGGGTGCTCTCCAGATTTCGATCAGTCTGAATGAAAAACTCGACCCGTTCGGCTGGTGCCAGGAGAATGGAGTCGACCGCCTCCAAGGGCTGCTCCAGCAGGCCGCCGTCCGTGCCCACCTGAATCAGGCGAGCGCCGGGAATATGCAAGTTCAAATAACGGGCTGAGCAGGTATTCCATACGCGGATGCGCTCTCGGGAGCGGGTTTGTATCACTGGCTGGCGCTGGCCATTCAGTAAGACAAACTGCCCCTCCCTACCGTTCATCCAGTCCAGGCCCGTATTGGGCGGAATATGGCCCGTGTTGTCCAGTCGTATGTCGCTGATAGCCCAATGTTGCTCCGCGAAATCTCTGAGTGGGTCAGCGTGTGAGCGTACGATAATGGTTCCGCCCAGTCCGTGTGCGACCTGCTCTCCGCTTTTGCCATGTGGGTGTGGGTGGTACCAATAGGTTCCGGCACTTCCCTCTGGCAAGGTAAAACGGTAGTGACGCCGTTGTCCGGGTAAAACGGTGTCTTGAGGATTGCCGTCCTGATCAGAGGGAACTGGCAAGCCATGCCAATGCAGGGTGGTTGCCTGATCCAAACGGTTTTCAAATTCAATTTCTACTTGATCGCCCTCATACAGTTCAATCAAGGGCCCTGGCATTTGCCCGTTATACAGCCAAAGTTCTGTGTTTTGGCCATCCGCCAATACTCGTCGATGAGCGGCGGCGGTAATGTTGGCCTGAAACAGACCAGGTTTATCGCTGCGGTTTTGAAGCACAGGCAAGGCCTGCAGGGCCTGGCCGGCTGGCATTTTCTCTACAGGCATCAAGCCCGTACGGGTGGTCACGCCCTGTTCGGCCATCCCGTGTGACATGGGGTTGTGATGCCCCATCCTGCTTTGTGCCCAGCTCCGTAACGGCAAGCTGCCCAACAGGCTTGCGGTCACGCTCAGTTTAAAAAAATCGCGTCTTTTCATGGGTTTGCCCCAGTAGATCATCACTGTTCATGGGCCGTCCGCCTTTCCCTAGCAAAGAGCATGGAGGTGCGGATCGGCAATGGAATGGAGGAGATCAGGACGCGCGTGGAGGCGGTTGTGCGGGGCCAAACAGCCGCGAGAGATAGTGTTGATGCAAAGGTGCTGGCGGAAAAGCTGCCTGTGCTACAGTCGCGGCCGGCAAGCTCACCTGACTAGCCAGACAGGCACAGCAGCTTATTTTGAGTGGGGTGTTGCAATGATGGGGGGCACGATGAGGTGATTGGCCCAAAACGGAGGATTGCGCGTGAGCAACAGGATGCCCTGCATCGTGAATCCTTGCTGCCTGTGCGTCTCGGCCAATACTCAAACCCCTACCCAACAGCAGCACCAGCAGGCCGGTCAATAAGAGCCAGCCGACGGTTTTGCGAGGAGAAATGGGCGTGTGCAACATGCGATAAAGCTTAGCATGGGCCTTGCGGCTCTCGTTGCTCTTAAAACAGTCCGTTACACCGCGTGCTGCTGCGATCGAAGACTGGTCGCCCGGCGGATTGATCCAGATTCTACAGCGTTCAAGGGACTGCCATGATGGCAAGGCCCTGCCTCGGCTTGCTCAGGTGTTACAGCGCCATCCGATCTGTTTTCTAGCGTTCATTGCGTAAGGAGCCAGGACTATTTATTTTTCAGAATCACTCTTGATCAGGCGCCGCTTCAAGCGCAGCGATCTGACGGGTTGTGACTGTGCCTGTTTCAGTTCCTGGCTGAGCAACTGGGCTTTCTTGCGTAACTCGTCATTTTCGCGCTCTAGCAAGGCGGTACGAGTGCGCAGTATCTGCACCTGTCCTTGTATTTCTTTGGCCAGACTATGGCTGATATCCAGAGCAGCTTGCAGGGCACGGCGTTCGCCCTGCTCCTGTCCCAATTCCTGACGCAGCTTTTGCAGGAGGTCTTGTTGCTGGTTCAGTTCTTGCTCGTGAGCCTGACGCAAGGCTTTATTCGTTTGCTCGGCCTCTTCGATGTGCTGACGCAATCGTGTCTGAATCGAGCGTTCCTTGTCGATCTCCAACAAGGCTCGGCGTTCGTTAGCCTGGGCCCGCTCCTCGGTCAATTCAATGGCTTTTTGCAGTCGTTCCAGGTCCAGGGTGAACTGTTCGCTTTGACGACGAAGCTCTTGCTGCAGGCCTTGTTTCTCGATTTCCAGCTCATTTTGACGCTGGTTTGCATGCAGCAAGTCTTGTTTCAAAGCCGCCTGTTCCTGCCCTGCTCTTTGCAAATTGTCGTGATACTGCGCTATCTGTGCCTGGGCGCGTTTCAGATCGCCCTGCCCTGCCTCCAGTTCGCTTTGCGCTTGCCGAGTCTGTGCCTGGGCCTGGGCAACCCGCTCGTCAGCCTGGATTTGATAATGCTCCATCTGCTGTTTTGAGTGGCTCAAGGCCTCTTGCCAGATACGAGCCAACAGCTCCCCCGTCAGCGCTTGCAACTCTTCCGGCATATCGGCCACGTCCAGGCGAACCCGGCTTTTGTCGCGCAACTCCTCCCAGAACGTCTGTAGCGCCTGAGCGGGTGCGCTCATGCTGCCCTTGCGGACCAGCTGATACAGCTTGTTGGCGGTGGGTGTGACGCCATAGCGAAAAAAAAGCAATGCCGCCACTTCTTTGTACAAGGTCTGCGTATGGCTGAAGCGATCCCGTAATTCAGCGACGTCAGCCAGAATTTGCGACTCATTAGGCTGCTTAGGCTCCATTTTCATACTCTCATCAATTATTTGGTTAATAATACAACGTAATATATAAAATTATCAAGTAAATTGATTTATAAATTTGACATTATCTCTATAATGTCAAATTATTAAGTGTCTTAGGCCCTTGACGGCTGCGATACGGCCTTGGGCCGTTTCCACCTCCCTTTTTTCTCCTTCTTTCCCTGTTTGCATGGAAATAATCCCCTCCTCGTCGTCCACCGAATTGGGTTCGGACGATATTGCGCAACTACTGGCTCGGTTTGACGGGCGGCAAGGTGTTAACCGCTCTACGAGTGGACGGGCCCAGATTGAAGCTCAAACCGATATCGAAGCGCTACGAGCCTGGCTGGCGCGCTATATCGATAGCCCACACACCTACGCGAACTACCGTAAAGAGGCCGAACGTCTTTTGTTATGGGCGGTACTTGAGCGTCGCAAGGATTTGTCCTCTCTGAGTCTGGAAGACATTCTGGCCTATCGCCTGTTTCTGGCAGATCCGCAGCCCGCTCATCGCTGGGTGGCGCAAGGTCGCGCGCGCCCTGCCCGTCATCATGCAGCCTGGCGCCCCTTCGCAGGCCCCTTGTCTGAAAGCAGTCGCAATCAGGCTTTGTTGATTCTGAACTCCTTGTTCAGTTGGCTGGTCCAGGCTGGTTATCTGGCGGGAAATCCCCTGGCTCTGTCTCATCAAGGCCGACGTCAGAAGAAAGCGTCTGCGCCACAGCAACGCTATTTGAGTCGGCAGCAGTGGCGTTGGGTACAGGACTATATTCAATCCTTGCCCGAGGACACCCCCAGCGAACATCGCCATAAAGCCCGCGTGCGCTGGCTTTTTTCCATTTTGTATGGCGGCGCCTTGCGTATTTCTGAATTGATCCAGGCCCGTATGGCTGATGTTCAACAGCGGCCAGATGCCCCGTCATCCGCGCAGTGGTGGCTGCAGATTCATGGCAAGGGAGACAAGTGGCGGCGCGTGCCCTTGACGCAAGAGCTGTATGAAGAGTTGATGCGTTATCGACAAGCGCATGATTTGCAGGGGCCTCCCCAGGCCTTGGAGCCATATCCTTTGCTGATGTCATCGGGGGCGAGTGATAAACACTTGAGCCGTGCGATGGCGCATGTGTTGGTCAAACAGGTTTTTCAAGGCAGTGCCGATCGTTTACGGAGTTTGTACCCCGATCAGGAGTCCCAGGCCCGTGTGCTTGAGCAGGCTTCGGCACACTGGTTGCGCCACTCGGCGGGCTCTCATTTGGCGGATCAGGGGGTGGATTTACGGATCATCCGTGACACCCTGGGCCACGAATCCATCGCCACCACCAATATCTATCTACATGCGGATGACGATCAACGCCACCGCGCGCTAGAGCAATCACATCGTCTGGGCTGGGACTGAAGGCTTGGCCCAGAGCGGGAGCGATGGCTGCGCTTATGTCGGTCCTTGCGCTTGCTTCTGTGTCGATGCTGGATAAGCACTATCGTGTTTGCCTGCTGCCGGGCGGCGTTCAATGTGCTACTGTTAAGCGGGTTTGAATGCGCCGGGCGCCTGAACAAAAGGCGTCCGGCTTTTCTTTATGGAGTGCGTAATGACTTACACCGTGTATCTGTCCGGCGAAATTCACACCGACTGGCGCGAGCAGATTGCTCAAGGAGCCAACGCCGCTGGACTGGATATCCTCTTTACCAGCCCTGTCACGGACCACGATGCCAGCGATGCGGCGGGCGATCACTTGGGCCCTGCCAGCGAAGGGTTCTGGCGTGACCACAAATCCTCCAAGATTAATGCCATCCGTACCCGAGCCTTGATTGAACAGGCGGATTTGGTGGTGGTGCGCTTTGGGGATAAATACAAACAGTGGAATGCCGCTTTTGATGCTGGATTCTGTGCCGCCTTGGGCAAGCCCTATGTCACCTTGCATGCCGAAGATATCATTCACCCCTTGAAAGAGGTGGATGCCAGTGCACAAGCCTGGGCAAGTACTCCTGAGCAAGTGGTCGAAATTTTGCGCTACACGCTGAAGGCCTGATGCTCGGTCCGCTCATTGTGTGTCATCGACAGCACCACTGAGTCATCGTCCTGCCGCCCATCTCGGGCGGCATTTTTTCGGGTTTGCAGGCAGTAAAACCCGCTGCTCTACTGACAACGGGTTCATGAGCCTCAGGGGCGCTGAGGCCTGAACGGTTATTCCTGCAGCTTCACCCGGCGTAAACGCAGGGCATTGCTGATCACAAAAACACTGGACAGGGCCATGGCCCCCGCAGCGAACATCGGTGAGAGCAAGGTGCCATTTACGGGGTACAGAACGCCGGCGGCGACTGGAATCAGGGCGACATTGTAGGCAAATGCCCAGAACAGGTTCTGACGAATATTACGCATGGTGGCGTGAGACAGGGAGATGGCGGTGACCACGCCCTGCATATCGCCCGACATCAAGACCACATCCGCCGCTTCAATGGCGATATCGGTGCCGGTGCCAATGGCAATTCCCACGTCGGCTGCGGCCAAGGCAGGAGCATCGTTAATGCCATCGCCCACATAGGCCAGGTGCTGATGAGCTTGACGCAAGGTCTGAACCGCCTGCACTTTACCGTCTGGCATCACTTCGGCGACCACCTCGTCAATGTTCAGACGACGGGCGATCGCATGGGCCGTGTGGCGGTTGTCGCCGGTAATCATGACCACCTTGATGCCGCGGGCATGTAACTGTTCAATCGCGCGTGGTGTGGTCTCCTTGATCGGATCTGCCACAGCCAGTAACGCGATCACCTGCTTGTTGCGGGCCGCGTACATGGGTGTCTTACCTTCTTGGGCCAGGATCTGAGCCTGTTCGCTGAAGTCGGACACGTCAGCACCCAGCTGCGTCATCAAGCGGTCGGCGCCGACGTGCCATTGATCAGTACCAATCTGAGCTCTCACCCCTAGACCGGTCAGGGATTCAAATTGTTCGGCTGCAGGAAGGCTCAGTTGTCTGCTTCGGGCGGCGCTGACAATAGCCTGGGCAATTGGGTGTTCAGAGTAATTCTCAAGGGCCGCAATGGCTGCCAGAGCCTGAGCCTCATCCTCTCCAGAGACGCAAATAAAATTGCTCAGCTCAGGCGCGCCTTTGGTCAGCGTGCCGGTTTTATCTACGGCGACCACTTTCACATCACGCAAGGCTTGCAGCGAGTCCCCTTTACGAAAGAGCACGCCGGCTTGCGCAGCACGTCCTGTTCCCACCATGATTGAGGTGGGCGTTGCCAGGCCCATCGCGCAAGGACACGCGATAATCAACACAGCAACCGCGTTGACCAGCGCAAAGCTTAGGGCCGGCGACGGACCAATAATCAGCCAGACAATCGCCGTCAAGACTGCCAGCGCCATGACAGCAGGGACAAACCACAGGGTAATTTTATCGACCACTGCTTGAATAGGCAGTTTGGCGCCTTGAGCCTGTTCAACCATGGACACAATATTAGCGAGTACCGTGTCCTGGCCTACGGCGGTCGCCTTAAATTCCAGCGAGCCCTTTTGGTTGACGGTTCCCCCGATGAGCGCGTCGCCTTGAGACTTGGATACGGCTATGGGCTCTCCTGTCACCATGGATTCATCCACATAGCTTTGGCCAGTGACTACGTCACCATCGACGGGAATGCGCTCGCCGGGTCTGACCAGCACAATATCGCCTGTGAGCAGATCGGCCAGCGGCAACTCCAGTTCTTGGCCCTGGCGACGGACTCGGGCTGTTGGCGGCTGCAGGCTTAACAAGCGTTGAATGGCTTCGGAAGTGCGACCCTTGGCGCGCGCTTCCATCATGCGGCCTAACAGGATCAAGGCCACAATGACGGCGGCAGCTTCAAAGTACACATAGACTGATTCGGCAGGCAGCCAGTGTGGTGCGAAGGTGGCCACCAGCGAGAATGTGTACGCGGCCAAGGTACCAACCGCCACCAGCGAATTCATATCCGGGCTGCCTCGCAGCAAAACAGGAATGCCTTTGGTATAAAACTCACGACCGGGAAACAGTAAAACCAGCGTGGTGAGGACAAACTGGATCAGCCAGCTGTTTTGTGTTCCGATCGTGCCTGCAACCCAATGATGAAAGGCGGGCACCATATGTCCGCCCATCTCTAAAATAAAGACCGGCAAGGCCAGCACCGTGGCCAGCCAGAAGCGCTTGCGCAAGGTCTCGTAGCTTTGCTCGGCACGCTCAAACTGATCGTTGCTGGCAGCAGCCTGAGCCAGACGAGCGGGATAGCCGGCTTTGCCCAGCGCCTGAATCAGCTCGGCAGGCTTGACGCCCTGGACGAGCTGCACATGGGCTTTGCCCGTGGCCAGATTGACCGAGGCTTTGTGAACGCCAGGCACTTTCAACAGAGCTTTTTCCACCCGGCCTACGCAGGAGGCGCAGCTCATGTCCTGGACGTCCAGAACCATCTCCTGGAGAGTCACTTGATAGCCACCCTTTTCCACTGCCTGCATAATAGCGTCGGTGGGGGCAGAGCCCTGAAACTGGATGGTGGCTTTGTTGGTGGCCAGGTTCACTTGAACCGACTGCACGCCAGGGACCTTGCCAATTATTTTTTCCACTCGGCTCACGCAGGAAGCGCAAGTCATGCCTTCAACATCCAATGTCAGATGCGAGTCCTTATTTGAAGCGCTTGTTGTCATCGAAATCACCCTTCAATGAATCATGAATGAAGTCACTTTAGGGCTTGACCCGATGGTAAGGTCAACTCGTTACGAAAAAAACGCCTCCGTGGAGGCGTTTTAAGGGGGAAGTCAGGACTGCTCAGTGCTGAGCACACTCAATAAGCGACGAAGCTGCCGTTATTGTTGTTCCAGTCTTTTGCTTCGGCGCTAACCTGATCACGGCTCAGCTGCGAGCGGGTGTCAATACGGGGATAGTCGACCATGGAACCTGTGCTGATAAAGCCTTGTTCCTGGGCTGCTGCCAATTCCTGCACGACTTGCTGTCGGCTCAATGGGGCATCGTTCGACTGAATCGTGGGGTAATTCAGGTTCTCGCCGGTGGCGTCGTTATTGATGGCTGCCATGGCGGTGCTGCTCAATGCAGTGGCGCCCAGAATCAGGCTGGCAACGGTGGCACGTGTGATGTTTTTCATTATTTACTCCAAGTCTATGGTGTGTTTTTCGGTCGTTCGCCTTGTCTTCAATGCGAGTCGTTAGATGGAGTATGAGCCTTTCTAAACCTAGTAAAAACCCTTAATATTGCAAACGTATTTCCATTCATGGAACAATTCAAATGAGTACCATTATCGCTGGTCCCTTATTAAACGACATCGCGATTTTCGTGGAAGTGGCCCGTGCCCGCCACTTTAGCCGCGCTGCCCTGGCCCTGGGCATGCCTGTCTCCACCGTGTCACGTCGTATTCGTGAATTGGAAAAAGAAGTGGGTGTGGCCTTGCTCAAACGCAGCACCCGCAATGTAGATGTCACCGAGGCTGGGCAAGTGTATTTCGAGCGTTGTCTGGCGATCGTCGAGCAAGCCCGTCTGGCTCATGAGCAATTGCTGGACGTGTCGCAAACACCTAAAGGACGCTTGCGAGTTTCCATGCCGGCCAGTTTCAGCATTGTGCTGATGCCGGCCATTATTCGTGGCTTTAATCAGCAGTATCCTGATATCGAACTGGAGTTTGATCTGACCATCCGGCCCATTGACTTGCAATCGGATAATTACGATTGCGTCATTCGGGTGGGTGCCCAGCCCGACTCCAGTGCCGTGGCCACATTGCTCGGGCAAATTCGTCTGGGTCTGTACGCCACCCGCAACTATCTGGACCGCAAGGGTCGCCCCAAGCATCCCTCGGAATTGACAGGGCACACCTGCATCTGTGCGCGTCCTTCCGGTCCAGATCGGCTCTGGTCCTTGCGAGGTCCCAATCAGGAACGGTACGACGCCATCGTGGACGGCTCGATTACCGTCAATAACGCGATCATGATGCGCAAGCTGGCGGTGCATGATTTGGGAATTACCGCCTCTTCTTTGCTGGAGCGCCGTCTTGACCCCGATTGTGCCCAGCTCGAGCGTGTCTTGCCCGATTGGGAGTTTGCCCCCTTCCCTGTTCTGGCCCTGTTGCCGTCGCGTCTGATGCCTCAGAAAACCCGGGTGTTTCTGAATTATTTGCGCAGTGAGCTGGACAGATTGATGTCTCACGCGGAGCTGGATGTGGCGGCCGCCGGGCAGGCGTATCCATAAAAAATAAGGGCTATAGCCTGGAATCGGTGTTGGCCATGGTCTAACTATGCTATTTATAGGCCTCTGGTCCATGAGGACTGCGGTGATGACAGGGGGACGCATGAGAGGAACATTGCAAAGCTTGCTGACCGGGCTGGCGATGAGCCTGATCTTGGGCAGTGGCAGTGTCGGGGCACAAACCGTTTTGCTGGAAGCCGTAGAGCAAGGTGACAGCGCCAAAGTGCGCGAAATTCTATCGGACAAGCGGGCGCGGACGACGGTGAACATTGCCGACGATCAGGGGCAGAGCCCTTTGCTGCGCGCTACATGGTTAAACCATATCGATATTGCCCGACAACTGATTCGTGCGGGGGCCGATGTGAATCAGGCCGACGCTATCCATGACAGCCCCTATCTGCTTGCTGGTGCACAAGGCCGGCTGGAGATTTTGCGTATGACCCTGGAAAACGGGGCGGATTTGCGCAGTGTGAATCGTTATGGGGGGACGGCGCTGATTCCGGCGGCTGAGCATGGGTATGTAGAGGTCGTTCGTCTTTTGCTCAAGGCTGGTGTGGACCCGAATCATGTCAATTATTTGGGCTGGACAGCTTTGCATGAAGCCATTGTGCTCTCTGACGGAGGGCCGGCGCATCAAGAGGTATTGCGACTGTTGATCCAGGCCGGGGCCGATGTGAATCTGCCCGATCGTCAGGGCGTGCGTCCCCTGAGTCTGGCGCGTCAGCGCAGCCAGACCGAAATGGCCGAAATCTTGGAGCAGGCCGGCGCCAGACCCTAAGTTCGGCATAGTTGCCGCTTATTTTTCTTCCAATCACAACACGCATTTTATGTCTTCTTTTCAGACCGCCCCGTCCGCCACGTCGACGGGCGCACAGGCCAGCCCCGGTTTGTGGCTGGCTTTCGTCATTTTGGTGGGCCTGAACCTGCGCCCGTTTTTTACTTCCAGTGGCACCCTGGCCCGTCAGGTAGCCCAAGGATTGGACATGCCCTTGAGCAGTCTGGCATGGCTGACCTTATTGCCTATGATGGTGATGGGCCTGGGCGCGTTTTGCATGCCCTCGCTGCGGCGGGTTCTGGCCCTGCGCCATGTCCTGATCACCTCTTTGTGGTTGCTGTGCCTGGGCTGCGCGTTGCGCTGGTTTGTGCCCAATGGTGCCAGCCTGATCGCAACGGCACTGCTTTGTGGTTTGGGTGTGTCTTTGCTGCAGGCGGGGATGCCCGGTCTGATCAAGGAGCAGTTCCCGCGTCATATTGCGCAGGTAACGGGGGTGTATTCAGCGACCCTGATGGGTGGCGGTGC
The DNA here is from genome assembly GCF_019343455.1 of Alcaligenes ammonioxydans. Classification (NCBI taxonomy): domain Bacteria; kingdom Pseudomonadati; phylum Pseudomonadota; class Betaproteobacteria; order Burkholderiales; family Alcaligenaceae; genus Alcaligenes; species Alcaligenes ammonioxydans. The sequence goes on along the minus strand of NZ_CP049362.1, from coordinate 1,912,921 downwards.
GCTGGGCGCGCAGATTACCCCTTGGGTAAGTTCCCTGACCGATAGCTGGCGTATTGCCCTGGCCTTTTGGGCCCTGCCCATCAGTGTCGCTTTGTGGATTGCCTGGAAAGTCGTGCCCCGGCAGGCTCCTGGCGCGCAGCTGTCTCCCCCCTCCTTGTCCTTGCTGGCCCGACCCCGCACCTGGACGCTGATCGTGTGCTTTGGTCTGATTAATGGCGGCTATGCCTCCTTGGTGACCTGGCTGGCCACCTTTTATCAAGATCGGGGCTGGACGGCAGAGAGCAGCGGTAGCTTGGTGGCGGTGCTCTCGGTTGCACAGGCCTTTGCCGCCTTTGGCCTGCCTACGCTGGCCGCCAGGAACAAGGATCGGCGCCGGTGGGTATGGCTGGCGCTGGCTTGCCAGGTGGCCGGCTTTCTGGCTTTTGCCTTTGTTCCTGATCTGGCACCGTATACCTGGGCGATTGTGATCGGTATTGGTTTAGGGGGCTGCTTTTCCCTGCTGCTGCTGGTGGCTCTGGATCATTTTCCCGACGCTGCCCGTGCCGGTACCTTAAGCGCGTTAATGCAAGGTGGGGGTTTCCCGATCGCCGCTCTGTTTCCTATGATCAGCGTGCAGCTGCGCGAGTTGAGCAATGGCTTTCAGACCGGTTGGATACTGCATGCCGCCATGGCTTTGTTGGTGGCGGTAATGGCCTGGCGTTTTCAGCCGGCTCACTATGCCGAGAAGATGAAGCAACAGGGGCATCAGTCCTGACTCTGACATAGCGATCAGCCGGGCCACGCAGCCTAAAACATACGGCCCTTCACAGACGGCCGTATCTGGGCGCAGTGGCCTTGATTCCTGCTATTGGGGGGCACCCGCCATGATCCAGTCGACAACGGTTTGGATGTCCTTATCCGAGATGACCGGGTTGGCCGGCATGGGCAAGGGGCCGTACACCCCTTTGCTGCCTTGCCGTATATGTTGGACAAGTATTTCAGCGTTGGCCGGATCGTCTTTACGCTTGGCTGCAATATCCCGGTAGGCCGGTCCCACCACCTTTCGCTCGACGGTATGACAGGACAGACAGGCGTTTCTTGTCAGTATGTCTTTGACTGCCTCCAAACCAGCATCAGCCGCCGAGGCGTTGAACGCGGTACTTAGTAAAGCCGTACAGACCAGCCACTGCTTGAAGGACATAAGAGGTTCTCCTGAGTAAAACGAAGTTGGAAAGGAAGGGGGCATGATGCCTCTACGCTTTTTTCCGTGTATAAGACGCACAGGGTGGCATTCATAGGGTGATCATACGGTTATGATAGAACCGTCTTTTACAAATAGCGGTTGCGCTTGATGCGAATCAAGCGAGCCAGTCCGCTTATTCTGTAATGTCCTAGTAGAAGTTATTGCTTCATATTTAAACAGTTCACACACCACAAGAGGTCTTCATGCTTAATGTTCTCGTTCCTGTCGATGGATCTGATGCTTCCACGCGCGCTCTGAAAACAGCGGTTGACATACTAACGGGCAAGCCGGAAGCCACTTTGCACGTGCTGGCCGTTCCTACCCCTATCGTTTCTGGCAACGTCAAACGATTTTTTTCGGAAGACGTGTTGCAAGCCTACTACCAGGATGAAGGAAGCAATGCCTTGCTGCCCGCTCGTGCCGTGCTCGCCAATTCGCCCTTGAATGTTAAGGAAAGTATTATTGCCGGCAACGCCGCCCAGACCATCAAAGAGTATGTGGACAATAACAATATTGACCATATCGTCATGGGTACCCGTGGCTTGAGCGCCCTGCCCGGCCTGGTATTGGGTTCGGTCACGACCAAGGTGTTGAGCCTGGTGAAAGTGCCGGTGACCTTGATCAAATAAGTTGAACTGAGCGTTTGCTTTGTGAAGGCCGTCCTTGAGACGGCCTTTCTATTGGGCGCCGCCTGGGCTGGCGTTTTTTGAACGGATGTAGGCCATCGACAATATGCGGCGTGCCTCTGTCGCCAACAGGGCGGCCCCTTTACTGAGCTCCGGGCACGGATCAGCGGAACCGTGTCGTGCCTGGTTCACGGCTTGGCTTGAATCCGCAGGAGCTGGCCGTTCTGGTCATCGGTCAGCACGTAGACTGCACCGTCTGGTCCGATCCGAACATCCCGGATGCGCTGCTGCAGATCTTCAAGCAGTCGTTCTTCACCGACAAGGTTGCCGTCTTCCTCGTCAAACTGCAGGCGAATCAGCGCCTGCTCTTTCAGGGCCCCCACAAACAGGCTGTATTGCCAGCCCGGGACCTCTTGCCTGTCATAAAAAGCAATGACGCTGATGGCCGGTGAAACAGACCAATAGTGCAACGGTTCGGTAAAGCCTTCAAGTGGGGTCGCGCTGGCGCCTGGAACAGGCTTTCCGTCGTAGCCCAGGCCTTCGGTACGCAAGGGCCAGCCATAATTTGCCCCGGCCTGAATGACGTTTAGTTCATCCCCGCCTTGCGGACCATGTTCGGCCACCCACAATTCATTCGTCCAGGGGTTCCAGGCCAGGCCTTGGGGGTTGCGGTGTCCATAACTCCAGATTTCCCCTCTGGCGCCGCGCTGACTACGAAAAGGATTGTCCCTTGGCACCATGCCATCAGGGCGGATGCGAACAACCTTGCCCTGCAAATGATCCAGTTGCTGGGCGGTGGGAGGCTGATTGTTCTCACCCAAAGCGATATACAAGTCCCGACCACCCGGATCGAAAGCCATGCGCACACCGTAGTGTTGCCCGGTCGACAGGGCGGGCTCTTGACGGAATATGGGACGAAAGGCGTCCAGCCGTGTCAGGTCGGAAGACAGGACCCCAAAACCCACGGTGGTGGCTGAGTGCTGTTTGTCGCGACGCTCGGCGTACGCCAGATAAACACGACGGCTACGAAAAAAATCTGGTGCCAGGGCGACATCCAGCAGCCCCCCCTGCCCTTGGGCGTGGACTTTAGGCACGCCGCTGATAGGGGCGGACAGGCCGTTCTCCTTGGTCCAGACGCGCAGTGTACCGGGACGCTCCGTAATCAGAATGCCTGCGTCATTTGGCAAAAAAGCCATGCCCCAGGGGTGTTCCAGTCCGCTGACCACTGTCTCTACCGAGACCGCTGGCCCTTCGATTGCCGGAACGGGGTCAGATTGTGCGCGGCCCGCTAGGGGGGCCAGGGCTGCTAGCAGTCCCAGTGTGGTGGCGACTATTGCCAAAGACAAGCTGAAATTCTTCGTTATACGCATAAGGCAGTGAAAGGCAGACAGGTGGGATCAACACTCCCCTAGTCTTTCATAGGGACAAAAACCGCTTTGTTACATATTCGTCCCCTGACGGGGACGAATATGCTCAAGCCCAAGCCAGGCAGGTGCTTAGCCTGGGTGGGTCATGTCCAGCGGCACAATCCACTGGTCGTACTGCTCCTGGGTCAGGTAGCCCGATTTCAGGGCGGATTCGCGCAGTGTCAGCCCTTCTTTGTGGGCCGTTTTTGCAATCGCAGCGGCTTTGTCGTAGCCGATATGGCGGTTCAAGGCCGTCACGAGCATCAGATTCTGATCCAGATTGTGCTGGATTTTCTCCATGACCGGCTCCAGACCCTGAGCGCAATGCTCGTCAAAGGCCAGGCATGCATCGCTGATCAGAGCAATGCTTTCCAGCACATTGTGAACCATCACCGGCTTGTAGACGTTCAATTGGAAGTTGCCCTGACTGCCCGCAAAACCCACAGCCGCGTCGTTACCGTAGACCTGAACGGCCACCATGGTCAGTGCTTCGCACTGAGTGGGGTTGACCTTGCCGGGCATGATGGAGGAGCCGGGCTCGTTCTCGGGGATTTGCAGCTCGCCAATTCCGCAACGAGGGCCACTGGCCAGCCAGCGCACGTCATTGGCCATTTTCATCAAGGCGCCGGCCAGGGTGCGCAGGGACGCCGACAGGTTCACCAGCGCGTCGTGGGCCGACAGAGCAAAAAACTTGTTTTCGGCAGCCTGGAATGGCAGACCGGTGATTCTGGCAATATGGGCTGCGGTGCGTTCGCCAAACTGAGGATGAGCGTTCAGGCCAGTTCCCACGGCGGTGCCACCAATAGCCAGCTGGTAAATACCGTCCAGGGCCTTATCCACCGTTTGCAGGCCAAAATCGATCTGCGCAACCCATGCCCCAATTTCCTGGCCGAGCGTAATGGGTGTGGCATCCTGCAAGTGGGTGCGACCGGTTTTTACAATAGTATTGAACTGCCTGGCCTTGGCCGCCAGCGTGTCGCGCAACTGGCCCACGTCTTTGCGCAAACGGCGCTGACATTCCAGACCCACGGCGATGTACATGGCCGTGGGGAAGGTATCGTTGGAGGATTGGCCGCGGTTCACGTGGTCATTGGGGTGGACGGGTTTTTTGCTGCCCTTCTGGCCACCGGCCAGCTCAATGGCGCGGTTGGAGATGACCTCGTTGACGTTCATATTGCTTTGGGTGCCCGAGCCGGTCTGGAACACCACCAGCGGGAACTCAGAGTCCCATTTGCCTGCGATGACTTCATCGGCCGCCTGCACGATCAGGCGGGCCAGATCCTCGGGAAGCTCGCCCAGCTCCTGATTGGCCAGCGCTGTCGATTTCTTCAGGATGCCCAGCGACTCGATCATGCTGCGACCCCACTGGAAGCGGTCACGGCCAATCGGAAAGTTCTGGATGGAGCGCTGTGTCTGCGCGCCCCAATAGTGTTCGGCCGGAACCTCAATGGTCCCCATGGAATCCTGTTCAATACGTGTCGTACTCATCATGGCTCCTGAAAAAATTAGGATGACAGCTTAGTGTGAAAAAGGGGTGTTCACGGCTGGCGCAAAAAGCGCGCAGCCCACACACAGGCAATATCGACCATGCGGTTGGAGAATCCCCATTCGTTGTCAAACCAGACCAGCATATTGACCAGCCCGTCCCCATTGGTTCGGGTTTGCGAGCCGTCCACCACACCAGAGTGCGGGTTGTGATTGAAGTCGATCGAAGCATGGGCCTGATCGGAGTAGTCCAAAATACCCGGTAAGCGTTGCGCCGCCTGCTGAAACAGGCAGTTGATTTCGTCCCGACTGGTGTCGCGCTCCAGGTTGACCATCAGATCAATCGCAGACACGTTCAGAATTGGCACGCGAATGGACTTGGCCTGTACCTTGCCCTTGAGCTGTGGCAAGAGACGCTCCACCCCAGTTGCCAGGCCCGTAGAGACCGGAATCATGGACTGCAGAGCCGAGCGGGTACGGGCCAGATCGCTGCTGTGGTAGCCATCAATCATGGGCTGATCGTTCATCACCGAATGCAGCGTACTTAAAAAAGCGTGACGAATGCCGAACGTTTTATCCAGCTCGGCCAAGACCGGAATGATGGCATTGGTGGTGCATGAAGCGTTGGAGACAATACGCTCATCGCCCTGCAACTGCTCATGGTTAATGCCCAGCACAGCGGTGAAATCGACGTCATGAGCGCTGTTGCCCGGATTGGAGAGCAGCACACGCGGGCATCCAGCATCCAGAAACTGCTGCAGCCCCGCACGGCTGCCAAAAGCGCCACTGCATTCGATCAGCATATCCAGCTCCAGGGCGGCCCAATCAATCGCTTTGGGGTCGGTTTCGTGCTGCACTCGTATGGCGGTGCCGGCCACAATCAGCTCGTGCTCATTGTGCTCTACCGGCGCCGGAAAGACGCCGTGGGTCGAGTCAAAACGGGTCAGGTAGGCCATGGTGGCAATCGTAGCTGGCTCGTTGATGACGACGACTTCAAATTCCTGGCGTCGTGGAGATTCGTAAATGGCACGCAGCAGGCAACGGCCGATGCGGCCATAGCCATTGATCGCGATGCGGATGGGACGAGGTAGCGGCATGATCGGAGAAACTCAGAAAGTAATGGAAAATCCGCCGTCTACAACCACAATATGGCCATTGACATAGGAGGCAGCCGGTGAGGCCAGAAACACAGCGGCAGCGCGGATTTCATCCGGCCTGGCCCACCGCCCCAGGGGGTTGCGGCCAACTACCAGCGGGCCTTTGACCGGGTCCTGGGCCAGAGCCGCATTGCTCTCGGTGGCAAAGGTGCCGGGGGCGATGCCGTTGCTGGTAATGCCCTGCCCGCCAAATTCTACCGCCAGCGCTCGCACCATCCCTGCCAGTCCCTGCTTGGCAACGGGGTAAATGGCGTCGCCTGGTCGAGCCAGGGGGCCAGCGATGGAGGTCAAGGTAACAATACGACCTTGTCGGGCTTGGGCTTGCAGCATGGCCTGGGCGGCGTACTTTGATAGTTTCAGCGTCGCCAGCAGGTCTACCTGCAGCAAATGCTCAATATCGTCCCAGGCCGCCTCCTGCAAGCTGCTGCGCAATCGCACGCCGACATTGTTCACCAGAATATCGGGCGTGCCGACGCGCTGACATAGGGCCTGGTAAGAGTCAGGCAAGGCGTCCAGATCGGCCAGATCCTGTTCCCAGGTATCGACCTGGGCACCGGCGGTTTTCAATTCCTCGGCAATCGGCAGGAGCTTGCTGGCGTGACGGCCATGCAGAATCACATGGGCGCCGTGAGCGGCGTAGGCACGGGCGATGTCCAGGCCCAGGCCGGCGGACGAGCCGGTAACCAGAGCGCAGCGACCGGCTAGGGAAAAATTGGCTTGATAGGAGCGTAAATCAATCATTATTTACAGCGTATGGCGTGCTTGGCCACGATGGAAAGCCGCAATGTTGTCGATCAGCTGGTTTGCCAAAGCCTGCATGGCTTCCTGACTGGCCCAGCCTATGTGCGGGGTCAAAATGTAATTGGGTAAGTCTAACAAGCGCATCAGGGTATGGTCAGCGGGTGGCGGCTCGGGCGTGCAAACATCAATCCCTGCGCCTCCCAGCCAGCCTTGTCGCAAGGCGTGTTCCAGCGCCTGATTGTCAATCAGCCCGCCACGGGCAGTATTGATCAGTAAGGGACGGCGGGGGGCCATGCGTTCGAATTCGGCCATACCCAGCATGTTCTGCGTGTCAGCGGTCAAGGGGCAATGCAACGAGAGAATGTCGGCTTGTTCTAGCACTTGCTCAAAGGGCAAGCGGTCATCGGCATTGCTGACGATGGTCTGACCACGGCGCTGCGCAAAGATGACTTTCATCCCCAATGCTCGGCCCATGGTGGCGACGGCCTGACCCAGAGAGCCTGAGCCAATCACACCCAGGGTGGAGCCGGCCAGATCGCGGATGGGATAGTCGAAATAACAAAACTGCTGGGCTTCTTGCCAGCGTCCTTCCTTGACGGACTGGCGGTAGGCGCAGATATTACGACGCAAGGCAAAGATCAGTGCAAAAACGTGTTCTGGGACACTGCGTACGGCATAGTCGCGGATATTGCTGACCACAATCTGACGTTCGTGGGCGGCATCAAGGTCAATGTTGTCGCTACCCGTGGCGGCCAGTGCGATCATTTTCAAGTGGGGCGCGGCCTGCATATGCTCGCGTCGCAGCGCCACTTTATTGCTGATGACAATGTCGGCATCAGCAATACGTTCGGCCACTTGATCGGGAGCCGTACGTCCGTACACTTGCAGTTCATGCTTAAAGGGAACCTGCGGCAGCTTGACGCTGTCAGACAGTGTTTCCCTATCCAGAAAAACGATACGAGTCAAAGAAGTCATGCCTGTCCTTGTCCTGAGCGGTAGCGGTACGTTGCGGCCCTATTATCAGCGGGTTCTTGCCTTTGCTTGGGATCATCATCCGATATAGTAATGGGATTGATGCAGGCTTGTCCCTGGTCTCCTTCCATAACCCTGTTTTATAGGTTCGTGCTTATGCTCTTGTCCCTCTTGCTTTCTTTGGGCGCGCATGCCCTGGTACCGGAGAACGTCGCCAGCGTCACTCCTCCCCTGTACGACATTCGGGATTTTTTTCAGAACCCCAAACGCAGCGGTTTCCGGATTTCTGATCAAGGGCGCATGATCGGCTTTATGGAGCCGGTCAAGATCGACGGACATCCCGCTCGTCAGAATATTTTTGTGCAAGAGCTGGAAGGCAGTGAACCGGTCGGCGAGCCTCGTCGCGTGACCGCCGAGCATCAACGCGATATTGCCGAGTACTTCTGGAAAGGCGACGAGACCGTAATTTACGCCAAGGATGTCAATGGCGACGAGAACTATCACGTTCTGGCCGTCAATGTGAATACGGGCAAGATCACGGACTTGACGCCTTTGAAAGGGGTGCGAGCGGGCGTGCAAGATGATTTGCCCGATGATCCGGACCATATTCTGGTCTCGCACAATGGTCGCAACCCGGAAGTCTTTGATGTCTACAAGGTCAACGTGCTGACCGGTGAAAGCACGCTGGCGGCCGAGAATCCGGGAGATGTGCTGGGCTGGAGCACGGACCATCAGGGCCGCGTACGCCTGGCCATGGCCATTTCCGGTGTGGATTCCGAACTGCGTTATCGTGACAGCGAATCCGAGCCTTTCCGCAGCATTTTGCAAACAGATTTCCGCACCGAAGTCAGCCCCCTCTTTTTTCACGCCGATAACCAGCGCTTTTATGCCCTGAGCAATCGTGGGCGTGACACCTTGGCATTGGTCTTGATTGACCCTGCCAGACCCGACGTGGAAGAGAATGTTTATGAGCTGCCCGATTACGACCTGATGGGGGCCGGGTATTCACGCCTGCGTCAGGTGCTGACGTCGGTGGATTACTATACCGACAAGCCCGGTCAGCATTTCTTTGATGAGCAAAGCGAGAAAATTCACGCCGCGATCGCCCGTCAATTGCCGGGCTATGAAATCAGCGTGCAGTCCATGACACGCGACGAGAAGAAAATGATTGTGGCCAGCTACAGCGACCGCAACCCTGGCTCGCGCTATTTGTACGATGTGGACAGCAACAGCCTGCACAAGCTGGCCGTCATCAATAGTGCTTTGCCGGAAAGTGATATGGCGGTGATGCGGCCCATCGAATTTACGGCCCGCGATGGCATGAAGATTCATGGCTACTTGAGCCTGCCTTTGGGTGTGCCCAGCCGCGACCTGCCGGTGGTCATCAATCCGCACGGGGGGCCTTGGACGCGGGACTATTGGGGCTTTAACCCCGAAGTCCAGTTCCTGGCCAACCGTGGCTACGCTGTTTTGCAGATCAACTTCCGTAGTTCGACCGGTTATGGTCGCAAGTTCTGGGAAGCGGGCTTCAAACAATGGGGGTTGAGCATGCAGGACGACATTAGCGATGGCGTTCAGTGGCTGATCGATCAAAAGATTGCTGACCCCAAACGCATTGCTATTTACGGTGCCAGCTACGGTGGTTACGCGACCTTGGCCGGTATTGTCAAAACCCCTGACTTGTACGCAGCGGCAGTGGACTATGTAGGCGTGTCCAATCTTCTGACCTTCATGAACACCATTCCGCCCTACTGGAAACCGATGCTGGTGAAGATGCATGCGATGGTGGGTGATCCCGTCAAAGACAAGGAGCTGCTGGAAGCCAATTCGCCTGTTTTGCATGCCGACAGGATCCGCACCCCGTTATTTATTGCCCAGGGCGCCCACGACCCACGGGTGAACAAGGCAGAAAGTGATCAAATGGTAGAGGCCTTGAAGGCTCGCGGCGTGGACGTGGAGTATATGGTCAAGGACAACGAAGGCCACGGCTTTCACAATGACGAGAACAAGTTCGAGTTTTACGAACGCATGGAGCGCTTCCTGGCCCGCCACCTTCAAGCTCGATAGTTTTGGAGTGGCGCGATGAGCTCGCGCCATTTGTTTACCGCACTTTTGGAAAGAGAACGTATGAAACTGTATTACATGACAGGCGCTTGTCCTTTGGTGACCCGCATCGCACTGGAGTGGATCGGCACACCGTTTGAAGCTCAGCGCGTCAGCCGCGACGAGCTGCAGCAAGAGGCATTCTTGAAGCTGAACCCTAACGGGGCCGTGCCGGTTCTGGTCGATGGTGATTTGGTCCTGACGCAAAGCATCGCTATTCTGGAGTACCTGAACGAAAAATTTCCTCAGGCCAATCTGCTGGGCAACACCATCGAACAACGCTTTGAGGCCCGCCGCTGGTTGGCGTTCCTGAATGCCGAAATCCACCGCAACGTAGGTGTCATGTTTGGTACGCATCGCTATGCAGATCAGGAATCGACACAGGCCGAAATCAAAGCCAAGACGGCTGTCCTGCTGACCAAGCAGCTTGGTGTGATCGACAAGCACCTGGAAGGCAAAGAAACCCTGTCGGGTTCCTTGTCTGTGGCTGATGCTTATTTGTACGTGGTGCTGCGCTGGGCGGGTCTGATGAAGCTGGACCTGTCAGGCATGAAGAACCTGAACGCTTTCTTTGCTCGCATGGAGCAGAACGAAGGTGTGAAGGCGGCGCTGCGTGGTGAAGGCTTGTTGAAGGATTAAGTTGTATAGCAGCTAGCGATTCAGGCGTTCAGGGGATACGGCCGTGCTTTACTCCCCTGACACTGTGGGCAGGAATGTCGACGGCTTTTAGCGTTGGTGCCGCCATCCTTGTCCCTGCTGACTCTCCGAATAAAAAACCTGAATCCAGCTCAAGCTGAGATTCAGGTTTTTTTTACAGCCCGTCAATTAAAGCGATACTTCAAATGCGCGGTGCGGTACGGCGCTGAGGCTATGAGGGCTGGCTGTTTACGCGCCCAAGTACGCCTTGCGAATATCCGGATTGGCCAACAGATTGGCCCCGGTATCCTGCATCACCACCTTCCCGGTTTCCAGCACATAGCCACGGTCTGCGACTTGCAGGGCCTTGTTGGCGTTCTGCTCGACCAGGAACACCGTCACGCCTTCATCACGAATGGTGCGGATGATGTCAAAGATCTGCGCGATGATCAGCGGAGCCAGCCCCAGCGTCGGTTCATCCAGCAAGAGCAAAGAGGGTTTGCTCATCAGGGCACGACCAATAGCCAGCATTTGCTGTTCACCACCGGACATGGTCCCGGCACGCTGGGAGGCGCGCTCTTTCAGACGGGGAAACAGTTTGTAGACATGCTCTTCCCCTTCTTCGATCTCGCTGCGGTTCAGAAAGAAACCGCCCATCTTCAGGTTTTCCGACACGGTCAGGTCCGGAAAGACGCGGCGGCCTTCCGGGGAAATGGCGATGCCTTTGCGCATGATGCGGTGCGTATCAGCGTGCGTGATGTCCTCGCCCATGAAGCTGATGCTGCCCGAGCTGGCTCGGGGCGAACCGCATACCGTCATGAGCAAGGTGGTTTTGCCTGCGCCGTTCGCGCCAATCAGGGTGACGATCTCGCCCTGATTGACGTCCACGCTGACTTGGTCCAGCGCCTGAATCGCGCCGTAATGGGTAGATACGGAGTCCAGCTTGAGCACTTATTCTTCCCCCAGATAGGCTTTGATGACGCGCGGATCATTGCGCACTTCTTCAGGTAGGCCGGTGGCAATGGGTTTGCCATACTCCATCACCAGAATCCGGTCCGATACGCCCATAACCAGGCTCATATCGTGCTCGATCAGCAAGACGGCCACGCCAAATTCGCGACGCAATTGGTCGATCAGAGCCTGCAGGTCACGTTTTTCCTGGGGGTTCAGGCCGGCAGCCGGTTCGTCCAGCATCAACAGGCGCGGCTGGGTAATCATGCAACGCGCGATTTCCAGGCGGCGCTGGTGACCGTAGGCCAGGTTGCCGGCCTCGCGATTGGCCAGGTCAGTCAGCCCCATGAAATCCAGCCATTGCACGGCACGTTCTTTGGCCTGCTTCTCGGACTGTTTGTATCGTGACAGATTCAGCAGCCCCGACAGGAACCCGGCCTTGAGCTGGCTGTGCTGGGCAACGAGTAGGTTCTCCAGCACGGTCAGCTTCTTGAACAGACGCACGTTCTGGAAAGTGCGCACCAGCCCTTTCTGAGCCACTTTGTGGCTGGGCAGGCCGTGAATGGGCTGACCTTCCAGAGTGACCGAGCCGGAGGTGGGATTGTAAAAACCGCCTACGCAGTTAAACACCGTAGTCTTGCCTGCCCCGTTGGGCCCGATGATGGCAAATACCTCGTCTTTGGCCACATCAAAGCTGACGGAATCCACCGCCAGCAAGCCGCCAAAACGCATGGACAGGTCTGATACTTGCAGTAATGGACTCATGTGCGCAACTCCACATGAGGACGCTGCACAGGCAACAAGCCCTGCGGACGCCATACCATCATGGCCACCATGACCAGACCAAAAATCAACATCCGATACTCCGCAAACTCTCGGGCCAGCTCAGGGACCACGGTCAGCACAATGGCCGCCAGGATGACGCCGATTTGTGAACCCATGCCACCCAGCACCACAATGGCCAGGATCAGGGCGGATTCAATAAAGGTGAAAGACTCTGGATTGACCAGACCCTGACGGGCAGCGAAGAATGCCCCGCCAAAGCCGGCAAACATGGCGCCCATGGTAAAGGCAGACAGCTTGATGGTGGTCGGGTTCAGCCCCAGCGAACGGCAGGCAATCTCGTCCTCGCGCAAGGCTTCCCAGGCACGGCCAATGGGCATACGCACCACGCGGCTGGAGACCAGCAAGGTAATCAGGGCCAAAGCCAGGGCCATCAAGTACAGATACACCACCACGTCCTGGTTGCTGAAGGTCCAGCCCATCAAGTCGTGGAACGTGGTCTGCCCTTCTGGCGCACGACGCGCCATGGGGAAACCGAATACGGTTGGCTTGGGTATGCCGGAAATACCGTCAGGGCCGCCGGTCAGGTCATACATATTGATGAGCAAGAGGCGGATGATTTCGCCAAAACCCAGAGTGACGATGGCCAGATAGTCGCCACGCAAGCGCAGCACGGGGAAACCCAGCAGAAAGCCAAACAGGGCCGCCATGCCACCAGCCAGCGGCAGTGCTTCCCAGAAGCCCCAGCCTGCGTAGTGATAGAGCAAGGCGTAGGTGTAGGCACCCACCGCGTAGAAACCCACAAAACCCAGGTCCAGCAGGCCGGCAAAGCCCACCACAATGTTCAAGCCCAGACCGAGCATGATGTAGATCAGCACCAGGGTGGCAATGTCCACCTGGGCTCGACCGCCAAAAAAGGGCCAGACCACGGCGCAGGCAATCACGATATACAGCAGAATCTTTTTGTGCTGCATGCTTAGCGTCGGCAGTGTCCAACGGCTTTCTCGCACTTTGGTGCGATTGACGTTGGGCCGGATCAGCTGAACCACAAATACCAGGGCCATGCCAATCAGGACGATCTGCCAATCGCTCTCCAGATGGGTAGTCATTCCGGAGCGCACAATTTGCAGCCCAAAGACGGGAGCCACAATGATGCCTGCCAGAACAGCGGCGATAAATGCATTGCTAAAGCGGTTCATCATCAGACTTTCTCCACCTCGGGTTTACCCAGCAGGCCCGTGGGGCGGAACAGCAGGATAAAGACCAACAGCAAAAAGGCCACGATGTCCTTGTACTGCGACGAAATAAAGGCAGCCGCAAAGGTTTCTGCCAAACCCAGCAAGACACCACCCAGCATGGCGCCAGGGATGCTGCCAATCCCGCCCAGCACGGCGGCGGTAAAGGCTTTGATGCCGGCGATAAAGCCAATAAAGGGGTTCAGTTTGCCAATCGCGGTGGCAATCAGCACGCCGCCCACGGCGGCCAGCATGGCACCGATGATGAAGGTAAAGGAAATGATCTTGTTGGTATCAATACCAAGCAGATTGGCCATGCGCAAGTCTTGGGAACACGCGCGCGAAGCCCTCCCCAGTCGCGAATACTTGATGTAGAGGCTGAGCATGATCATCAGCACCACGGTCACGACGATAATCATGACACGCGAGTATGGCGCTGTAACGGTAAAGCCGTCCGAGCCCAGGCTGAACTGGAAGGAACCCGACAGCAGCGTTGGTACGGCCATGTCGCGCGCGCCCTGACCCAGGGCCACCCAGTTCTGCAGAAAAATGGACATACCAATGGCCGAGATCAGCGGAACCAGCCGGGGGCTGCCACGCAACGGCGCATAGGCGACTTTTTCAATCGCATAGCCGTAAACGGCGGTTACCAGGATGGCAACCAGCAACATGATAAGAATGATCAGCCAGATGGGCAAACCCGAGCCTACGCCAATCGCAGTCAGGGTCACCAGCCCGACATAGGCGCCGATCATATAGATCTCGCCGTGGGCAAAGTTAATCATTCCGATAATGCCATAGACCATTGTGTAGCCGATGGCGATCAGTGCATAAATAGCGCCCAAGGATAATCCATTGAACAGCTGTTGCACGATCTGAGGGAGTAAATCAGACATGCTTGTTTTTTTCCGTTGAGTCCGTCGTTTTGTTCTGAGGCTTTGTGGGCATCCAAAAGCAATGCCCCCGTTCTTCATAAAGAGCGGGGGCACATCATCCAGTCTTATTTCTCAACTAGATCAAAGTTGCCATCTTTATCCCACTTGAAAACGGCAAATTCGAAGTGCTTCAAATCACCCTTGGCGTCGTATTCTACCTCGCCAATGGCGGTATTGAACGCATTTGCGTGCATGTAGTCCGCGCCCTTGGCCGAATCCTCGCCGACGGCGTTGATCGTATCGGCAATAATTTGTACGGCCGCATAGGCCGGGAACGTGAAGGCCCCGTTAGGGTTGCGCTTGTATTTGCTGAAGTTCTCCATCACCTCTTTGTTGGCCGGCATCTTGGTGAAGTCAGTGGGCAAGGTCACCAGCAATCCTTCCACTGCCGGGCCGGCAATGGCGACCAGGTCACGGTTGGCAACGCCTTCCGGTCCCATGAAGGTGTTTGTCATGCCCTGCTCACGAGCCTGACGCAGTAACAGACCCAGTTCGGCGTGATAGCCGCCAAAATAAATCAGGTCTGGATTGACGCCCTTGAGCTTGGTGATCACGGCTGAATAATCGCTGTCACCGACGTTGATGCCTTCGTACATGACGATGTTCATGTTCTTTTTCTTGAGTGCGTCACGCACTTGCGTGGCCACGCCCGAGCCGTAGGTTTGCTTGTCATGCAGCACGGCGATGCTCTTGGGCTTGAGCACATCAGCAATGTAGTCGGCCGCAAAAGGGCCTTGCTGGTCATCGCGCCCGATGGTGCGGAAAAAGTAATGAGGTTTGATGGTGTCGGTCACCAGCGGCGAGGTGGCGCCGGGAGTAATCGCCACAATCCCTTCCTGTTCGTAGATGTTGACAGCTGGTACGGTCGTGCCCGAGCACGCATGGGCGACGGCGAACTTGGCGCCGGAGTTGACCACGCGGTTGGCAGCCGGTACGGCCTGCTTGGGTTCACAGGCATCGTCAATCAGAACGGCCTCCAGCTTTTTGCCCTTGACCCCCCCTGCTGCATTGATCGCGTCAATCGCGGTCAAGGCACCGGCCTGGATCTGGTCCCCGTATTGAGTCGATGGGCCGGTCATGGGTTGAGGAATACCGATTTTGATGGTGTCCGCCGCGTAGGCGGTACCCATGGCCATTACCGTGGCCAGGGCGGTCAGAGCGGGGGTAAAGCGTCGAGTAAAGGTCATAGCAGCTGTCTCCCGAGGCCGGGGTCTACCGGCATTGCTTTTTAGAAAGTGCTTTTTCTGGTGCCTGGATAATCGTTGTTCTGCACCAAGGGAACCCATTTTGGGGTAGCCGCCTAAACGTTGTCACTTCGTATAAGCCCTAGCGCCGCGCAACGGTGTTTTCCGAATAAGCCTGCTTTGTTAAAAACCTGTTTCCTGAAAATACCTCGCCTGTTCAAGGCCTTATGGCTAAAAGACAAAAAGCATCCCGGAGGATGCTTTTTGTTTTGCCTGTTCAGGGCGCCCGATTAATTCCGCTTGGGGTAAAGAAAATCAAGCAGGTATCAGGAAAACTCTTTAGCCAGTTCACCGGCCCGCAGTTTGGCAGCCTTGACTGCTTGTTGTACCAGTGGCGTAAAACCCCCTTCGTTAAAAACAGCCAAAGCTGCAGCCGTGGTACCGCCCTTGGAGGTGACCCGCTCGCGCAAGACGGAGGGCGCTTCGGGAGACAGGGTTGCCAGCTGGGTGGCTCCATGCAAGGTCGCCAGTGAGAGCTGGCGGGCCTGTTCGGGCGACAAGCCCTGCTCAATTCCGGCTTTGATCAAGGCTTCGATGAACAAAAAGACGTAAGCTGGGCCACTGCCCGAAACGGCGGTGACGGCATCAATGGCTGCATCGTCCTCAACCCAAACCACCTCGCCAACGGACTTCAACAATTGCTGAGCAATGGATTTGTCGCTGTCATCCACCTGTTCCAGAGCCATCAGACCGGTAATGCCACAGCCAATAAAGGCCGGCGTATTGGGCATGCAGCGGATAACACGCTGGTACGGCTTGCCAGGCTCACCCAGCCACTGGGCCAGCGCGGTGGCGGGGATACCGGCAGCGACACTGATCACCAAGGTATCGTCCTGCAGATAGGGTTTGCAGGCCAGCACGGTCTCTTTCATGACCTGGGGCTTGACGGCGAAAACCCAGATACGTTGCCTGGACAGGGCCGGACCGGGCTCATGGGCGATGTGTACGCCTTGCTGGGCCCAGGACTCCAGGGCGGGCGGGTAGATATCGATTGCCAAAACGTCCGAGCCGCCGCAGCGTTTCCCGATCAAACCAGCGGCCAGCGCGCTAGCCATATTGCCTGCGCCGATAAACGCCAGCTTAAAAGAGGTATCGTGTGGATTCATCATCGCTCCCATTTAAAATCTGTCCTCTGACACGTTTTCTTAGCGTTTGAGGGTAATTAGTCATTGCTTATATGACGAACCCATGGATACATTCACGAGAGCGTCATAAACAAGTCATAAGCTTGAGTTTTAAAACCTGCTACACCTTAGCGGCACCTTTTATACAGGAGAAAACCTGATGCGAACAAAACTATTTGCTCTGTCTCTGGCCGGTCTGATTGCTTCGATTGGCACTGCGCAAGCGGCCACGGAAATTCAGTTCTGGCACTCAATGGAAGGAGCCTTGGGCGAACGGGTTAATGCATTAGTCAAAGACTTTAACGCATCTCAGTCGGACTACCAGGTTAAGGCTTCGTATAAAGGCAATTATGGCGAGTCCATGAATGCTGGCGTGGCCGCTTTCCGGGCGGGAAATGCACCCGATATCCTGCAAGTCTTTGAAGTGGGCACAGCCACCATGATGGCAGCCAAAGGCGCTATTCAGCCCGTTCAGGAGATGTCCGAAAAAGTGGGCAAACCGATCAACCCCGCTGATTTTCTGGGCGCTGTGGCCGGCTACTACTCCTCGAACGAGGGCAAGCTGATCTCCATGCCGTTCAACAGCTCCACTCCCGTGCTCTACTACAACAAGGATGCGTTCAAAAAGGCTGGCCTGGACCCCGAAAACCCACCCAAGACCTGGCAGGAACTGCATGCCACCGCCAAAAAACTGCGTGAGTCCGGTCAGGAGTGTGGCTATACCTCGTCCTGGCCATCGTGGATTTTGCTGGAAAACTTTGCGGCCTGGCACAACATTCCGTATGCCAGTGAAAACAACGGCTTTGGTGGCCCCGGTGCCCGCCTGCAGCTGGACAATCCGCTGTTTCTCAAGCACATGACCTTCCTGGCGGATATGTCCAAGGACGGCTCCTTCTCGTACGGCGGTCGGGGTGATACGGCCAACGCCCTGTTTACCAGCGGCAAGTGCGGCATGTTTACCGGCTCCAGCGGCAACCGCGCCAACATCATCAAAACCGGCGAGTTTGAGTTTGGCACCAGCAGCCTGCCCTATTACAGCGATGTGCAAGGCGCCCCTCAGAACTCCATTATTGGTGGCGCCTCCCTCTGGGTATTTGCCAAAAAGTCGGATGATGTCTACAAAGGCGTTACCGAATTCTTCCAGTTCATCTCCAGCCCTGAGCAGGCTGCTGCCTGGCACCAGAACACCGGTTATGTCCCTGTGACCAAGGCCGGCTTTGAAAAGACCAAGGAGTCCGATTTCTACGCTAAAAACGTAGGTGCGGATGTGGCGGTCAAACAGCTCGATGCCAGCACGACCGATAACTCCCGCGGTATCCGACTGGGTTATTTGCCCCAGATTCGCGATATCGAGGACGGTGTGATGGAACAGATTTTTGCAGGTAAAGTCACGCCTGAAGAAGGTTTGAAAGCCATGCAAAACCGTGGCAATGAACTGCTGGAGCGCTTTGAAAAGAGCGTGAAGTAAGCCGGGCCCGCCTTGTGCGGGTGGTTTACAATCGAGCGTATGAGCGCAGCGCCTGACGACGTTCCTTCCGGCCCCTGGCCCTACTAAACCGTCAGCAGGCCGTCCTGGCTGCTCATACGCTTTTCGTTTCACCTGAAATCTGTCCACCCTGATGGTGGCGCTCCTTTCCCCTTGCGCGCGAACCTATGGAAAAACGTGTCGTCTTTCGTCATAAGACACTTCCCTACCTGCTACTTGCTCCGCAGCTGGCCATTACTGTGATCTTTTTTTCCTGCCTGCCGGGCAAGCGCTGTGGCAGGCTTTTCATTTGGAAGATCCGTTTGGTCTGTCCTCGCAGTTTGTCGGCCTGGCCAACTTTACCGAGCTGTTCAGCAGTACGGAATACAGGGCCTCGTTCAAGACGACCGCCGTGTTTTCCCTTGCCGTGTCCGTTCTGGGCCTGGTGGTGGCGTTGCTGTTGGCGGTAATGGCAAATCGTGTGGTGCGTGGCGCCCTGCTGTATCGCAGCCTGCTGATCTGGCCTTATGCCGTGGCAACCGCCGTGGCCGGTGTGTTATGGCTATTTCTGTTTTCGCCGTCCGTGGGGATTGTGGCGGTTTTTCTGCTGGAGCAGGGCTTTGAGTGGAACCCGCGTTTGAATGGTAACGATGCCATGTTGCTGGTGGTGATTGCCTCGGTGTGGAAACAGATCTCTTACAATTTTTTGTTCTTTCTGGCGGGTCTGCAAGCAATCCCTCGCTCTCTGATTGAAGCAGCCGCCATGGACGGTGCCGGGCCAATGCGCCGTTTTTGGGGCATTGTGTTTCCCCTGCTGGCGCCCACGACCTTTTTCCTGTTGGTCGTCAATATTATTTATGCCTTCTTTGATACGTTCGCCATCATTGATGTCGTCAGCCAAGGCGGCCCAGGTGAAGCAACGTCGATCCTGGTCTACCGAGTCTATAACACCGGCTTTCGAGGCCTGGATATTGGCTCCTCGGCGGCTCAGTCCGTGGTGCTGATGGCGATTGTGGTGGCACTGACCGTGATTCAGTTCCGCTACATCGATCGCAAAGTGACGTACAGCTAATGCGCAGCAAGGAACATAGTCATGGTTGAACGACGCCCTCTTCTCGATTTTTTCACGCATCTTATCCTGATCCTGGGGGTGATCGTGATCGCCCTGCCCCTGTACATCACCTTTGTGGCCTCGACCCAGACCAGTGCCGAAGTGGCCCGTGCGCCCATGTCGCTCTGGCCGGGCTCGCACATGGTGGAGAACTACCTGACCGCCTTGCAAGGCACGGCGACCAACTCTCCGCCCGTGGGCCGCATGCTGCTGGTCAGCATGGTGATGGCGCTGGGCATTGCGGTTGGCAAGATCATTATTTCCATGCTCTCGGCATTTGCCGTGGTGTACTTCCGCTTCCCCTTTCGCATGCTGTTTTTCTGGATGATTTTCATCACCCTGATGCTGCCTGTGGAAGTGCGAATCATGCCCACTTACAAGGTGGTGGCCGATTTGCAATTGCTCGATAGCTACGGAGGCCTTATTTTGCCTCTGATCGCCTCGGCAACGGCCACCTTCCTGTTTCGCCAGTTCTTTCTGACCGTGCCGGATGAGTTGATCGAGGCAGCGCGTATTGATGGGGCTGGCCCGATGCGGTTTTTCAAGGATGTGTTGCTGCCTCTATCCAAAACCAGCATTGCCGCTTTGTTTGTGATTCAGTTCATTTACGGCTGGAACCAGTATCTGTGGCCGTTGATTATCACCACCAAAGAGGATATGTACCCGATTGTGGTCGGTATCCGGCGCATGATTTCCGGTGGTGACAGCGTGACTGAATGGAATGTGGTGATGGCAACGGCCCTTTTGGCGATGATCCCGCCCGCACTGGTGGTGATGCTGATGCAAAAATGGTTCGTCAAAGGTCTTATCGACTCTGAAAAGTAATTCTCTACAGGCTCTATTGAATGGCTAGCTTACGATTTGAAGGCGTCAAGAAAACCTACCCGAACGGGACGGTCGTTATTCACGGCATTGATGTGGACGTGAACGATGGCGAGTTCGTGGTCATTGTGGGCCCTTCCGGCTGCGGGAAATCGACCTTGATGCGTATGGTGGCAGGCCTGGAATCCGTTACGGCGGGCCAGGTTCTGATTGACGGTAAAGTAGTCAATGATCTGGAACCGGCTGAACGCGACATCGCCATGGTGTTTCAGAACTACGCCCTCTACCCTCATATGTCGGTCTTTGACAATATGGCCTATGGTCTGAAGATCCGGAAATTCTCCAAGGACGAGATCAAGCAACGGGTCAATGCGGCGGCGGCCATTCTGGAGTTGGGTGCGCTGCTTGAGCGGCGTCCCGGCCAGCTATCCGGTGGTCAGCGCCAACGGGTGGCGATGGGTCGTGCGATTGTGCGTGAGCCCAAGGTGTTTCTGTTTGATGAGCCGTTGTCAAACCTGGATGCCAAGCTGCGAGTCCAGATGCGCCTGGAAATTCAGAAACTGCATCGTCGCCTGAAAACCACCAGTCTGTATGTGACGCACGATCAGATTGAGGCCATGACCTTGGCTGAGCGCATGATTGTGATGAACCAGGGCATGCCCGAGCAGATCGGCACTCCGGTCGAGGTGTTTGAAAAACCGGCCTCGGTGTTTGTGGCCACGTTTATTGGCTCGCCGCCCATGAACCTGTTACCGGTGCAAGTGAGCGAGCAAGGTCAGATTCTGCAGGACAATGGCCAGTCTGTGCAGTTTGGCCCTGAGATGGTGCCTGCCTCCGTCCGAGGCCGCAAGGTGTTTTTGGGCATTCGCCCTGAACACATCAGGCTGCATGTGCCGGGTGTGACGACGCAAGTTGAAATGGTCGAAGTTCTGGGCTCCGAGCAGCTCTTGCATCTGGGTTGTGGCGACTACCGCATTATTGTGCGCTGTCCGATTGAACAAACGCGCGAGTATCCGATTCAAATTGGGGAGGCCATCCAGATTGGTCACATGCCCCCCCACCCTTTGCACTGGTTCGATCGCGAGACGGGGTTGCGTATTGATGCCTGAATGGGCTTGAGCGCAAAACCCTAATAAAAAAAACCGACCCGAAGGTCGGTTTTTTTTGCACACAAGTATCAGAGATTACTTGCCGTAGACCGATTTGCTACCGTCTGCGTGCCAGCTGAACACATCAAATTTGAAGTCGTTCAGGTCGCCCTGCTTGTTCCAGCTGATAAGACCGATAGGTGTTTTCACACTGTTGGCATGCAGGTACTCTGCCACCTTGACGGGGTCGTCAGCGCCAGCGCCCTTGATGCCTTCGGCAATAGCCAAGGTGGCAGCATAGGCGGACAACTGGAACGCACCGCTAGGATCGCGCTTCTTGTCCTTGAAGGCTTGTACGATGGCCTGGTTGTCGGGATCTTGCGAGAAGTCCGCAGGCAAGGTCAGCAGCATACCTTCCACGGCCTTGCCGGCAATGGCGTTGATATCGGGGTTGCCTACCCCTTCTGGGCCCATGAAATGAACTTTCACGCCTTGCTCAGCTGCCTGACGCAGCAACAGCCCCATTTCGGGGTGATAGCCGCCAAAGTACACGAAGTCCACACCCGTGGATTTCAGTTTGGTGATTACAGCCGAGTAATCACTGTCGCCCGCATTGATCCCTTCGAACAGGACCACGTCCGTACCGGCTTTTTGCAGTTCAGAGCGGACCGAGGCGGCAATACCCTGACCGTAGGACTGCTTGTCGTGCAGCACCGCTACTTTGGTGGGTTTGATCTGTTCCAGAATGAACTTGGCAGCAGCCGGACCTTGCTGATCATCGCGACCGATGGTGCGCAGGATCATTTCATAGCCTTTGCCATCGGTGACCGCAGGAGCCGTAGCCGATGGGGTGACCATCAATACGCCTTCGTTGTTGTAAATGTCCGTGGCCGCGATGGTCGCACCCGAACACACGTGGCCGACAACATAATGGATCTTGTCATTCACGATACGGTTAGCGGCGACAGGCCCTTGCTTGGGTTCGCAGGCGTCGTCAACAGTGACCAGTTCGAGCTGTTTGCCCAGAACGCCACCGCTGGCATTGATCTGTTCGATGGCTGTGTCGACACCTTGTTTGACCATATCGCCGTATTGGGTGACCGAGCCTGTAAAAGGGCCCGCCAGCGCGATACGGATATTGTCAGCGTGAGCAGCACCGGACAAGAGCAGACCCGTTGCCAGGCTCATGGCCGCTGCAACAGGAGTGAAACGAATTTTCATAGAAAACACCTCCGTGAATATGCAGGAAAGCATACACCGATAACGAGGCTTTATGCCTGCCTTGCGACCCAATTCAGGGTTTTCTATAGTGGAAAAAAGAAGGGCCACCTTGCGGCGGCCCTTTTTCTTGCGCTTGGACAGCGACAACGAACGAATTACTGCAGCAAACTGCGCAGCATCCAGGCGTTTTTCTCGTGCACGTCCAGACGCTGGGTCAACAAATCAGCCGTGGGCTGGTCGTCGGCAGAGTCGGCGCGATCAAAAGCCGTACGGGCGGTACGAGCCAGCGCTTCGTTACCCTTGACCAGCAATTCGATCATGGTGGTGGCATCCGGCACGGAAGTGGGCTGCGTAATCGAGGAGAGCTTCTGGAATTCGGCGTAGGTGCCTGGCGCGTAATGACCCAACGCGCGGATACGCTCAGCGATGTCGTCCAGAGCCTGCCACAGTTCCGTGTACTGGGTCATGAACAGCTCGTGCAGAGTCTTGAACATGGGGCCAGTGACGTTCCAGTGGAAGTTGTGTGTCATCAGGTAGACGGTATAAGAGTCGGCCAGCACCTTGGACAGCTCATTGACCACCGCAGCACGATCTGCCGTGGAAATGCCGATATCAATCTTCAGCGCGCTGCTGGTGGACGTCGCGGGGGCAGCAGGTTTGGTGGCGGCCGGTTTTGCAGCCGCCGGTTTACGGGCGGCGGCGGGTTTGGCCGCCGCTGTAGCAGGCTTTTTGGCGACGGCCTTTTTAGCAGTCACTTTCTTGGCGGGGGCCGGTTTTGCTTCAGCCTTTGCATCGGCTGCAACTGCGACCTTGGTATCAGTGTTCGGGGCTTCTTCGGCCTTGTTGACCTTGGCGGTTTTACTCACTGCTTTCACGGCTTTTGCCATAGTGGACTCCTGTTAAACAGAGGGCTAAATAAATACTGAAGCAGAATAACACGCAGTGGCTGCGCGGCTTACGCTAGTTCAGGATACGGGAAATTGCTGTTGTATTCGACTTTTAAGTAGTTCACACCAGCTAACCCGCTTTCCATGATCCCACGGGTCAGCGCATCAATGGCCGAGAGACGTGGAAAACTTTTGCGCCAGACCAAGGCAATGCGCCGATCTGGAATGGGTTTTTTGAAGGGAACGTAGGCCAGCAGTTCGTTAGCCTGTCCGGGGGCCGTCAGTGAACTGGCAGGCAGGACCGTCAAACCGATCCCGGTGGCGACCATATGTCGGATGGTTTCCAGCGACGATCCTTCAAAGGTGCGCTGTATCCCTTCACTGGAGGCCGAAAAACGGGATAGCTCGGGGCAGACATCCAGCACCTGGTCGCGAAAGCAGTGGCCGGCGCCCAGCAGCAACATGGTTTGGTCTTTCAGTTGCTCGGGGTCGATTTCCTTACGCTTGGCCCAAGCATGATCATGCGGCATAGCCACCACAAAGGGTTCGTCATACAGCTCGCGGATGACCAGACCTGTCTCGGGCAAAGGCAGGGCCACAATTGCACAATCAATCTCACCTTGACGCAGCAGCTCCAGCAGGCGCACCGTAAAATTTTCCTGCAATAACAGCGGCATTTGCGGAGTCAGTTCGATCTGCTTGGGAACCAGCTTTGGCAGCAGATACGGCGCTACGGTGTAGATAATGCCCACGCGCAATGGACCGGCCAGGGGATCATGGCCCTGTCGGGCAATTTCGCGCAAATTGGCCCCCTCTTCCAGCACCTTCTGTGCCTGGGTAACAATACGCAGCCCGATCGGGGTAATCGCCACTTCGGGCCCGCCACGCTCGAAGATGACCACGCCTAATTCGTCTTCCAGCTTCTTGATGGCCACCGATAAGGTGGGCTGGCTCACAAAGCAGGCTTCGGCGGCACGCCCAAAATGGCGTTCGCGTGCCACGGCAACGATGTACTTCAGCTCGGTCAATGTCATGACAATTCCTTGTGCAAAACAGCATTAAGACCTTGGGTAAAGAGCGCTGGCCGGACAGGCTGAGCATCTTCACCACAATACAGGGGCGCCTATGGCGCCATATCCATCCTGCCTGGCTTAGCACGCCGTAAACGGTGAAGCTTGTAGGCAGGCTCATGGTCAACTACGCAGTAACTCTTCCCGTCCCTTCATCCAGCGCTGCAAATGCTGGTGAGCGTGGTCTGGATAATCACGTCGAAAGGAGCTGGCCAAGTGTTGGGCCTGTTCGATCAGGTCCTCATCAGACTGCAAACTGGCAAAACGCAGGCCGGCCTGTCCGGACTGGCGCATGCCCATAAACTCGCCAGGGCCGCGTTGTTCCAGGTCGCGGCGGGCGATCTCAAAGCCATCCGTGGTTTCATACATGGCCCGCAAGCGCAAGCGGGCCACTGCCGAGAGCGGTGCCTGGTACAGCAGCACACAAACGGACTGGATCTGCCCGCGCCCTACCCGACCGCGCAGCTGGTGCAGTTGAGCCAGACCGAAACGCTCGGCATGCTCAATAATCATCAAAGAAGCGTTAGGGACATCCACCCCCACTTCGATGACGGTCGTGGCGACCAGCACGTCCAGATTTCCGCTGCGAAAGGCTTCCATGACCTCCGCTTTTTCTGCCGAGGACAAACGGCCATGAATCAGGCCGATCCGCAAAGGAGCCAGTGCTTGTTCCAGCGCCGCATGGGTGTCGACAGCGGTTTGTAACTGCAGGGCCTCGCTTTCCTCGACCAGGGGACAAACCCAATAAGCTTGTCGTCCCTGAGCAACTTCGGCTCGCACGCGGGCCATGATCTCATCACGACGATTGTCCGCCGCCAGTTTTGTGATGATGGGACTGCGCCCGGGCGGCAACTCGTCAATCGCGGACACATCCAGATCCGCAAAAAACGCCATGGCCAGCGTGCGCGGGATAGGGGTCGCACTCATATTGAGTTGGTGGGGCAAATAGGCTTGGCCTTTGTTGTCCTGTGCATCGCCCTTGCGGTTCAGCTCCAGACGCTGGCCCACTCCAAAGCGGTGCTGCTCGTCCAGGATCACCAGCCCCAGCTTATGAAACTGAACATTGTCCTGAATCAGGGCCTGAGTGCCGATCGCCAGACGGGCTTGCCCAGAACGAATGGCATCATACGCAAGGCGTTTGGCCTTCACGCCCAAACTGCCGCTTAACCAGGCTAGTTCCACGCCCAGCGGTTCCAGCCACGTACGCATTTTCAGATAGTGCTG